>CACGAM010000038.1 GCA_902571055.1 uncultured Pelagibacteraceae bacterium | reverse complement strand
ATTATATAATTATAGATTTTGGCACAGCTACTACTTTTGATGTGGTAAAGTCTAACAACTACATTGGCGGGGTTATAGCACCAGGTGTTCAAACATCTTTAAATAACTTATCTAGCAAAGCCTCGTTAATACCTAATATTAAGTTAAAAAAAATAAAAAAAATACTGGGTAAAAACACTAATAATTCGGTAATATCTGGCTTTTATTGGGGCTATATTGGACTTATTAACAAAATCATTTCTTTAATTAAAAGAGAAACAAAAAAAAATTTTAAAATAATAGTTACTGGTGGTTTAGCTCATATATTCAAAAATTCTTTTGATTATAAGATTAATTTAAATAAAGATATTACTCTTAACGGTATAATAAAATTAGTGAGGTTTTTGAATTAGATGAAAGATGAACTTTTATATTGCCCATTAGGGGGCGCTGGTGAGATTGGCATGAACATGAATTTATTCGGATATGGTCAAGAAGATGATCATAAATGGATAATGGTAGATGTGGGTGTTACTTTTGCAGATGACACAATTCCAGGTGTGGACCTGATATATCCAGATCCAGGATATGTAGAGGACAAAAAGGATAACTTTTTAGGAATTGTTCTAACACATGCCCATGAAGATCACATAGGCGCAATAACACATGTTTGGCCAAAATTTAAATGCAAGATTTATGCTACACCTTTTACAGCTGCACTCGTTACTGAAAAATTTAGAGAAAAAAAGATTGATATTACGTCTTATTTACAAATTGTGCAGTTAGGCTCCACAATTAATTTAAAACCTTTTAAAATTGAGTTCATTACAATGACTCATTCTATTGTCGAACCTAATGGACTTAGAATAGAAACTCCTGCAGGAAGTATTCTGCATACAGGAGATTGGAAGTGCGACCCAAACCCTTTAGTTGGAGATAACATGAATTCAAAAAGATTAATCGAAATAGGAAAGGAAGGTGTTTTAACGATGATATGCGACTCTACAAATGTTTTAAGCGTTGGTAGGTCGGGCTCAGAAAAAGATGTAAGAGATAGCATGTTAAAGATTATAGAAAAGCAAAAAAAAAGAGTGATTGTTACATCTTTCGCATCTAATGTTGCTAGAATGGAAACAATTTTTTACTGTGCAGAAAAAAGTGGAAGAAATATTTCTCTTGTAGGAAGATCTATGCACAGAATTTATAAGGCAGCAAAACAATGTGGATACTTAAGAGATGTTATAGAACCAATTGATTCACGTGATGCTAAAAATATTTCAAGTGAAAAAATAATCTATTTATGCACAGGCAGTCAAGGTGAACCCATGGGAGCTATGAACAGAATATCAAATTATATACATCCAGATGTATTTGTCGAAGCAGGAGATACTGTCATTTTTTCATCAAAAATAATTCCTGGAAATGAGAAAAAACTTTATAAACTTCACAACCAATTAGTAAGAGAAGGTATAAATGTTATTTCAGAGGAGACAGATTTTGTTCATGTATCGGGTCATCCGAATAGAGACGATTTAAAAGATATGTATGAATGGATTCAACCAAATTCTATTATACCAGTTCATGGTGAGCAAAGACATATGATAGAGCATATTGATTTTGCAAAAAAATTAAATGTTCCCCATCCTATTAAGGTAGAAAATGGAGATATTGTACGAATATTTCCTGGAGATTCTCCAGAAGTTTTTGATAAAGCTCCTTATGGAAAAATTTTTTTAGATGGAAATATTGGGGTGGAAGAGGAGTCAAAATCTATTAAAGAAAGAAAAAATATTTCACAGAATGGACATTTAAATATTACCGTTGTTATAACAACACAAGGAAGTATTCATAATATGCCAATTGTTAATTTTATGGGAATTCCGATTTTAAATACCGAAGATTTTAAAATTTCTATACAAGAAGAAATTGATAAAATTGCTAAATCGTTTTCATTAAATAACAAAAAACAAGATGAAAATTTTAAAGAAGCGTTAAAGGTTGCATGTAGAAAATTTACTAAGGAAAAGACTGGCAAAAGACCAATAACCAATATAAATCTAGTAAG
>CACGAM010000037.1 GCA_902571055.1 uncultured Pelagibacteraceae bacterium | reverse complement strand
TTGATTTTTCATCAAACTCTATACTGTTAATATTATCTCCAAGGTAACTCGGTAGTTCTTTATCTCCTTGTTTTTCAGTTGGTGCACTTCTTGGTTTAGAAAATTGTCCAGCTATTCTTCCAAGTTTAACAACAGGCAAAGACGCAGAATAAGTTAGCACTAATGACATTTGCAAAATTACTTTAAAGGTATCTCTAATGTTATCCGGGTGAAATTCTGCAAAACTTTCAGCACAGTCTCCTCCCTGGAGAAGGAAAGCTTTTCCGTCTACTACATTAGCTAATTGATCTTTTAAATGTCTAGTTTCTCCTGCAAAAACTAAGGGTGGTGATGATTTTAATTTATTTAAAACCATATTAAGTTCCTTTTCGTCCTTATAAGAAGGAATGTGTTTTACAGGATATTTTTTCCAGCTGTTTGTTTTCCAATTTTTCATGTTCAACTCGTGATTGTTTTATCAAAGTTTTATTATTATTCAACTGTTACAGATTTGGCGAGATTTCTAGGTTTATCGATGTCACAATTCTTTAATAAAGCAACATGGTAAGCTAAAAATTGAATAGGTATAGTTAGTAGGAAAGCGCTGATATGTGATTGAAAATCTGGAAGTTCAAATTTAAATCTTATATTTTCGCTTAAAGTTTTTGATTTATCGTTTGTTATCATCAAGACTTTACCACCCCTAGCTATAACTTCTTGCATATTGGATATTGTTTTTTCAAAGTATCTATCTTTTGGGGCTAGTACTACTATTGGCATACCATCCTCTATAAGAGCAAGAGGTCCATGTTTCATTTCACCTGCTGCATAACCTTCAGCATGTATATAAGATAGTTCCTTAAGTTTTAATGCTCCCTCCATAGCTATTGGGTAAGAATATCCTCTACCAAGATACATCGTGCCTTTTGCATTAATAAAATCTCTTGCAATCTCTTGTATTTCTTTTTGTTTTGATAAAGTCTCTTTGATTAAATCAGGTAAGTTTATAATATCATCTATCAATTTTTTAAAAACATCAGGATCTATATCTTTTCTGTCTTTTGAAATTTTTAATGTCAATAAAAGCAAAACTAACATTTGGCCTATGAATGCCTTAGTAGATGCCACACCTATTTCAGGACCAGCATGAATTGGTAAGACGAAATCAGAAAGTCTCGCTATTGAGCTTTCTACAACATTAACTATTCCACAAGTTTTTACTTTATTTTTTTTACATTTTTCAAGAGCTGCGTATGTATCTGCTGTCTCACCAGACTGTGAAACGAATATATATAAGTCATCTTTATTTAATTTAACATTTCTGTATCTAAATTCTGAGGCAATATCAGCCTCTACATCTATTGATGTAAATTCTTCAATCCAATATTTAGCCATCAGGCAAGAGTGATAGGCTGTACCACAACCAATAAGTCTAATTTTATTTATTTTATTAGGATCTATTGGGATATTATAAATATTAATTTCATTTCTAGATTTATCTAAATATTCATTTAAACATTTTTTGGTTGTAAGATTTTGCTCGTCGATCTCCTTTGACATAAAATCTTTAAAATCTCCCTTATCTACAATATTTTCTTCGTTTGACAACTCAAAAACTTCTTTATTAATTTTCTTTTTATCACTGTTATAAAATTCTACTTTTTCTTTTGATAAAAGACAAAAGTCACCATCATCTAAGTAAGATATTTTATTCGTCATAGTTTTTAGCGCATATGAATCTGAGCCGATAAAATTTTCATTATGCCCATATCCAACTGCTAAAGGACTTCCTCTTCTTGCTCCAACAACTAAATTTTTATAATTTTTAAAAATTACACCTAATGCAAAACTTCCAATTAATTTATTTAAAGTTTTATATACACCGTCGACAAGATTTTCAGTTTTAAGGAAATCTGTAAGAATTATAGTTATAACCTCAGTATCTGTTTGAGATTTAAATTTATAACCTTTGGCTTCATATTCTTTTTTTAATTTATCTGAATTTTCAATAATGCCATTATGTACAACAGAAACCTGATCTGTTGAATGTGGGTGTGCATTAATTTGATTTGGTACACCATGTGTAGCCCAACGGACATGTCCTATACCCAAATCCCCTACAGAAGGATTTTGAAATAAGATTTTTTC
>CACGAM010000036.1 GCA_902571055.1 uncultured Pelagibacteraceae bacterium | reverse complement strand
ATACTCTTGTTACAGCTTCTGTACCTGTATTTAAAATTCTTACTTTGTAATCAACAAGTTTTAAGTCTTTTAAGTAATCAGCATATTTATCTAATTTATCTACATTATTTCTAATGGCATTATCTAAGGCATGAACTGGTCCATTACCCTCGCCTTCACAAATAATTTTTTCTCCGTCCACTTCCAGTTTTGCTTTAGCCTTTGAAACAATTTTATCTAAATCATTTTTTGAAACTGATACGTCATATTCTTTAATTGAAATATACCTTGGTATTTTAGCTATGATTCTTCTAGCTAAAAGCTCAAATGATGCATCTGCTCCATCATAACTGTATCCTATAAATTCTCTATCTTTTACCTCTTCTAAGAGTTTCTTTATCTTTGGATCATTTTCTGAAATTTCAATTCCAATAGTTTTAAGTCTAGACATTATATTCGATCTACCTGATTGGTCTGAAACTACAATGTTTCTATTATTACCAACATCCTCGGGGTTAATGTGCTCGTATGTTTTTGGATCTTTTTGAACAGCTGAAACATGTAATCCACCCTTATGTGAAAAAGCGGCAGCACCTACATAAGGCAAGTGTTTATTAGGTTTCCTATTTAATATTTCATCGAGTAACCTTGAACATTGAGTTATATGTTTAATATTTTTATTCTTAATATTTATCTCAAATTTATCTGAAAATTCCTTTTTCAAATGAAATGTTGGTATTAGAGACATTAAGTTAGCGTTTCCACATCTTTCGCCTAAACCGTTTATAGTCCCTTGAACCTGTCTTGCTCCTGACAATACGGCTGCAATCGAATTTGCAACTGCATTTCCAGTATCGTTATGTGCATGAATACCTAGGTTTTCTCCAGGTATGTGTTTAGTGACTTCTTTAACTATCTCAGTTACTTCATGAGGCAAGGTTCCACCATTAGTATCACATAAAATAATCCACTTAGCTCCATTATCATATGCTGCTTTGATACAATCTAATGCATATTTTGGATTTGATTTATATCCATCAAAGAAATGTTCGGCATCAAACATGAATTCTTTGTTATTTTTAACGAAATGTTTTGTAGTTTCTTTTATATTTTCCAAATTTTCCTCATTTGAAATTCCTAAAGCGACATCAACATGAAAGTCCCAAGATTTACCTACTAAACAGACAGCATTTGTATTAGAGTTAAGTATTGCAGATAGCCCTGGATCATTCTCGGCACTTCTTCCGGTTTTTTTTGTCATTCCAAAGGCTGTGAAAGTAGAATTTTTAAGATTAAGGCCTTTTTGAAAAAATTCTGTGTCTGACGGATTAGCCCAGGCCATCCTCCCTCTATATAATCAACGCCTAAATTATCTAGTGCATGGGCAATTTTAGTTTTTTCATCTATAGAAAAATGTACCCCTTGAGTTTGCGCACCATCTCTAAGTGTTGTATCAAATATGTATAATCTTTCTTTGCTCATTTAATTTTCCAAATTGTTTTACCATCTTTATCTTCAATTAAAACACCTTTGTCTAAAAGTTCATTTCGAATTTTATCAGCTAAATCGTAATTTTTAGAATTTCTTGCTTCATTTCTTTTATTAATCAATAAGTTTATTTCCTCCTCAGAAATTTTTATTTTTCCTTTTTTAAATGATAGCCATTCCTCTTTGCTCTGCTCTAAAAGACCAACAAAATTACAGCCTGCTATAAACTTTTCTTTTTCTTGTTGGTTTCCAGACTTTGCTTTATCAAATAATTTATGAAGTACAGATATATAACCAGGGGTATTCAGATCATCATATAAAGGTAGTAAATCATCATCATCTATTAAAACTTTTTTTTCTAATTTAATATAACAAGAATACCATTTGTCTAAAGTTTTATAACATTCTTCCATTAATTGATCATTCCAATCTAAAGGCTGTCTATAATGTGAGCTCATCAGAGCTAATCTCAACACTTGACCATTATATTTATTTTTTAAACTGTCAATTTTAAGAATGTTGCCTTGTGACTTTGACATTTTTTCTTTTGAAATAGTTATAAAACCATTATGAACCCAATAATTCGCAAATTTTTTATTATTTGCACAAACCGATTGTGCTATTTCATTTTCGTGATGAGGAAAAATTAAATCTCTTCCCCCACCATGAATATCAAATGTTTCGCCTAAATATTTTTTTGACATTACAGAACACTCTAGATGCCACCCAGGTCTTCCATTTCCCCATGGAGATGACCAATAAGGCTCATTTTCTTTTGAAGGTTTCCATAAAACAAAGTCTTCAGGGTTATTTTTCTTCTCCGATATATCTACTCGAGATCCAGCTATAAGATCTTCTAATTTTTTGTTTGAGAGCTTTCCATAATCCTCAAAATTTTTAACTTTAAAATACACATGTTTTTCACTTTCATATGCATATTTCTTGCTA
>CACGAM010000035.1 GCA_902571055.1 uncultured Pelagibacteraceae bacterium | reverse complement strand
CTGTGAAATTTCATCTCTTTTCCATTCACTATCAGTTTCAAGATATCTTCTCTCAAGATTGTTAATTACACCTTCAAAAGTTTTTTTATGTGAATACTTTTCATAACCATCGTCATAGGAAAATTTTATTTCATCATCATCAGATCCAAATAATATTATATCTCTTATTTTTTTAGATAATTTGTTCCATTTTTCATCCAAGGAAAAGTTATAATGTTTTGCTAGAGATGCTAATGTTTGCGCATAATATAAAGTAGTTGTTTTTGCCCAGGGTTCAATTGCACCATCTGCAATAGATTTCTTTTCATTAGGTACTACAAGTTTTGGATCAACATTTAGCTTTATACCTATTCCATCACATTCTTCGCAAGCACCATACGGACTATTGAAAGAAAAAAGCCGTGGTTCAATTTCTTCAATTGTAAAACCACTTTCTGGACAAGCAAATTTAGTTGAAAATATTAATTTTTCGATCTTTCTAAATTTTTTTGGTAATGTTTCATTTTCATACTCAACAAAAAGCAGTCCATTAGCTAAATTAACAGAGGTTTCAATACTTTCAGCTAATCTGTTTCCTATTGATGAGTTTAAAACAATTCTGTCTACTAAAATAGATATGTCGTGTTTTAATTTTTTATTAAGTTCTGGAACATTTTCGATATCATATAGAATATTATCTATTTTTATTTTTCTAAAACCTCTTTTTTTAAATCCTAAAATGTCCTTCTTATATTCTCCCTTTCTACCTCTTACTACTGGTGCATATAAGTAAATAGTAGATTTTTTTGGAAGCATTTTAACTTTATCAACTATTTGAGATATAGTTTGTGATACTATAGGTTTTCCTGTAAAAGGAGAAAAAGGTATTCCCGCTCTAGCGTACAAAACTCTCATATAATCATAAACCTCAGTAACCGTAGCAACTGTGGATCTTGGGTTTTTAGGTGCATTTTTTTGTTCAATAGAAATTGCCGGACTCAAACCCTCTATCATATCGACATTAGGTTTTTTCATTTTATCCAAAAACTGTCTTGCGTATGCCGATAAACTTTCTACATATCGTCTTTGTCCCTCAGCATAAATAGTGTCAAATGCTAAAGATGATTTTCCTGATCCAGAGATTCCTGTAATTACTACAAATTTATCTTTTGGGACCTCAACGGAGACATTCTTAAGATTGTGTTCTTTTGCCCCCTTAATAACTATCTTTTTTTGCATAATTTATTGTTGCTTTAAAATAATAAAATTAATATTCAAGTAAAATTGTGTTATATTAAAAATTATCAATATTACATTTTAAAATATTATGGCAGGAAGTCTAAATAAAGTTTTATTAATCGGGCGATTAGGCGCAGATCCTGAGATAAAACAGATGGTAAATGGTAAAAGTGTAGCAAGGTTAAGTCTAGCAACTAGCCAATCCTGGAAGGATAAAAACTCTGGTGAAAAAAAAGAAAAAACCGAGTGGCATAGAGTTGTTGTATTTAATGAGGGTTTAATTAATGTTGTACAACAATATTTAAAAAAAGGTGCACAAGTTTATATTGAAGGTCAAATTTCAACCAGGAAGTGGAAAGACGAGCAAAGTGGTCAGGATAAATATTCTACTGAAATAATTATTCAAGGCTATAACTCGTCATTGACTATGCTTGGTGGTGCTAACAATTTGCAATCCCAGTCTAGTCAAAATTCATCGCCGATTGAAGATACATCACAAATTCCTTCAGAGTTAGATGACGATATTCCTTTTTAATAAATGCAAGATTCAGAAATTCTAAAAAACAAAAATACTAAGCAAATTACTATGTATGATGAAATGAGCTCATCATATCTGTCTTACGCTATGAGCGTGATTGTTAGTAGAGCTCTTCCAGATGTAAGAGATGGATTAAAACCTGTACATAGGAGAATCTTATATGCCATGTACAAAGGTGGTTTTGATTGGTCTAAGCAATTCAGAAAATCTGCAAGAGTTGTTGGAGATGTTATAGGTAAATATCATCCTCATGGTGATCAAGCAGTCTATGATGCACTTGTAAGAATGGTACAAGATTTTTCAATGAGTTTACCATTAATTGATGGTCAGGGTAATTTTGGATCTGTTGATGGTGATCCGGCTGCAGCAATGAGATACACAGAGACTAAATTAGCTAAAGTTTCTCAACATTTAATTGATGATATTGAAAAGCAAGTTGTTCATTTTAAAAGTAACTATGATGAAACTGAAAAAGAGCCAGAAGTTTTACCATCTCAATTTCCAAATATATTGGTGAATGGTGCAGGAGGTATTGCAGTAGGTATGGCAACAAGTATACCACCTCATAACCTTAAGGAAGTAATTAATGGCACTTTGGCTTTTATTGAAAATAAAAAAGAAGATAAAAAAACAACACTAAAACAATTAATGCAGCATATTAAAGGGCCAGATTTTCCAACAAAGGGCATAATTATTGGTCAGCAATCTATTAAAGAAGGCTATGACAAAGGCAAGGCATCTTCTTCATTTAAAATAAGAGGAAATATTGACATAGAAC
>CACGAM010000034.1 GCA_902571055.1 uncultured Pelagibacteraceae bacterium | reverse complement strand
TTTTATCACTTCAATTATATTAGGATCAAAAATTAGAACAATGTGGATGACACCTTTTTATATTTTTTTTGGATTGTTCATTGTTTATGTATCACAGTCATATATTAAAATAACTAAACTAAAAAGTTTTGTAGTTGCATTTTTGATATTCTTTACTTTTTCACCGTTTGCATATGCATATATATCAATAACAAAAACTGACAAAAGGACAGACTACCAAGGAAAAAAAATCGCAAAAATTATAAACGAAGAATGGGAAAAATATTCTAAAGGAGAATTTGAATTAGAGTCTGTTATTGGTGATGAGTGGGTAGCTGGGAATCTTTCTTATCATCTTAAATCAAGACCAAAATGGTATAGTTTTTCAAAAAATTCAGGAAAACTAAAAGGTGGATTAATTATCGCAAACCATCCCGATATAAATTGTAATAATGAATTTGTGGCAGTATTTAAAGTCATAAAACTTGATATTGAGGGAAAACCTTGTTTTGTAATGTTTAAAAATAGAAATTAATATGAATATTAGTGATAAGTGGAAAAAAATATTATTTGCAGCAGTTATAATTTTTGCTATTGAATTATCAGGCTATGGAATTTTTGCATCGTTTTTTAGATTATTAGGTTCTGTGAGTCCATGAAAATTAAAATTTTAATTCCGATTTACAATGACTGGCAATCCGCAGATAAACTAATTAATAAAATTGATAATTTAGTAAAAGAAATTAATCATGAATTTTCGGTAATTATTGTAAATGATGGTTCTTCAGAAATAAAACCAGATGGATTTGGTTTTTCAGAAAATTTACATTCAGTTCAAATTTTAAATATTAAAAAGAATATGGGTCATGCCAGATGTATAGCAACAGGGCTAAAGCATATTTTCCAAAACGATGAATTTGATTACATCATACCTATGGATGGAGATGGTGAAGATAGGCCTGAAGAAATAAAAATATTTATTGATAATTTAAGTTATAACCCCGATACAACAATTGTAGGTGAAAGAGTAAAAAGATCTGAAGGAATAGTTTTTAAATTAAGCTATAGTATTCATAAATTAATTACATTTATATTTACAGGTAAATCAATAAAGTTTGGTAATTACACTTTTTTGCCAAAAAAAACTGTAGAAAAGCTTATAAATGATAAATCTACATGGAGTAGTTTTTCTGGAGCCTTATCAAAATTAGAAAAAAATTTAGTAACAATTCCATCCGAAAGAGGAGCAAGATATTTTGGACCCTCTAAAATGAATTTTTTAAATTTAGTTAAACATTCCTTGTCTATCATCGCTGTTTTCAAAGCAAGTGTAATCATTAGATCTATTGCATTTTATGCAATCTATTTAATATTAATTTCTAATAATCTAAGCGTCATTACATGTATTCCTTTAGCTCTCATTGTTATTTTTGGCATATTGATTGTTAAAATTTCTGGAAGAGAAAATATTGATGAATTTAATAGTTGCCTTAACAATATTGATAGTGTCGATACTATTAAATAGCTTTTATCGTTGGTATACAATAGAAGTCTGCTGTATCAATCTTTGATGAGTGCTCTCTTTTCATAAACCATTTTTTTCTAATTCCTGCACTGGCTATACTTAATGTACGTCTTCCAAACCTAAAATTGGTTTTATCTATTGATCTCATTAATTTATTAATTTTTTCGTCTTTCTCTGATGCAAATAAATTTTCTTTACTATTTTCATCTGATAACCCGCTGAACATTACACCAGCCTTTTGATATCTATAACCGTTCCTATAAATGCTCTCCAAAATAGTAATTGCCATTTTTACTGTTTCGATGCTGTTATTTGTTGCAATTGGAAAATCAATGGTCTTAGAATTTGAATAGTATCCAAAATTTCTTTGAAAAGGACTTGTTCTAACAAAAACAGTTAAAGCTTTTGCAACTAAATTTTCACTTCTGAGCTTCTCTGAGGCGTTTAGACAATAACTTGCTACTGCCTCTTTTAGCTCCTGAAAGTTTTCAACTCTTTTTCCAAAAGAACGAGAAACTACACAACTTTTTCTTTTTGACGTTGTTTTTTCAAGTTCAATACAAGATATTCCTCTTAGTTCCATTGCAGTTCTAGAACTTAAAACATTTGAACATTTTTTTATCCAAGTATTCGATTTATTTTTAAGTTGTTTTGCATTGTATATTCCATTTTTTTGATAAAATTTTGTGAGCTGTCTTCCCACGCCCCAAATATCATTAATTTCAACTTTTTCCAAGATTGGATCAAGATTTTCAATTCCTATTAAGCTCGTAACACCTGCTTTTGTTTTTTTTGCAATATGATTTGCAACCTTACTTAAAGTTTTAGTTTTAGCTATTCCAATACTTGTTGGTATACCAGTCCACTTTAGGACAGTAGATCTAATTTCTTTACCCACTTCTTCTATTTCTTTATCTGAAAAATTTGATAAATCCATAAAAGCTTCATCTATAGAATAAATCTCGATATCGGAATTAAATCTTTTTAAGGTTCTCATAACTCTTCTCGATAGATCGCCATACAAGGAGTAATTTGAAGAAAATACATTTACATTATTTTTAATAATAATATCTTTTGCTTTAAAATAAGGCTCTCC
>CACGAM010000033.1 GCA_902571055.1 uncultured Pelagibacteraceae bacterium | reverse complement strand
ATATTATTTTGTGTGCTTTCCCAATAGTTATATATTTCACCTTTTTTGATATTTTTAATATCAATATTTTCATCAAAGAAAATTTTGTTTGGATAGTCAGGAATTCTACTTAAATCTTCAAAACGAAAATTACCATCACTTGAAAAATAGTACGAAACTAAAAAAGATCTCAACCAGGTATTACCACTTTTTGGGTATGAAGCTAACCAAATTATCATATAATTTTAATTAAAAAATTGTTAAGCAATATATACAATTTAATTAGTTAAAATTAATTAACTTTTTTAATTATATGTAATTAATTGCTCCAAAAATTTTTAGCCTTATTGAAAAATTGTTTAATACCAGGGTTTGACTTATCATTTTCGATTTCTCTAAATTTTTCTAGTAAATCTTTTTGTTCTTTATTAAGGTACATTGGAACCTCAGTACTGACTTGAATATACAAGTCTCCTACACCACTTCCTCTCATATATGGCATTCCTTTTCCTTTTAATCTAAATTGTTTACCACTTTGTGTGCCTGCCGGTATTTTAATTTTCGCTCTTCCTCCATCTATAGTGGGAATTTCTATTGATGATCCTAATGCAGCATCAGTTATTGATATTGGACACTCAAAAAATAAGTTTTCGTCTGATCTTTTAAATAGATCGTGTGAGTTTACGTTAATGAAAAGATATAAGTCTCCATTGCCTGCGCCTCTGGAGCCAGCCTCACCTTTTCCTGCGAGCCTTATTCTTGTTCCATCGTCAACACCCTTAGGAATAGTAACAGATAGTCTCTTACTAGCCTGTTTTTTCCCTTGCCCACTACATGAAGAACATGGGTGTGTAATTTCTTCTCCAGAACCAGAGCATTGAGGACAAGTTTGTTGTACAGTGAAAAATCCTTGACTAGATCTAACCTGACCATGACCCCCGCACATAGAACAAGATCCTGCATTAAATCCTGGTTTTGAGCCTGTACCGCTACATGTTTCACATTTTTCAGAAGTGGTAAATTTTATATCTTGTTTTTTTCCTGAGTATGCTTCCTCAAGACTAATTGTTAAGTCGTATCTTAAATCTGATCCACGGTAATTTGACTTTCTAGATCTTCTGCCACCTCCACCAAATCCTTCACCAAAAAAATCCTCAAATATATCTGAAAAACTTCCTGAAAAATCAAAATTACTAAAACCACCTCTTCCACCTCCTCCGTTTTCAAAAGCTGCGTGACCAAAATTATCATAATTTTGTTTTCTTTCAGAATTAGAGAGAACGTGATAAGCCTCAGATGCTTCTTTAAATTTTTCTTCGGCAGCTTTATCACCTTTATTTTTATCTGGGTGGTATTTGACTGCTAATTTTCTATAAGCTGATTTTATTTGATCTGCGCTTGAACTTCTATCAACACCTAAGACGTCGTAGTAATCCCTTTTTGCCATAACTAATTACAGACAAATTGTTGTTAGCTTAGGCGCTTTTCTCTTTATTCTCGTCTTTTACTTCCTCAAAGTCTGCATCAACAACATTTTCGTCTTTCTTATCCTCTTTTTTTGCTTCTTTAGGTGTATCTCCTGGCTTTGTATTCTGTTGCGACTTATATATTGCTTCACCTAATTTCATAGAAGCTTGAACCAAATCTTGTGTTTTTTTCTTTATATCTTCAACGTCTGTGCCTTTTAAAGAATTTCTTAAATTTGCAGATGCTGTTTCAATAGCTTTTTTATCAGCATCAGAAACTTTTGAACCATGATCTTTTAAATTTTTCTCAGTTGAGTGCAATAATGTATCAGCTTGGTTTCTCGCATCAACAGCCTCTCTTTTCTTTTTGTCTGCCTCCTTATTAGACTCTGCTTCTTTAACCATCTTATTGATTTCCTCATCGCTAAGTCCTCCTGAAGCTTGAATTTGAATTTTTTGTTCTTTTCCTGTTCCTTTATCTTTTGCTGAAACATTAACAATTCCATTTGCATCTATATCAAAAGTTACTTCTATTTGTGGAACACCTCTTGGAGCTGGCGCAATTCCAACTAGTTCAAAATTACCTAAGATTTTGTTGTCTGAAGCCATCTCTCTTTCACCTTGTAAAACTCTTATAGAAACAGCTGGCTGATTATCCTCAGCTGTAGAAAATACCTGACTTTTTTTTGTTGGTATAGTCGTATTCTTTTCAATTAATTTTGTAGATACACCACCCAATGTTTCAATGCCAAGTGAAAGCGGTGTTACGTCAAGTAACAATACATCTTTGACATCACCTTGAAGAACACCTGCTTGAATAGCGGCTCCCATAGCAACTACTTCGTCTGGGTTAACACTTTTGTTTGGTTCTTTGCCAAAGAAATTTTTAACTTCTTCGATTACTTTCGGCATTCTGGTCATTCCACCAACTAGTATTACTTCATTTATATCTGATGCTGATAAGCCAGCATCTTTAAGGGCAGTTTGACATGGTGGAATAGTTCTTGTAATTAAATCTTCAACTAAAGCCTCTAATTTTGCTCTAGTCATTTTTAAATTTATGTGCTTTGGACCGGTTTTGTCAGCAGTTATAAATGGTAAATTTATCTCTGTTTGAGCTGCTGAAGATAGTTCAATTTTTGCTTTTTCTGCTGCCTCCTTCAATCTTTGTAATGCTAAT
>CACGAM010000032.1 GCA_902571055.1 uncultured Pelagibacteraceae bacterium | reverse complement strand
AAAAATAATGGTGGAATAGTCCCACATGTTGATGCACAAAGAAAATATCTTTCATTGATGCTCTATTTCCCTGATGAGGAAAAAAATGAAATTGAATATGGGACTACATTTTGGAATTGTTCAATTAGGAATCACGAAAATAAACATATTTCTAATATTGAAAAAATAAAAATTTTTAAGAAATCAAGTGAGATCGAATTTAAAACACCTTTTAATAAAAATTGTTTGTACGGATTTTCAAGAAATGACTTGTCTTGGCATACTGTGGAGCCAACCAATATATCAGATAATTATGTAAGAAAATCTATTAACATTAATTTTTATTACAATAATTAATAACTCAATGAAAAATTTGAAGAATTTTTTAAAATCAATTTTAGGTAAAAAATTTTTTGATATTATCTACACTACTTACTTAATGATAATTAATCCAAAAAAAGAAATACCCAATCTTGTGCTAAAGAGCAAATTTTATGTAAAAGATGACAACAACAAAACACTTTTTTCAATAAGATTATTGGGTGGCTCAACTTTTGACAGAGGAAATTTATTTTATGAATCCGAGCCGGAAACAGTAAACTGGATTAAAAATTTTAATAAGAATTCTGTATTTTTTGATATTGGCGCAAATATAGGACTTTACAGTTTATATTCCGCTAAGCTTAATCACAGAGTTATATCTTTTGAGCCTGAAAGTTTAAATTTTGCTGCATTAAATTTAAATATCACTGACAATAATTTTCAAGAGAAAATAATTTGTTACCCAATAGCTTTAGATAATAGTTTTTTAATATCAAAATTAAAAATTAGTAAATTTAGATTTGGTAGTTCTGGACACACTTTCCATGATAATTCAAAAAATTACTCTCATGAAGAACGTGACTTCTTGCAATCTCAAGGTAGCATTTCAGTTTCCTTAGATCATTTTTCAGAGTCACAAAATATCTATCCAGATTATATAAAAATAGATGTTGATGGTAATGAGCTTAAAGTTATCAATGGTATGAAAAATTTGTTGAAGTCAAAAAAAATAAAGTCAATACTAATTGAAATTGATAAAAAAATTCATGATCATCGGTTAGTTAAAGAAATTATTGAAAGTAATAGTTATAGATTAGATTATTTTGCTCAAAAAAGAAAAGGTGCCAATAATCATATATTTAATCTGATATAATTATATTAATTTTTTAAAAAAAGTATTTCTGTGTGAGGCTTATCTGGTTCGCAAGTATTTTGAAAATTTCTATCATTTAAAAATTTTTTTATTTCGTGCCACTGTGCGCCACCATCATAATAATTCTCTTTACTAATTTCTACCTGAATTGCAATTGTAGTTTTTAAACTTTCAATCGCTCCTTTTAAAAATTCAAGTTCAGCACCTTGTATATCGACTATCCAATAATTGTATTCAGATATATCTATATTTTTTTCTTTTACCAAGCTATCCAAGGTTTTCATTTCAAGAGTTTTTTTTTTTGTAGTAAAAAAAATTCTATCACTCCATAATTTTTTGTTTTTAACCTCGTTACTAAATTTATAAATTGAAGAACAAGCGCTATCATTGTTAGATATATAAAAGTTTACTTTTTTTTGATTTTTAGATCCTAATAATTCACAATATGATTTCTGGTTATGATGTTTTCTTATATTAACTTCTAAATCTTCATAAATCTCAGGATCGGCTTCAATCCATATTACTTTCTTATTAAACCAATCATAAGCACCTGCTTCGGTTCCTCTATGAGCGCCAACATGTAGAATACCCCTGCAAATTTTCATAATTTCAATCTCTTTATCTGATGGAATAGGATAAGGATGTACATTAGGTCTACGAAAGTTAGTCCTTATAAGTTTTAAATTAAATTTTTTTAGCAATAATTTAAAGATTTTCTTAATCATATTTTTTATGTAAATTGTAATTTAAATTTTAATAGTTTTTAATTTAATTTTAAATCCAAAAAAATTTAAAGGTAAAATACTTTTTAAATACCATAAAAATGAGGCTATTATTATATTTGCTGAATTGTATCCAAGAAATATTTTATGAACATATTTTCTTTTTTTTGAAAAAAAAATTGCAGCAGATGAAACATTTGTTGTATTAAAAATAATACCATCGCATTTTGACAACAAAATGGTTTCAACCAGTATTTCCTTGCCCAACTTATACCTGTGAAACTTTCTTGGATATACTTCGAAAGTATCATTGTTTAGTGACCTGTAAGAGTCAAAAAAAATTAATTTATTACCGAAATGATTTTCAAAAATTTCTAGGTACTTTTTTTCCTCTGTAATTAAAAAAATTTTATCGTATTTATATTTAATCATAAACTCATTTACATACTTTAGAGCTAATTTGATAGGCAGTGGATATGGATGCTTAGGGGCATTTTTGTAAGTGGTACCTCTAAGATGCAAACCAAGAACTTTATTTTTTTTAAATTTTTTTTTAAACTTATTCACTTCAATGCAAATGTTTTTTTTTGGAATTAAATACCTATAACTAATACTGCCAAATACTTTTTTTAATTTTTTATTAAAAATTATTTTTTCAAAGTTATAGAAGTTTTCATGATTTTTAATTTCATCTGAAAAAATTACATTTTTACTTTTATAAATATCCTTTAATTTATAATTGTTTAATTTTTTAAAGTAATAATACCATGCATTAACATTTTTTAATTTTGACTTATCATTATAAATTGTCTTAAAATTTTTCATGTCAATTATAGGAATAAAATTAAATTTTTTACAAATATATAAGTGATTGAGTACATAAACATAATTTGAAAAAAAACCAGATCCTGGGCTTCTTTTTATTACA
>CACGAM010000031.1 GCA_902571055.1 uncultured Pelagibacteraceae bacterium | reverse complement strand
TTTATAAAAAAAATGTAATATTTATACTTATTTATGAATTTATCTAAATCTTATAGTAACAATATATTAATTTACTTATTTTTTTATTTTACGCTTATCATTGGCTTTTTGTTAAATGAAGAGTCTGCAGGTGGTGCAAAATATGACTATAATTATCATTTAGGTATAGTTGATTTTTTTTTGACTGATACCATTTATGCATTAAAAAATTATTCTGATGTAGTAGCATATCATTCTCCTATTTTTTATGTTTTTTAAAATATATTCTTTACTTTGGTGACTTAATTGGAAGATTTATATTTTTAAATATCTCTTCAATTGCACCAATAATAATTTATTTATGCTTAAATGAAAAATTTAAGATTAAGAATATTTCTTTTTTATATTTGAGTTGTTTTATAATGTTATCACCTTATTATAGATCAACAGCCATTTGGCCTGGTGACGAAAATCTAGCTTTATTATTTTTTATTTTATCTATTCTTTTTTATTATAAATTTTTGAATACAGATAATATAAATCATAAAATTACTTTTATTATTCTAAACGTTATTTCCTTAGCTGTATCTGCCTATTTTAGACCGAATTACAGTTTTTTTTCAATTTTTTATTTTTACGAATTTGTAATCAGAAATTTTCAATTCAAATATTTTTTTGCATATTTTTTAACGAGTTTCTTTTTAGCATTTCCTGCTTTTTATTATGTATTTATTATGAAAAATCATTTTTTTTTTCCATCTGTTTCAGATTTTAATCCCCTTAAGTCATTTTCATTAACATATACTATTTTTTTATTTTATCTATATGACCTTTAGCTATCCTATAAAATCCTGTGTTTAAAACCATTCGCTATCGATTAACCAAACAAGTTTTTCATTAAATATTTACCATTTTACTTGCTGGTCCATCGCCATCTTCTTCTATTTGATTATTTATTCGGATCATCATCATTTATTATTAATCAACAATCAAATACTATTTAAATTTGTTTAACAAAGTAACTACATGGATAAATATAATTAATTTTTTTGACCTCTTTGAATTTATTTTTTTTATATCTTTTTTTTACACTTGTTAGCTTAGAGTTAACACATACAAAATATTTTGTAATTTTATTTTTTTTTAAGTCGTTTTCCATTGCAATTAAGGCATTTTTGGTAAAAGGATAATTAAATTGCTGTATTTTTGCTATTGCTACAAACTCGGACCTGGGTAGATAGAAATTCTTTCTGAATGCAGTAAATAAAAAAAGTTTGATCAATATAATTGTTTTATGAGTAAATATATTTTTCAAAACATAAAACATCAAAAATAAAAAATTAGACTTTAAGAAATATATGTTAACTTTGCTAGTATCGTATACCCAGCAACAATATCCTAAAACCTTACCATTGATTTTTTTACAATAAAACAATCCATTTTTATTTACGGATTGATAGTATTTTTGGATGAATTCAATTCCTAGTTTTGAAAAAACACCTCTCATAGAGTTATAATGTATTTCAGAAACATCAGCTATTTCTGAATTGTTTAACTTGCCAATTTTTGTAATAATTTTCTTAGACATATAAATTTTTTATTTTCTTAAATTTATAAGACATTTAGCTATATATTTTATTTGCGAATTTTTTATTCCATTAAATAATGGTAGACAAATTACATTTCTGGAAAGGTAATCGGAATTTTTAAGATCTTTTGAATGAAATTTCTTGAATATTTTAAGCCTATTTGTTGAATAAAAACCATTACGGGTCTCAATTTTTTTTTTTAACATTTTTTTTATTATTGAGTCCCTTGATCCAAAAATATTTTTATCTAACACCATTGCCATTGTCCAAACTAATGGTCTTACATTGCTTTGGAATTTCTGTAATTTTATACCTTTAATATTTTGTAATAATTTTTTGTATAAATTGTAGCTTTTTTTTCTATTTTTTAAAATTTTATTAAAATTTTTTAATTGAGTGTAGCCAATTGCTGCTTGTAAATTGGTTAGTCTAAAATTATGTCCAGGCACTAAGTGCATGTACCTTTTATTTTTGATACCATGATTCCTATAAAGATTTAATAGGTCTTTAAATTCTTTATTTTTTTTGGTAATCACCATGCCACCTTCACCAGTAGTAATTGTTTTGGTTGCCTGGAAACTAAAAGTACCTATATCAGCTAATATGCCTGAATTTTTATTATAATATTTCGATCCAAGGGACTCTGCTGAATCTTCTAATACGTTTATTTTTTTTAATTTTGCTAACTTTAATATAGGTCTTAAATCACAGACGTTTCCATAGGTATTTATGACCACTATTAATTTTGTTTTTTTTGTAATTTTTTTTTTTATTGAACTAAAATTGACACAAAAAGTATCTAAATCTACATCAGCAAAAACAGGTTTTAAATTCATCAATAAGGCTAAATTGGCTGCAGCCAAATAACCAAAACTTGGAATGATAATTTCATCTCCCGCTTTTAATTTTAAAGCTAAATAAGCTAAGTGAATTGCTGATGTTCCATTATTAACTGATATAGCAAAATCTGATTTAATATATTTGCAAAATTCTTTCTCAAATTTTTCAACATATTCTCCACCTGATACCCAGGTTGAGTCAAAAGCTTTATTCAAATGAAATTTTTCGTTGCTTACAAAATGAGCCTGAGACCATGGAATTATTTTTTTCATTTAAATATGTAATATATTAGTTTTTACCGAATCTCAATTTCACAGCTGCATAAAAATATTTGAACAACATTGCGATAAAATTTGATTTCGATTTTCCATATATTCTTTGTTTATAAACAGCAGGTATTTCAATTATTTTGGCATTTTTATTTTTACTAAAATGTAATAGTCGAAAAAAATAATCACCATACCCATAAAATATTTTATCAAACTCTAATTTATTTAATAAATCTCTTTTAATTAAAAAATATCCTCCTAAATTATCATTTATTTTTGTTTTAAGAATAAATTTTAACATTATATTATAATAATAGCTTAGCTTTCCGTGTAATTGGTTCTCCATATAGCCTCCTGACACATATCGTGATCCACTAATAATTTCATACTGATTTCTCAATGAAATCATTTTTTTAATTAGAATTGGATCGTGGGTAAAGTCAGTGTCCATTACAATAACATGTTCGCCTAAAGATTTTTCAATACCCTCTTTAATGGAAAATGCGAGACCTCTAATATTTTTTCTTAAAACTATTTTAATATTTTTATAATCAGAAAGTTTATCTTTAGAAAACTGATATGTTCCATCTGGACTATTGTCATCTATAATTAAAATCTCAAAAGTTTGCTCTATATCAAGTTTTTTAATCGTCTCAACAAGTCTTACTATATTATCTTTTTCATTATAGGT
>CACGAM010000030.1 GCA_902571055.1 uncultured Pelagibacteraceae bacterium | reverse complement strand
CCACCAATTATTATGGGAGCTCTATTTGATTTACCAAGTTTTTTGTGATCTGAGTAATTAACGTTTTCTTGTAATATTTCATATTTTTTAAATATAAAATAAACAAATATAAAAAATATTATTAAATATAAAATATAATTTATATTCATGTGCTAGATTGTTTTAAAATAACTTCTTTAAGTCCATTTTTTAAATTTATACGTGGTTTCCAGCCTAATTTTTTTATAATTTTTGAGTTAAGATTTTTTTTATAAGTTCCATCAGGAAATCTTTTATCAAATTTTATTATTCCACTAAAATTTGAAAACTTAGATATCATTTTTGCTAAATTTATAATTTTGATATTCTCCCCAGTACCAATATTTAAAATCGGAAGTTTTCCTTTAAAAATTTTATCAATTTTTTTCGAAGAAACATTTAGACATTTTAATATTGCTTCTGCGAGATCATCGGAGTGAATAAACTCTCTAATTGGCTTTCCAGTTCCTAATAAATTGACAATTTTTTTTGATTTTTTTTTTGCTTCAATAAATTTAGAGATCATTGCTGGAATTACATGGCCATTTATTTTATCAAAGTTATCATTATTTCCATATACATTCGTCGGCATAATACAAATAATATTTAATTTATAATCTTCAAATAATGCCTCGGAGAGCTTGATGCCAGATATTTTGGCTATAGCATAACATTGATTTGTTTTTTCGAGCTCCCCGGTCAATAAACTACTTTCAGAAATTGGATTTTTTGCAAATTTAGGATAAATGTATGAAGTCCCAAGATAAATTGTTCTTTTAACTTTTTTGTCCAAGGCAAGTTGCAATAAAGAGTTTTGAATTTCAACATTTTCGATAAAAAAATCTTTTTGATTTGTACTATTTGCTATTATACCTCCAGCTCTGGCTGCAGCCATAATTAAATATTCAACTTTTTTATTTTTAAAAAACTTTTTAACTTTTTTATAATCTCTTAAGTTTAGTTTTTTTTTGTCAACTGTTATAATATTTTTATAACCTTTTCTTTTTAAAAGATTTAATAATGAACTTCCAACAAGTCCTTTATGACCTGCTAGAAAAATATAGCTTTTTTTTTTCATTTTTTTTGATTTGATTTAGCTAATTTAATATCAGAATCTAGCATGTCCTTAACAAGTTTTTTTAAATCGTACTTTAATTTATATTTTAATACTTTTATTGCTTTCTTTGGATTTCCCTTTAAATAATCAATTTCTAGAGGTCTATAATATTTTCGATCAACTTTAATTATTAATTTTTTTTTCTTTCCAAGGTCTAAGTATGCCTTTTCTTTTAAGCCACTACCCTTCCAGATAATTTTCAATTTTAAATATTTGCAACATTCGTTTATAAACTCTCTGACACTTATTGTTTTGCCAGTCGCAATTACAAAATCATCAGGCTTTTTTTGTTGTATAATTTTCCATTGAATTTCCACATAGTCTTTTGCATGCCCCCAATCTCTTTTAGCATCAAGATTACCGATATAAAGTATTTCATCAAGCCCACACATAAGCTTGGCAAAAAACATCGTTATTTTTCTGGTAACGAATGTTTCTCCCCTTCTTGGACTTTCGTGATTAAATAAAATTCCATTTGAGGCGTGAAATCCATAAGCTTCTCTATAAACCTTTGTTATCCAAAAAGAATATAGCTTTGAAACACCGTATGGCGATTTAGGAACCATAAGCGAATCTTCAGTAAAAGAGTTTTTTCCAAAAGTTTCTCCAAATAATTCTGATGTGCTAGCTTGGTAAAATTTACATTTTTTTAAATTTAGAAATCTCATTGCTTCTAGAATTCTTAGAGTTCCTAACCCACTAACTTCAGAGGTGTATTCAGGTATTTCGAAAGAGTGCCCAACATGACTTTGTGCACCGAGGTTGTAAATCTCGTTTGGTTTTATCTTATTAATAATATTTACCAGGCTATTTGAGTCTGCCAAATCACCATAATGTAAAAAAAAATTTTTAGTTTTATGAATATCTTTATATATATGATCTATCCTGTTTGTATTAAATGTTGACGATTTTCTTTTAATACCATGAACGATATAACCTTTTTTTAAAAGTAATTCTGCAAGATAGGATCCATCCTGTCCCGTAATACCTGTTATGAGAGCTTTTTTTTTCAAAAATTGATCTATTTAAATAATTTATTATATCCTAGGACTAATACACTATAAACAGATAATATTAAATTTTTTTTTTGATAAAGATAATATAGCTTAAATGCATCAATAATTTTTTGTAAATTATTCGATGAAAGTGAGTCATTCGTTTTTCTCCACGAAGATAATGTATTATTTATATGAGACAATTTATGTCCTTTTTTAATTAAATTAAGCCATAAAGCAAAATCTTCTTGTGTCTTTAAAATTGGAAAATTTATGTCTTTTATAATATTTCTGTTTATCATAACTGTACTTAATCCAATAATATTTTTTTTTTGTAATTTTTCATATGTTGGATCTATGGTAACAATTCTTTTTTTTTATAAATTTATTTTGTTCATTGATAACATTATATGAGGTAAAGGAAAAATTTGATGATTTTTTTTGCATAAATTTTAATTGTTTCATTAATTTTGTCTTTTTCCAAAGATCGTCAGAGTCAATGAAGGCAATATAATTTCCTTTACATTTTGCAATAGCTTTATTTCTAGACTTCGCAACACCTGAGTTTTTTTTGTTAATAATAATTTTTTTATTTTTAAATTTTTTTAAATGTTGTTTTATGTACTTAAGATCCTCATGGTTACTATCATCATAAACAAAAATTAATTCATAATTCTTATAGGTTTGAAAGAATATTGAATTTAAAGTTTTTTTTATAAACCTACGTTTATTAAAATATGTTATTATAATTGAAATATATGGTTTTTTTTTCATTTTTTTTTATAAAAAAAGTAACCATTTTTTTTTTCTATATCTAAATAGTTTCTATCTTTTAAGCATGTTGCTGGGACATTCCAACACGATTTATTATTTGTGACCTGATAAAAATATTTTCCATGTATTAAGATTTCTTTATATTTAACATCGTCAACCCAGTAAAATGGAAAATTATCAAAGTTATGGTGTTCATTACTTTTTAAATTTAGCTCGTGATTTAATCTTTGTAAATTTTTTAGATTAAATATTATTAGAGCTATAAATACTAACATTTTAAATTTTTGCAAAACCTTTTTTTCATTTAAATTTATTCTTTGCGAAAAAAATAAACAAAAAGGAAAAATTATTATTAAAAAAACAACTGTATAACCGGCATATCTCAATGTCGGGAAGTTATAAAACCATAAAATAAAAACAATTAAAATTGAAATATAGCTGATTTGAAAATATTTAGGATCAAAATCTATTTTTTTGTTTTTTTTTAAATTTTTCCAATAAGAAATTAGAAATATTAATAATATAAACAACAAAACAAGTATGTAGTCTGAAACTTTATTAAAAAAATATTTTTCAAACCAATTGTCGATCCAATTCAAACCTGATATGTATTCTTGTTGATTTA
>CACGAM010000029.1 GCA_902571055.1 uncultured Pelagibacteraceae bacterium | reverse complement strand
CTTTTTTTGGTCCAGAACCAGAATTTTTTGTATTTGATGACGTTAGATACAAAAATGATATGAATGAAACAGGATTTTCAATTGATAGTACTGAAGGACCATATAATACCGGAAAAAAATATGAAAATGGAAATATGGGACATAGACCAGGAGTAAAGGGTGGATACTTTCCAGTGCCGCCAGTAGATAGTGCGCAGGATATGAGAAGTGAATATTTAAAAGCCATGAAAGATATGGGTATTAAAGTTGAAAAGCATCACCATGAGGTTGCCCCGAGTCAACATGAGCTCGGTATGTATTTTGGCACTTTAGTAAATCAAGCCGACAATATTCAACTTTATAAATATGCAGTTCATATGGTTACGCATTCTTTTGGAAAAACTGCAACATTTATGCCTAAACCAGTTAAAGGTGATAATGGATCAGGAATGCACGTTCACCAATCAATATGGAATGGCAATACTCCTCTATTTATGGGAAATGAATATGCAGGTTTATCGAAAACGGCACTTCATTATATCGGTGGGATATTAAAACACGCAAGAGCAATAAACGCATTTGCAAATGCAACAACGAATAGTTACAAAAGATTAATACCGGGTTTTGAAGCTCCAGTTTTACTGGCCTACTCTGCGAGAAATAGATCTGCATCTTGCAGAATTCCAATCACGTTAAGTAAAAAAGCTGCAAGATGTGAAATCCGTTTTCCTGATGCTTCAGGAAATCCGTATTTAACTTTCGCTTCTATGTTAATGGCAGGTTTAGATGGAATTAAAAATAAAATTGATCCAGGTAAATCTTTTGACAAAGATTTATATGCTTTGAGTGAAGCAGAGATTAAAAAAATTCCAACTGTGTGTGGATCTTTAAGAGAAGCAATGGAAAGTTTGGATAAAGATAGAAAGTTTTTAACTCAAGGAAATGTATTTACTGACGATCAAATAGATGCATACATAGATTTAAAAATGGAAGAAATTCATAACTTTGAGCATACACCTCATCCGATTGAGTTTGATATGTACTATAGTTGCTAATTTATATTAAACTTTAAAGGACTCTCCGCAACCGCATCTCTCGGTTTCGTTTGGATTGTTAAAAACAAATGAAGATGAAAATTCATCTTTTTTATAATCCATTTCTGTACCAAGTAAATAAATTATTGCGCTAGGATCAATAAAAACTTTAACACCTTTGTCCTCAATCATCTCATCGTTTGGATTTATGTTTTTAGCATACTCAAGCACATATTCCATACCAGCACAGCCACCAGATTTAACACCAACTCTTACACCTAAAGTTTCTTTTTCAGCATTAGAGATGATCTCTTTAATTCTATTAGCTGCTTTATCGCTTAATTTAATTACTTGTTGACTCATAAATTAAGCTCCAATTTCGCAGCCTCAGACATCATGGATTTGTTCCAAGGTGGATCCCAAACTAAATCAAGATCAACTTTATCTATACCTTCAACCTGCATAACACTGTCCTTTACCTCTTTTGGCAAACTTTCAGCAACAGGACAATTGGGTGTTGTTAAAGTCATTTTTATTTTAACATGGTTCTTCTTGACAATTACATCATATATTAAACCAAGTTCATATATATTTACTGGGATTTCTGGGTCATAAATTTTTTTTATTTCATTTATAACTTGATCTTTTAATTCCATAATTACTCTGTTGTTACATCTTTCTGAAAATCATCTAATGCTGAAGATAGTGCATGCCAAGAAAGCGTAGCACATTTTACTCTCATTGGGTAATTTTTGACTCCACCTAAACTCATTAATTTTGTTTTTTCATCCTCTTCAAGCAAATTAGTATTTATATCATCCTTTTCCTTAATCATATCTAAAAACTTTTCTATTATTTCTTTTGCTTCTTTTTCGCTTTTACCTTTCATAAGATCAGTCATTATTGAAGCCGATGCCATTGAAATTGCACATCCCTCCCCTTCAAATGAGATATCATTGACATTTTTATTTTCATCTAATTTTAAAAATAAATGTACCTTATCTCCACAAAGAGGATTATGACCTTTTGCATCTTTATTGAAATTTTCGAATTTTCCAAGGTTTCTTGGATTTTTACCGTGATCTAAAATTATCTCTTGATATAACTCTTTTAAATTCATTATTTATTAAAAATTTTTTTACAGTTCTTTATTGATTCATTTAACTTATCAAGATCATCTTTAGTATTATAAACTCCCAGCGAAGCTCTAGCAGAAGCTGTTAAACCTAACTTGTCATGTAATATTTGACAACAATGATGACCAGCTCTAATTGCTACACCATCCTCATCTAATATAGTTGCTATATCATGAGGATGTATTCCATCTATCGTAAATGATAAAACTGCACCTTTTTTTTTGGGATTTCCAATCAATTTTACAGAATTATTTTTTCTCAGAACTTCTTCACCATAATTTAATAAGTCATTCTCATGATTTATCAAATTATCAATTCCAATTTTTTTTAAAAAATTTATAGATTCATTAAAAGCAATTACCTGTGCAGTCGCCATTGTTCCAGCCTCAAACTTATTTGGTAGTTCTCCGTATGATATATCATTTTTTTTGACTTCATTAATCATTCCTCCACCTCCTTGATATGGAGGGAGATCATCTAACCACTTTTTTTTAGCGTATAAAACACCTAGGCCTGTTGGTCCATACATTTTATGACATGAAATAGCATAAAAATCACAATTTAAATCTTGCATATCCATTTTCATATGAGGAGCGCTCTGACAACCATCAACTAAAACAGGAATGCCTTTCGAATGTGCTAGTTCGGTTATTTCCTTTATAGGCAATATTGCACCTGTAACGTTGGATAAATGTGTTAAAGCAATCATTTTAGTTTTGCTAGTTATTTGTTTTTCTACACTTTCTAAAGAAATATCCCCATGTTCGTCAATTTCTGCAAAATTTATTTTTATACCTTTATTTTTTCTTAAATAGTGCCATGGCACATAGTTTGAATGATGTTCTAATTCAGTGATAATGATCTCATCTCCCTCCTTTAAATATTTCTGACCGAAAGTACTGGCTACTAAATTAATTGCTTCGGTAGCACCTTTGGTAAAGACAATTTCATTTTTATCTTTTGCATTAATGTATTTCTGAACTGAGGTTCTAGTGTTTTCATATAAATTTGTGGCTGCAACTGCCAAATAATGCACGCTTCTTCCAATATTTGAAAATTCCTTTGTGTAAAAATCGTAAATTCTATCTACAACAACTAGAGGTTTTTGTGATGAGTTAGCACTATCTAGGTATACTAAATCATTGTTTTCTATTTTGTTATTAAAGATTGGAAATTCTTTTTTTATGTTTTCTATCTTCATCTTATTTTCATTAATTCTTTAGTTAAGTCTTTAACTTTAGTATCAGTAATTTTTTCAATAACCTCCAAAAAGAAACCATCCAGAAGAATTTTTTTTGCCTCATTTTTAGAAAGTCCTCTAGTCATTAGATAGAATATTTTATTTTCATCTAGATTGCCTGATGAAGAGCCATGTGAGCACTTTACGTCATCAGCATAGATTTCTAACTCAGGTTTTCCATTAAACTCGGTTCCTTCATTAAGAAGGATTGCTTTACTAAGTTGATATCCATCTGTTTTTTGAGCGACACTATCAACAAATATTTTACCTTGGTAAACAGCCTTTGATTTGTCCTTTAACGCACACTTAATAAGCTGATAACTCTTAGTATTTTCTGATAAATGATTAATTTTTGATCTTATCTCGTGTTGCTTCGAGACGTCTAAATTAATAATTCCATTTACAAAAGCTGAACTAAATTTTTCTTTAAGATCACATTCTATCTCATTTTTGGAACACTCTGAACCTGATGAGATAATAAAATTTTCTGAAATA
>CACGAM010000028.1:0-2500 GCA_902571055.1 uncultured Pelagibacteraceae bacterium | reverse complement strand
TGTCGGTTTAGGGTACGGTCTTATGATGGAGCTATTTCCTGGAACTTCTTCGCGGCAAATTCAATCCATTAAGAACTTACAACTTACGAAATTCGTCACTACCATCTGGTTAAGGAATATTAACCTTATTTCCATCGACTACGGCTTTCGCCCTCGCCTTAGGGGCCGACTAACTCTGCGCGGATTAACCTTGCGCAGAAACCCTTGGATTTTCGGCGATAAAGTTTTTCACTTTATTTATCGTTACTTATGTCAGCATTCGCACTTCTGATACCTCCAGAATCCCTCACGGGTATTCCTTTACAGGCTTACAGAACGTTCCGCTACCGCTTATAAAACACATAATGTTTTATAAACCCACAGATTCGGTATATGATTTTAGCCCCGTTACATCTTCGGCGCAGAAACTCTATTAGACCGGTGAGCTGTTACGCTATCTTTAAAGGATGGCTGCTTCTAAGCCAACCTCCCGGCTGTTAAGGAATTTCCACATCCTTTCACACTTAATCACAATTTCGGGACCTTATCTGGTGGTCTGGGCTTTTTCCCTCTCGACCATGGACCTTAGCACCCACAGTCTGTCTGATGAAGAACTATATTTAGCATTCGGAGTTTTATTAGGTTTGGTAAGAATCTCTTCCCCCTAGCCCATTTAGTGCTCTACCTCTAAATATATATTTATTCATCGCACTACCTAAATAGTTTTCGCGGAAAACCAGCTATCTACGAATTTGGTTGGCCTTTCACCCCTTACCACAAGTCATCCAAAGACTTTTCAACGTCAACTGGTTCGGTCCTCCAGCAAGTGTTACCTTGCATTCAACCTGCTCATGGTAAGCTCATTCGTTTTCGGGTCTAATTCACAAAACTAATCGCCCTATTAAGACTTGCTTTCGCTACGCCTACACCTAGATGGCTTAAGCTTGCTTTATAAATTAAGTCACTGACCCATTATACAAAAGGTACGCCGTCACTCTAAAAAGAGCTTCGACTGATTGTAGGCATGCAGTTTCAGGTTCTATTTCACTCCCCTAATAGGGGTTCTTTTCACCTTTCCCTCACGGTACTAGTTCACTATCGGTCACTGAAGAGTATTTAGGCTTAGAGGGTGGTCCCCCTGTATTCGAGCAAGATTTCACGTGTCCCGCTTTACTCAAGAATATAATTAAGCATTACCTCTACGGGACTATCACCCCCTATGGTTAGCATTTCCAAACTATTCAAGTTTTCTTAATTACATTACTGGCCTAATCCGCTTTCGCTCGCCACTACTAACGGAATCTCAATTGATTTCTTTTCCTCTGGTTACTTAGATGTTTCAGTTCTCCAGGTTATCTCTTTAAACCTATGTATTCAGTTTAAAGTAACACATAAAGTGTTGGGTTTCCCCATTCGGAAATTTACGGATCAAAACTTGCATACAGCTCCCCGTAACTTATCGCAGTATACCACGTCCTTCATCGGCTTTCAGTGCCAAGGCATCCGCCACACGCCCTTAAACGCTTGATTTATGCACAGAAAAAAATTCTGCGTTGAATCAAATTTTTTTTAATATTCATCTATTCGAATATTATTTGATTGTTCATAAATTTGAACAATCGGATATAGATATTGATAATTTAAAATATATTTACAAATTTAATAACTAAGTTACTTATGGTGGAGGATAGCGGGATCGAACCGCTGACCTCCTGAATGCAAATCAGGCGCTCTCCCAGCTGAGCTAATCCCCCCAAGAAAAATTTTAATGGTGGGCCGAGAAAGACTCGAACTTTCGACCCCACCCTTATCAAGGGTGTGCTCTAACCAACTGAGCTACCGGCCCGTATTCAGAGACCAAAAGTAACATTATTGAAAAGAGAAATGAGGACGGTCAACATTAACCTGTTAATTATTTAGATTAAAAAAATTTTTTTAATCATCCTTAGAAAGGAGGTAATCCAGCCGCAGGTTCCCCTACGGCTACCTTGTTACGACTTCACCCCAGTCGCTGACTATACCGTGGTCAAAGTTTTTAACCTTTGCCTTAAGGTAGAACCAACTCCCATGGTGTGACGGGCGGTGTGTACAAGACCCGGGAACGTATTCACCGCGGCGCGCTGATCCGCGATTACTAGTAATTCCAGCTTCATGTACTCGAGTTGCAGAGTACAATCCGAACTGAGGCATTTTTTTAGGATTTGCTTAACGTCGCCGTTTTGCTTCCTGTTGTAAATGCCATTGTAGCACGTGTGTAGCCCAACACGTAAGGGCCATGAGGACTTGACGTCATCCCCACCTTCCTCCAGCTTATCACTGGCAGTTCTTTCAGAGTGCCCAACTTAATGGTGGCAACTAAAAGTGAGGGTTGCGCTCGTTGCGGGACTTAACCCAACATCTCACGACACGAGCTGACGACAGCCATGCAGCACCTGTGTTTCGTCCGGCCGAACCGAAAACTTTAATCTCTTAAAGTCGCGACGAACATGTCAAGTGTTGGTAAGGTTCTGCGCGTATCTTC
>CACGAM010000027.1 GCA_902571055.1 uncultured Pelagibacteraceae bacterium | reverse complement strand
TTTTTCCAAAAATTTTCATAATTAATTTTTAAATCTTTTATAATACTTAAAATTTGTTCAAAATTTTCTATTTTAAAGTCTTCAAATTCTGAATTTGATATAGTCAATTTATCATTAAAATTAATCTTAGATAAAACATTTAAATTATTATTATTCTGAAAAAAAATTGCTACTATAAAATCATTATTATATTTAGATAATAAGTTTTCAAAATTGTAATTTTCAATATTTTCTAAATTTTTTTTAATAATAGAATAATCCTCTAAATCTTCACTTGGCAGAATATAAGTTAATAGTTGCGACTGATCTAGAAATTTATTCCAATTTGAATAAAATTTATTATTTAAATAGATTGATAGATCATTTGTATTTAAATTAATAAATATAGGTAAAAATATAATTTTTTTATCCAGAGGAATAGCCGGAGTAATACTTTTTTTGTATAAAAAATTTAAAACCTTTTTTTTTTCAAACGAGACATTAATTTTAGCTAAATAATTATTTTCAATAAATTGTTCATCAGTAATTATAAATGAATCCACCATGGATTTAATAAGCTTTGTATTAACATATTTAACTTCATTTAAATCATCAGAAATTACAATTTTAGCTATTAAAGTATTAAAAGCAGATTTAAATGCCTTATCAATAATCTTACTTTTTTTAAAATTAACACTGTAGGGTTCAATTATTTCTACATTTTTAACCATGTAGTTTTTAGCTTTAGAATATTCTGTTGAAAAGATTATTAAATAAATAAACAATGCCAAAAAAAATGTATATATTTTTAAATGTTTTTTTTTATTTAAATTAAAACAAAAAATATTCATGAGAAAAAGTAATCTAACATATAGAAAAAGCGGAGTTAATATAAAAGCTGCAGACAAGTTTGTTAATTATATTTCATCTTTGGCTAAAAAACACAATAATAACAAAAAATCTAAAAATATTGGAGGTTTTGGATCAATTTCTAAAATACCAAAATATTACTCAAACGGTTATTTAGTTGCAAGCACAGATGGTGTTGGAACTAAAATAGAAATTGCAAATGATTTAAGTAAATTTGATACCATTGGAATAGATTTAGTTGCCATGAGTGTAAATGATCTTATAGTTCAAGGAGCTAAACCATTTATATTTCTTGATTATATTTCAATAGATAAGATTATTTTAAACAAACTTAAATCAATAATTAAAGGCATATCAAAAGGATGTGAATTATCTGAATGTATGTTAGTCGGTGGTGAAACAGCTGAGATGCCTGGAACATACACAAAAGGTAAATTTGATCTTGCAGGTTTTGCGGTAGGATTCGTCAACAAAAAAAATATTTTAAACAAAAAAAATTTAAAAAGTGGCGATCTTATATTGGCAATCCCATCTAACGGACTTCACTCAAATGGATATTCATTGGTAAGATATATATTAAAAAAAAATAATATTAAAATAAATAAAAATTCTTTTCTTAAAAAAGAATTAATAAGACCCACTAAAATATATACAAAAGAAATTTTAGATCTAAATAAGAAAAGATTAATAAAAGGTTGTGCAAATATTACTGGTGGTGGATTGAAAGATAATATTTCAAGGGTCATTCCAAAAGGAATATCTGCAGAAATTGAACTAAGTAAAATAAAAACTTTGAAAATATTTAGGTGGATTAAAAAATTTAATATTTCTGATAAAGAGATGATTAAGACATTTAACTGTGGAGTAGGTTTTTGTATTATTATTAATAAGAAAAATTTGAATAAAATTAATAAATTTTTTAATTCAAAATATAAACCTTACGTTATAGGCAAAATAATTAAAGGAAAAAAATCAGTTATTTTAAATGGTAAAATTAATTGGAGTGAATAAAATAAATACGTCGGTATTTATATCGGGTAATGGAACCAATTTACAAAACTTAATCAAATTTTCAAAAACATATAACTCGCCTATTAAAATTAATATAGTCATTTCAAATAAAAAAAATGCTTATGGAATTAAATATGCGAAAAAAAATAAAATAAAAATTCAAATTATAGATTTTTCTAAAAAGAGTGAAATTAACCGTTTATTAAAAATTTTAAAATTTAATAATATAAAATTAATATGTTTAGCGGGATTTCTAAGAATTTTGTCAAAATATTTTATAAAGTCATTTAAAGGTAAAATTATAAATATTCATCCTTCATTGTTGCCTAAGTACAAGGGTCTCAATACTCATGAAAGAGTTTTGAAAAAAAATGAAAAATTTACTGGATGTACAGTTCATTTTGTAAATGAAAAATTGGATGGTGGCAAAATTATTTTACAGAAAAAGATCAAAATATTTAAAAAAGACAATGTAAAAAGTTTAAAAAATAGGGTTTTAAAAGAAGAATATAAATTATACCCGAAATCAATTATTAAAATATTGTCTAATTATTAAAAAAAAAATCTATTTCTTTTTTAGCATTTTCCTCGCTATCAGATCCATGAACTGAATTTTTATCAATAGATAAACCATACTTTTTACGTATTGTGCCCTCTCTTGCATCCCCTGGGTTAGTAGCACCCATTAATTCTCTGTTTGCTAGAATTGCATTATCTTTACTTAAAATCATAACAACTATTGGACCTGATGATAAATAATTACATAATTCATCATAAAATGGCTTTGTTTGATGAACTATATAAAATTTCTCAGCTTCTTCTTTCGAAATCTTTATTTTTTTTTCACTTGTTATTTCAAAACCGTTTTTTTTAAATATACTTTTAATTTCTTCACTTAAATTTCTCTCTACAGCGTCAGGCTTGATAATTGAAAGTGTTTTTTGAATATTACTCATAATATTTATCTATTAGTTGATTTAGCAGTCTAACACCAAAACCTGTTGCACCACTTGGATTTAAATTTGCAGCTTTCTTTGAAAAAGCCATCCCTGCTATATCTAAATGTGCCCATGGGGTATTTTTTAAAATAAATCTTTGTAAAAATTGTGCTGCAGTAATTGAACCTGCTCCGCCTGAATAATTAATATTCTGCACGTCAGCAATTGAAGAATTTATTAATTTATCGTAATTTTTATTTAAAGGTAATCTCCAAACTTTTTCATTAACTTCTAAACCTACTTTGTATAATTTTTCTGACAATTCATCATTATTTGAAAATAAACCTGCATATTCTTCTCCAAGGGATACAATTATTGCTCCAGTCAAGGTAGCCAAGTCTATAATAAATTTTGGTTTAAACTTTTTTTCAGTAAATGTTAATGCGTCTGCTAAAACCAACCTTCCCTCTGCGTCTGTATTTAAAACTTCAATAGTTTTGCCACTATATGATTTTACTATATCCCCAGGTCTTTGAGCATTTCCACCTGGCATATTTTCAACAAGGCCTACCACTCCGACAACATTTATTTTTGCTTTTCTTAAGGCAAGACTTTGCATTAAACCAGATACTACTGCCGAGCCGGCCATATCATATTTCATTTCCTCCATGAATCTAGCAGGTTTTAAAGAAATTCCACCTGTATCAAAACAAACTCCTTTTCCAACAAAAGAAAATATTTTACTTCTATTTTTTTTATTACCATAATATTCTAGTGTAACTAAATATGACTCCTTAGAGCTCCCTCTTCCAACCCCTAAAAGAGAATTCATACCTAATTTTTTCATTTTGGCCTCATTATATACTGTGACTTTAATTCCAATTTTTTTTAATTTTAGCAATCGATTTACATATTCTTTGGGGAAAAGAACATTCGGTGGTTCAGATACAAGATCACGAGCAAAATTAACTCCTGCTTCAATAGAGTTAAATTTTTGGATGTTCATTTTATCTGTTTTTGATCTATTGATTAAAGCTTCAACTAAAAATAAATTTTTCTTTTGTGAGCCTTTATATAAATTAAATTCATAAGATTTAATTTTTAAACCATGAATAAAATGATTAAAATTACTAATATTAATAAAATTTTTTGATATTGAA
>CACGAM010000026.1 GCA_902571055.1 uncultured Pelagibacteraceae bacterium | reverse complement strand
AATCGCACCACCCTCCCCGGTTGTTATGTTCTTTACAGGATGAAAACTCAGTGAAACAAAATCAGCATACTTTACAGCGTAACCTTTATTTTTATTGATAGATGCTCCTATAGAATGACAATTATCATTTATTAATTTAAGTCCAAATTTATTTTTAATTTTCTTCAACTCTGGCCAATCAGCAGGATGTCCAGCATAATCTGTAACTATAACAGCTTTTGGATTTTTATTTTTTTTTTTTAATTTTATAATTTCATTTTTTAAAAGGTTTAAATCGATAGAATAATCATTCATATTTATATCTACAAAATAAGGTATTGCACCTGATTTTAAAATACAATTTGCTGAGGATAAAAAAGTTATTGGAGAAACAAATACAATATCATTTTTTTTTAAATTAATAGCACTTAAAATTAAGTTTAATGCTGCGGTGCCACTAGATACTGCGATTGCAGATTTGCAGCTAAAATATTTTTTTAAAGAAGTTTCAAATTTTTCCACATATGGTCCTTGAGTTAAATATTCACTCCTAAGAACTTTTGTGACGCTTAAAATATCTTTCTTATCTATACTTTGTCTTCCGTAAGTGATCATTATGCTAAAAGAAATCTTTTAAATTTTTATTTATTAATTTTTTAATTTGATTAACAGATAAAAACTTTTTATTTTCATTGCTATTATAAGAAAATAATCTAGTGGTGTTGTTAATATTCTTCTTATACGAAGGATATATAATAAAATATGTACTATGCTCTTTAGTATTTACAGAGTCACTTTTTGTTATTAATTCTTCATGAAGTTTTTCTCCAGGTCTAATACCAATTACTTTGTATTTTGGTTTATCATCAATAGCTCGTAAGACATCCATAATTCTATATGACGGTATTTTAGGAACAAATATTTCGCCTCCTCTCATTTTCTTAATACAATTTTCAACAAACTTGACAGACTCTTCAAGCGAAATATTAAATCTTGTCATCTTAGGATCAGTAATAGTAAATATTTTTTTATTTTTTTTTTGATCAATAAATAAAGGTATTACGGATCCTCTGCTACCCATTACGTTTCCATATCTTACTACAGACATTTTACATTTTTTTTTACCCTTAAAAAAATTTGCATTGGTGAATAACTTGTCTGAGGTCAACTTTGTTGCACCATAAAGATTTATAGGTGCGGCAGCTTTATCTGTACTTAAAGCTAAAACTTTTTTTATGTTTTTTTTTAAACAAACCTCGATAATATTTTGAGCTCCTATAATATTCGTTTTAATTGCTTCAAATGGGTTATATTCTGTTGCAGGCACTTGTTTCATTGCAGCCGCGTGTATAACTATGTCTATATTCGAGTCTATCGCGTATTCTAATCTATTTTTATCTCTAATATCACCAATCAAAAATCTTATGATTTTTGAATTTTTTTTTATTAATTCGTTTTCTCTTAATAAGAATTGCTTATATTCATCTCTACTAAATATAATAATTTTTTTTGCGAGTTTTTTTTTTAATAAATACATTATGTATTTTTTTGCAAATGATCCTGTACCTCCGGTTATAAAATATGTTTGTTTCATTTATTTTATTGCTAAAAATCCTTTAAAACAAAGATACTGTGCAACTGGCATTATATCTTTAAACCCAGCTCTTTTTAAAAAATTTAGATTTTCATTAATAGTATAAGGTTCTAACACACTCCTCAAGGACAATTCTTTATTCAATATATTAATTGGAGACAACCCATTTTCTTGTTTAAAATCAAAATACAAAAAATTTAGTATATCTTGAAATCTTGCATCACTTCCTCTTATTTTTTCGAATAAGATAAATCCACCACCCCAATTGAGTGATGCATATATTTTATTAAATAGTTTTTGTCTAAACTTGGGTTGGAGAAACTGTATTGTGTATAAACTAATTATTAGATCACTTTTTTTAAATTTTATATTTTCAAGTTTTTTTTGCGAAAATCGTATATGTTTATTTTTATTTCTTGCTTTATTTATCATTTCCTTTGAGTCGTCAAAACCATAAAAATTTATTTTTTTTAATTTGTGCCTTCTATGAATTTTATTTAATAATGTTCCTGTAGAACATCCAAGGTCATAACAATTACTTTTATTTTTTAAAAAAAAATCTGATAGTTTTGCAGATATATCATGAGAAACTTGATAAAAAGGTACTGATTGTTTTACATGGTTTTCAAAGTTATTAACGACAGTTTTATCAAACTGCCAGTTACTTCTCTTCGACGAGATTTTTTTATCAACTTTCATTTTCAAACTTATTTCACTTTTATAATTTTTTTATTATTCAATTCAAATATGTTATCACAATAAATCAACGGTTCTTTTTTATGTGATATCAAAATCACTGTCTTATCAGTTTTTTTTATTAAATTATCAATAAAATTCTTTTCGGAATCATCATCTAGTGCACTTGTAGGCTCATCAAAGATGAGTAATTTTGGATCATTGTAAAATGCCCGTGAAATAGCAATTTTTTGCTTTTGACCTCCTGACAACAATTTACCTTTTTCGCCAATTATGTAATTACTTCGAAATTCTGAGTTTAGTCCCGTTATTTCCATTATATGATTTATTTTTTTCTTATTTATATATTTTTTATCAACACCTAACGCGATATTAGCCTCTATAGTGTCATCAATGAGGTAAATGTCCTGTGGTATAAATCCAATTATGTTTTGCCATGAATTTAAAATGTCTTTAATGTTATGATCATTCACTTTTATTGTACCTTTTTTTGGAGTTAATAATCCAGAGATTAAATTAATAAGTGTTGTTTTGCCTGTACCATTCATGCCGACTATGCCGGTTATTTCATTTTTTTTAATTGCAAAACTTATAGAGTCAAATAATTCTTCCTTTTCATTACTAAATGAAAAACTTAAATTGTTAATAACTATATCAGAGTTTATTTTGATATTCTCTTGATTACCTTGAATGTCGTTTTTTTTTAATTTATTAAATTCATCATAAATCAATTCTAAAGCCGGTAAACCAAATCTTAATTTTTGATAATTATTAGAAATTAAGTTTAAAGCTGGAATAATTCTTAACGAAGCTATTACAAATATTAAAAGTTTAGAAAAAATGAGATCAGCTGAACCTTGTGATTTTACAGCATAAATTATTGAAGTAGATACTATTGTAATAAAAATGACTTCAAAAAATAATCTTGGTAAAGACCCATACATTATTCTTTGAACACCAAACTTTGCCATTTTAAAGTTATGTGGATTAAACTGTGCTAAAAAAAAATCTTTTAGGTGCATTAATTTTACATTAATGATGTTGTTAAAACCTTCTTGCATATACTGAAGCATTTTAAGACTTGTATATTGTCTAATTTCTCCAATTTTATATATTTTTTTTTTTACAAAAATATTTAATAAAAGTGCAGCTAATCCAAAGAATATAACTACAAGAATTGTAGTTACTGGGTAAATAATTAATAATGAAAATGTTATTAATATTATTATTAACATATTTAGAGAAAAATCTAACAGAGGACTTAAATATGAGTTTATTGATTGATTAATTTCTTGTTGAATATTTCTTATTAATAGAGAGGAATTTTTTTCTAAATGGAAAATAAATTCTTGGCTTAAATAAATTTTAAATAATTTTTCTTGCCATCTTGCTTTAAGATAAACTGTAAATTTTGATCTGAACCATATCAAATATAATAAAAATAAATTTTTCACTAAAAAAATTGTAAAAACTATTATCGCCATATTTATAATGAAATTTTCTGAAAAATTATTTAGCGAATATTTATTCAAGATTCTCTCAATAAACACAGGATTTTTATCACTAATTAAACTTTCTATTAGAGGCACCAAAGATCCTATTGAAAGAAGTTCTAGAAAGCTAGCAACAAGCATTATTAAAAAAATTGAGAAAAATTTAATTTTTTCTTTTTTGTCTAATAAATTAAAAAATTTGAACTTTGGATTTTCTTTTTCTGCAATTTTTGAATTAACCATATTAGTTAGGTTATTATTAACTAAATCTTGTTTTAATTGTGTTTTTATTTATTTTTTTTAATATATCATTTACATTATTTAATGGCAAAAAAAATTATTTTACTTAACATAGTAAAAAATTACTACGAAATTGACTGGATATTACCTGTCGTAGAGGAGCTATCGGAAACACACGATTTCATAATAT
>CACGAM010000025.1 GCA_902571055.1 uncultured Pelagibacteraceae bacterium | reverse complement strand
AAATCTTCTACTGTTATATAGTCACCTTTTCTTTTTGACATTTTAAATGGCTTACCATCTTTTATTAGTTTAACTAACTGACTCACTTTGCAAACTAATTGATCTTTATTATTTGAAAGTGCCTCTACTAATGAAGTAATTCTTTTTACATAACCAGTATGGTCCGAACCCAATATATTAATTAATTTATCAAAATTTCTCTCAACTTTGTTGTTATGATAAGCAGCATCGCTTGCAAAATAAGTCCATGTATTATCCGACTTTTGTAAAGCTCTATCTTTATCATCGCCAAATTCTGTGGATTTAAAAAGTGTTTGCTCTCTTATTTTATAATCAGTTGATTGCTTTCTCTCTGGTGCAGATATTGTACCTTTATAAAGGAGATTTTTCTGCTCTAATTTTTTAATTACTTTATCAACCTCTTTATTGTTAACTATAGATTTCTCACTTACAAAATTATCATGTTTAATACCCAAATTATTTAAATTATTCTTAATGATTTTTAGAGATTCATTTACTGAAATTTCAGTAAGTTTCTCTGAGATAGTTTCAAAATTGTCGAATTTAAGGTTAGAATTATTGTTGATGATATTATTTGATATTTCTATTAAATAGTCACCTGGATATAAATCTGGATTGTTAAACGGAAAGGATTCCTTAAATAATATTTCTCTTATTCTTAAAAAAACAGACTTTGTAAAGAATAAAATTTGATTACCGTAATCATTAACATAATATTCTTTTGTAACATTATGTTTATTAAAGATTAATAAATTAGAAAGAACATCACCAAGTATTGCGCCCCTACAATGACCAACATGTAAAGGTCCAGTGGGATTTGCAGACACAAACTCTATTAAATAACTAATTTTTTTTTCTTTTAAATTTACACCAAAATCTTTTGAGTTCGATAAAATATCTTTTGTGAATAAACCCCAATAATCTTTTTTTAATTTAATGTTTATAAAACCAGGTTTTACTATTGTAATTTCATTAATATCTAAAACTTCACTTAGTCTTTTTTTGATTTGTTCAGCAAGGATTAAAGGTGGTTTTTTATTAATTTTACTCAATACCATTGCTACATTTGTTGACAAATCACAATCAAATTTTTCAGGAGGTATTTCAACTGTTATAGAATTGAGTTTATGTGGTAAAATAAGTTTACCATTATCACTTTCATCTTTTATTAGTTTATAAATAATTTCTAGGTATTTATCAAAAATATTCATTTTATTTTATTATATAAATTTAAAGCAAATCTATCAGTCATACCGGAAATATAATCTGATATTTGTCTAAAAATAGTAGATTTATTTTTTTTAATACTAAAATACGAAGATGGGTTTTTAGATATTTTCTTGAACAAATAATTTAAAACTTTTTTACCTTTATTATTTTTAATTAAAACTTTTTTATTGTTATACATTTTAAATCTTAAAAAATTTTTAGTATCATTTTCAATATTTAAAAAATTATTTGAAAATGAGATTAAATTAACTTTAGAATTACATACATCTTTTATTGATTTAATCTTATTGAGTCTAATATTTTTAATACTATTGTTAATTAAATCTTCTACCATTAAATTAATAGAATCTCTTATTATTTGAAATAATACTGTATTTGTGGTTTTACCCTTCAACTGTTTTCTATTTTTTTTATAAATTTCATCAAAAAATTTAATTTCTCTTAAATCATTTAATGTAAATATGTTTGCTGTTATTCCATCTTGTATGTCGTGATTATTGTAAGCTATATCGTCAGATATGGATGCGATTTGTGCCTCCAGTGATGGATATTTTTGCAAATTTATCCTTTTAATTAATTTCTTGTAACCAATTATGTTGTTAAATTTATTTATATTGTCATGAACAGGGCCATTATGTTTTATTAGGCCATCTAATGTTTCTATGGTTAAGTTTAGTCCGCTAAATTTTATATATTTATCTTCTAAATTCATAACTATTCTTAATGTCTGTAAATTGTGATCAAAGCCACCATAACCATTCATACATTCGTTTAGAACATCTTCGCCTGCATGTCCAAACGGGGGATGACCAAGATCGTGCGATAAAGATAAAGTTTCTGCTAAATCATCATTTAAACCTAGGTATTTACTTATAGATCTAGCTATTTGAGCAACCTCAATCGAATGAGTCATTCTAGTTCTATAATGATCTCCTATTGTATTAACAAATACTTGTGTTTTGTGTTTTAGACGCCTAAATGAGCTGCTATGTATTATCCTATCTCTATCTCTTTGAAAATCAGATCTGAATTTATTTTTAGGTTCATTAAACAAGCGTCCTTTGCTTTTAAATAGACCAAGTTTTGAGTATTTTTTCATACTTTAAAAGTTTAAATAATTAACTATATTAGTAATAACAGTGTTAAATAATGATTAAAGAAATTAAATTTACTGATAAAGCAATAAAACAAATCAACTTTTTACTATCTAAAAAAGACAAAGGCTCTTTTTTTAGAATCGCAATAAAAGGTGGTGGCTGCTCAGGATTTCAATATGATTTTTCATATGATCTTAAACCAAATGATGATGATTTAATTGAAAATAATATACTTATTGATCAACAATCAGCTGATATGCTCAAGGGTTCAGAAATTGACTATGTAGAGGAGCTTATTGGTGAATCCTTTAAAATTAATAATCCACAAACCAAATCGTCATGTGGTTGTGGGGTTTCTTTCTCACTTTAATGATCGTTAGCTCGTGGAATGTAAATTCTGTAAGAGCAAGATTAGAAAACATAAAAGAATATCTTAAAAAATTTTCCCCTGATATTGTTTTAATTCAAGAAATCAAAACAGAAGACAAAACTTATCCATATGATGAAATAAAATCTCTAGGTTATGAAAGTTATGTTTTTGGACAGAAAAGTTATAACGGGGTTGCAATTTTATCAAAAGGTAAAGTTAATAATATTAAGAATGACATTATTAAAGACAAAAATAAACAATCAAGAATTATCTCCTCTGAACTAAATTACAAAAAAAAAATTATCCATTTAATTAATGTTTATATACCTAACGGTAATCCTGTTGATACAGATAAATATACATATAAAAAGAATTGGTTAGATAGTTTTATTAAATTACTTAAACTAAGTTTAAGAAAAAATCAGAATATTATTATTGGTGGAGATTTTAATGTTATTCCTGCGGCAGAAGATGTTTACAACTATAAAAGTTTTGAAGATGATGCACTATATAGATTAGAAATTAGAAAAAAATTTAGAGAAATTTTAAACTTAGGCTTTAATGATGCTTATAGATATCTTTATCCAGACACAGAAGGTTATACATTTTGGGATTATATGAGGGGTGCATGGCAAAAAAATAACGGTATGAGAATTGATCATTTTCTAGTGTCAAACTCTCTGATAAAAAATGTAAAAGATATTAAGATAAATAAATATCCACGTGGCAAAGAGAAACCATCTGACCACACTCCTATTGAATTAGAATTGATTTAAAATCTTCTATCCTTTTATACTTCCAGAAGTTAAACCACCAACAAGATATTTTTCAAAATAAATAAATATTAATAATATAGGCAGTGTTACAATCACTGAGCCTGCCATTAAGAATTGTCTAGGAGTTTCGGCATCGCCTGAGAGATAATTAATAGCTCTAGATAAGGTAAATGTTTTAGGATTATCTAAAAACATCAAAGAAAAAAGAAATTCATTCCAAGCAATCATAAAAACATATAATGCAACAGAGGCTATTGCTGGGAGACTTAGCGGTATAATTATTTTTAATATAATACCAAACCAATTATGACCATCTATCAAAGCTGCATCCTCAATTTCTTTAGGGATACTTTTAAAGTATCCTTGAAGCATATAAATAGCCACTGGAAGTGTTGTTGCAGTGTACACTATTAACAAACCGCTGATTGAATTTCTTAGTCCTAATTGACTAAAAATTGTATAAAGCGGAATTACAAGAACAATAGCTGGAAACATATATATAATTAATATTGATGTTGAGAGAAAAGTTTTACCAAAAAAATTTAATCTCGCTACAGCATAGGCGGCTGGTATAGCAAATAAAAGTGTAATTGCGACCGTACCAACAGAAACTATGGTACTTGTTAATATATATCTACTAAAGTTATAAGTTTTAAACACAACAATATATGATTTAAAAAATTCTTTAAAATTTTTAGTAAAATCTAAACTAAAATCTAAAGGATTCATAAGTAATGAAGCTTGAGTTTTAAAGCTAGTTACCAACATTATGTAAAAAGGAAATAGTATTACTAAAGAAAAGAAAACTATTCCAAATAAAGTAATATATTTAAAAGTTACTTTTTCTATAACATGAGGCTGATTTAGATATTTAAGGTCATAGTT
>CACGAM010000024.1 GCA_902571055.1 uncultured Pelagibacteraceae bacterium | reverse complement strand
AGAATTATTAGAAACGAAAAAAATATTCGTAAAAATATGAAAAATCAGAAGATCATTCTGAGCAAAGAACATTTTAAATGGTTTAAATCTTTTAAAACCTCTAAAACAAACTTTTTTTACGTTATAAAATATAAAAACAAAATTATTGGAGGTCTTGGTTTGAAAAATTATAACAGCAATTTGCTCACTGGTGAATGGTCATTTTATGTTTCTGAAAAACAAATATTTATTGGGTTAGGAGCCTCTATAGAAATTAAAGCCATTGAATTTTTTTTTGAAAAATTTAAATTAAAATCTCTATATTGTTTTGTATTAAAACATAATATAGACATAATAAAATTACACTATAAATTTGGTTTTTTAGAAATTTCAATTAATGAATATCTTAAAAATAACCGTTTAATAAATGGATTACAAAGTGCTGTTTATTTAAATTTGAAAAAGTCAAGGTGGAATAATATAAGAAAATTATTATATAAAAAATATCTTACAGAAAATGGAAAATAACACTTCAAGTAAAAAAATTTTAAAAAAATTGTTTTCCGATGGTTACTGTATTGTGAAAAATGTTCTTACCGATCATGAGTGCGATAAAATAGTTAAAAATCTAGAAAAACTAAAACATAAAACATCTAATAATAAATATTTCATTGACGAAAGATCTAACAATGGTCAAGTAACTATTCGTGATTTACCTTTAAGAGAACCTAAAATATATTTAAAATTAATTGATAAAACAGTTATAATTAATATCTTAAAAAATATATTCAATGAAACATTTATACTGGATAATTGTCAAGGCAGCGAGAGTATCAATGTTAAAAAAAATTATAAATCTCTTGTGCATATCGACTCACATTTAGCAAATAAATTTGTTGGCCAAACCTCTGATGTAGTTGTATGTTTTTGTTTAAATAGCTTTGCAAAAGAAAATGGAGCCACAAAAATTTGGCCTAAAAGTCATTTATCAGGTGTTCGTATACAAAATGACAAAAACTATTCAAAAGAAATAAAAAAAAAATATAAATATGCAGAAGCAGAAAAAGGATCAGCAATCTTTTTTTTAGGTCAAACATGGCATCAAATTGGAAAAAATAGCAATTCAGAAAAAAGATGGGGAATTTTATGTCACTATAAAAAATGGTGGATTAAACCATCTACAGACTGGACTAAGTGTGGACCTAAAATATATAATTTATTAAATAAAAGACAAAAAGAACTTTTTGGGTTTACATCTATCTCGCCTAAATTTAATTTGAAGAAACAAGTTAGAACTTTAAAAACTTTGAGAAAATCGTCTCAATTAAATTCAAACTATTTTAAAACTATACAGTATTAACTAAAGATGACAATATGTATAATACCAGCTAGAGGAAATAGTAAAAGAATTACAAACAAAAACATAATTAAATTTATTAATAAACCAATTATTTTTTATGCAATTAGAGCTGCAATAAAAAGTAAGCTATTTAAAAGAATAATAGTATCAACAGATAGTAAAAAAATTGCTAAAATTGCTGAATACTATGGAGCTGAAGTACCATTCTTGCGATCAAAAAAACTTTCAGACGATTTTTCGACTTCAAAAGAGGTTGTAATTGATGCAATAAAAAAAATATTTTCAGAAAATGAAAAATATCATTGCTGCATATATCCAACATCAATTTTGTTGAAACCTAACGACTTGATTCAATCATTAAAAAAAATAAAAAAAATTAATGCAGACCAATTAATACCCATTACTGATTTTGAGTACCCGCCCCAAAGATCATTAAAAAAAGTTGGGAAAAATTGGATTAAATTTACTAAAAATAGTTATTTAAATTCTAGAAGCCAAGATATACCCGCCATATACCACGATATAGGTTCCTTTTATTTTTATAGAACATCATCACTTTTAAAAAAGGGAGACATTCTTCCAAAAAAAACAACTTATTTTTATATAAATAGACATAAAACTGTAGATATTAACTATCCAATAGATCTTAAAATTGCCAAAATAAAATTTAAATTACTTAAAAAAAATGGATAAAAAAAATTATCTAAGAAAAATTATTGAGTCTAGAAAACAAAAATTAAGCCACAACGAAAAGAAAATATTTGCAGAAAGAGAAGTAAAAACTATTTTTTTTTTATTAAAACATTTTTTTAATTTTGAAATTTTAAATGAAAAAAAATTAAAAGTATTAGATTTAGGTTGTGGAGATCAGTTTATAAAAGAACCTTTTGAGATAAGTAATTGCGAATATAAAGGTTATGATATTCAAGATTTAGATTTAGAGAAAGATTCTTTACCAGATAAAGATGAAAGTGTAGATGTGGTTGTTACACTCGGTTTAATTGAAGCGTTGGATAATCCATCGCATCTGCTAAAGGAAAGCTTTAGAGTTTTAAAAAAAGGAGGATTTATTTACATAATTACCCCGAACTGGAAAAAAGATCACAAAAATTTTTATAATAATTTTTATCACAAAACACCATTTACACCTGAATCTTTAGAAACAGGCTTATCGCTTAATGGATTTAGCTATGTAAAAACTTTTCCTGGATTACGTTGCAAACCTAAATGGTATTACACGGGTAAGTTTAGATTTGAAAAAGCATATTATCTATTACCATTCTCTGGTAATAATTTTTTAAATTATAATGAAAAAAAAATTAATAGAGGATTTGTACCAGAGTTTTTAAAAGGCCATTCTAGATCAATAATCGCAATTGGTAAAAAATAGTTAAATGTTAAATTTAAATAAAATTAAATCCAATAAAAATTTTTGTTTACACAATAAAAAGTATTTTAATAAGACGCATTCTTGCAAAGACGCAGAGATACTTGTTGAATTTAATAGTTTTCATGCATCGCATATACCTTTCTCATATCTTTCTAATTGCCTATCAAATATCTTTAAATGTAAGATAACTGCCTTTTATAATTATACATTAATTACATCTTCTTTAAACCCGACCATATTAGAAAAATTTAAGTGGCATATTGCTAATATACTTAATTTAAAAACTTTTAAAATTTATCGCTCCTTTGGGGCTAAAAAAATTTTTCGTCCATTCAAATTTGAAAATTACAAAACTCAACAAAATCTTCAAAATTTAAAAAAGAAAATAAACACCAAAAAAAAATTACTCAGCCTAAAAATCGATAATATTAAAATTGGTGATTTAATATATGATACATATTTAAAACGTTATCAAAAACCCACAATTGATTTTAAAGATAAAAAATTTCATGAATTATTTATAGATTTTATACACTTATATTTTTTTTGGAAAATGTATTTAAAAGTAAACAAAGTAAAAGCAGTAATCGGAAACCATTCAGTTTATTCATTTGGTTTAATATTAAGAATAGCAATTGAAAAAAATATTCCCACATTTGTTGCCAGCAATAGATTTATTTATAGACTTAATAAAAAAATGAAATATATGCACGGACAATTTAAAAATTATGCAGAGGAATTTAAAAAATTGGACCAGAAAACGAGGTTAAAAGGAATAAATTTAGCTAAAAAAAGGCTTTCTTTGAGATTTTCAGGGGTAGGAGGTGCAAAAGTCGATTTGATAACTAGTCAGAATTCATCATTTAAAAATATTAATCATAAAAGGCTAATTAAAAAAAATAATAAAATTAAGGTTTTGATTGCACCCCATGATTTTTTTGATGCTGCTCATATATGGGGAAATATGTTGTTCACGGATTTCCATGAGTGGTTAGTTTTTCTGGGGGAGATCTCAAAAAAAACTGATTATGATTGGTATATAAAAAACAGACCAGATCATCCAGGAAAATTTAAAAGATATCAACCTCATACAAATGAAATTTTGAAAAATATTTCAGCTAAATATTCTAAATTAAACATTTTGCCTAATAATTATTCTCATAATCAAATAATATCCGAAGGTATTGACTTTGTTTTAACTTGTTATGGTTCAGTTGGAATGGAGTACGCCTACTTTAAGATACCCGTAATTAACGCTTCGTATAATAATCCACATATTTCATATAAATTTAATATTAATCCTAGATCAGTTAAAGATTATAAAAATATTTTATTAAAACTTGATAAGTATAAATTTTTTAAAAAAAGAATTAATAAAGACGAAGTCATACAATATTATTTTATGAGACATTTATTTCTTGAAAAAAATTGGTTAATTAAAGACCTGAATGGAATGTTAAAAAAAGTCGGCGGATATGATAATCAATGGTCGTATCATTTTTATAATTACTGGCTAAATAATTTTAATAAAAATTCTCATAAAAATATAAATAGCTCTTTAATTAAATTCATAAATTCAAACGAAAATTACTATTCTATATTACATAACACAAAAAATTATTAAAAATAAAAAATTTTAAATATGATTGATTTTAATGACCCACAAACTAGATATTTAATCGACTATGTGAATCTAAAACAAAACATGATAAAATATCAAATAAATTTTCTTAACCAAAGCCAGTACAACAAATTTAAAAAAAAAAATA
>CACGAM010000023.1 GCA_902571055.1 uncultured Pelagibacteraceae bacterium | reverse complement strand
CTGCCCTTAATAGCCTTAGGGGATCTATATATGAAGAAAAAATTATCGAAGAAATAAAAAAAAATGGAAAATCAATAGTTAAAGAGGTAACAAAAGAAGAGGCTGAAAAGATACTAAAAGATGAAAATGAAAAGAACCTGAAAGATCAAGCTAAGTATTCTCCTAATCCTGATGCTGATATAATTAGAAATAAAGATAAAGCTGAAGCAGCTAAAGATAAAAATAAGAAAATAATTAAAACTAAAAAATCAGAAGTTTCAAAGAAAAAACCTGTCTCAGAATTAAAAAAAAAAAAATTACCAAAAAAAGTTAGCAAAAAGTAATCACAAGTTGTATAAGTAATTCGAATCAAATTATGTCAGATAAAATAGAAGATAAGATGTCAAACTTGATACCAATGGTTGTTGAACAATCTAGTAGGGGTGAAAGAGCTTATGACATTTTTTCAAGATTACTCAAGGAAAGAATAGTTTTTTTAGTTGGTCCAATTAATGATAGCGTAGCGTCTTTAGTTACAGCTCAAATGTTATTTTTAGAGTCTGAAAATCCTAAGAAAGATATTTTTATGTACATTAACAGTCCAGGAGGATTAGTAACAGCAGGTCTTGGAATATACGATACTATGCAATATATAAAACCTGAAATATCAACTTTATGTATTGGTCAAGCAGCTAGTATGGGATCTTTTCTTTTAGCAGCGGGAACAAAAGGAAAAAGATTTTCGTTACCAAATTCTAGAATAATGGTGCACCAACCCTCTGCAGGTTTTCAGGGTCAAGCTACAGACATTGAAATACATGCAAATGAAGTCCTCTCTTTAAAAAAAAGATTAAATGAAATTTATTCAAAACATACTGGAAAAAGTGTTGAAGATATTAAATCGGCTCTTGAGAGAGATAATTTTATGACACCAGATGCGGCAAAAGATTTTGGTCTTATAGATAAAGTTGTGGATAAAAGAGAATAGCTAACAATATATAGAGTTAGTTTAATCATAAACTTGATTAGTTCAGTTCATCTGTATTAAAGTACTTATATTGATTCGATTTAAAAATTTATGAGTACAAACAACAAAAATATTCTTTACTGTTCATTTTGTGGCAAAAGCCAACATGAAGTTAGAAAATTGATTGCTGGTCCCACAGTATTTATTTGTGATGAATGCGTTGAGCTGTGCATGGACATCATAAAAGAAGAAAGCAAGGATACATTTGTAAAACATCAAGATGGATTACCATCACCAAAAGATATTTGTAAAATTTTAGATGATTATGTAATAGGCCAAGATCACGCAAAAAAAGTATTATCTGTTGCTGTTCACAATCATTACAAAAGATTAAATTATGAAAATAAAACAAGCAAAACTGTTGAATTAGCAAAATCAAACATTTTATTAGTAGGACCTACAGGATGTGGTAAAACTTTACTTGCACAAACTTTAGCAAGAATTCTTGACGTTCCATTTACAATGGCTGATGCAACAACTTTGACAGAGGCAGGATATGTTGGTGAAGATGTTGAAAATATAATTTTAAAACTTCTTCAAGCCGCAGATTATAATGTAGAGAAAGCACAAAGAGGAATAGTTTATATTGATGAAGTAGATAAGATTAGTAGAAAATCTGAAAACCCTTCAATAACAAGAGATGTCTCAGGTGAAGGTGTCCAACAAGCTTTACTAAAAATTATGGAGGGAACAGTTGCAAGTGTACCTCCCCAAGGTGGAAGAAAACATCCTCAACAAGAATTTTTGCAAGTAGATACTACTAATATATTATTTATTTGCGGAGGTGCTTTTGCAGGTTTAGATAAAATTATATCTCAAAGGGACAAAGGATCATCGATTGGTTTTGAAGCAGAGGTAAAATCATTAGATGATAAAAAGACAGGAGAATGGATGAAAAATTTAGAACCTGAAGATTTATTAAAATATGGTTTAATACCAGAATTTATCGGAAGGTTACCAATTACCGCTACGCTAGAGGATTTAGATGAAAAATCTTTGGTAAAAATTTTGTTAGAACCTAAAAACTCCCTAACAAAACAATATCAAGAGTTGTTTAAGTTGGAGGGAGTAAAATTAAATTTCAAGGATAATGCAATTAAGGAAATCGCAAAAAAAGCTATTAATAAAAAAACTGGCGCAAGAGGTTTAAGGTCAATACTTGAGAATCTTTTACTAAAGACTATGTATGAACTACCTGGACAAAATAATATCGAAGAAGTGGTAGTTGATACAGGTGCGGTTAAAGGACACTCTCAGCCAATTATTGTTCACTCTAAGAACAAATCAAAAACAGACAAAACTTCTGCAGCATAGTTAATTTTTTAATAAGTTGCAGTTTGCTATTGCAAAATTTTTTATAATGTCCATATTTATATCATGGAGCCAAAAGTTAAATTACCACTACTACCTTTAAGAGATATAGTTGTCTTTCCAAATATGGTTATACCTCTGTTTGTTGGAAGAGACAAATCCATAACTGCTTTAAATGAGGTTATGAAAGGGCAAAAAAAAATTATTTTGGTTACACAAAAAAACTCCGAGATCGATGACCCTAAAAAAAACGATATATATACATATGGCTGCGAAAGTAATATTTTACAATTACTAAAACTTCCCGACGGAACTGTTAAAGTTTTAGTAGAGGGTACTAAAAGACTAAAGATATTAGATTTTAACGACGAGGAAAAATACATATCTTGTACTTTTGAGTATTTAAAAGATCAAATAGAGCCTTCTGAGGATTTACTTCCACTTTCCATGACGGCAATTAAAAGATTAGAAAAATTGACAAATGTTAACAAAAAAATTTCATCCGATGTTATTGAAAACATAAAGCAATTAAAAGATCCTTCAAAAATTGCTGATAATATTGCATCTCATTTAAATTCTAGCATTCCAGAGAAACAACAAATATTTGAAATCTTAGATGTTAAAAAAAGATTAGAGGCAATTATTAAAATAATGGAAAATGAGGCAAGTATCATTGGAGTAGAAAAAAGAATTAGAGGTAGAGTTAAAACTCAAATGGAAAAAACCCAGAGAGAGTATTATTTAAATGAGCAACTAAAAGCAATTCAAAAAGAATTAGGTGAAATTGAAGACGGAAAAGATGAAACGTCAAATTTACACAAAGCAATATTAAAGTCAAAAATGCCCAAAGACGTCCAAAAAAAATGTATGTCAGAGTTAAAAAAACTCAAAAACATGAGCCCAATGTCAGCAGAAGCAACTGTAGTAAGAAATTACCTAGACTGGATGATAGATTTACCTTGGTTTAAAAAAGATAAAGTAAATATCGACCTTAATAATGCATTAAAAATTCTTGACCAAGATCACTTTGGTTTAGAAAAAGTTAAAGAGAGAATTATAGAGTTTTTAGCTGTTCAAAAAAGAATGGATAAAATAAAAGGACCTATACTTTGCTTAGTTGGTCCGCCCGGTGTTGGAAAAACTTCTTTAGGTAAATCTATTGCCAAATCTACAAATAGACAATTTGTTAGAATGTCATTAGGTGGTGTTAGAGATGAAGCTGAAATAAGAGGTCATCGTAGAACTTATATTGGATCCCTGCCAGGTAAAATTATCCAAATGATGAAAAAAGCTGGAACAAAAAATCCATTAATACTTTTAGATGAGATAGATAAAGTTGGAAATGATTATAGAGGTGATCCATCTTCTGCTTTACTAGAAGCTTTAGACCCAGAACAGAACACATCCTTTAATGATCACTATTTAGAAGTTGATTATGATTTATCAGATGTAATGTTTGTGACAACTGCTAATACGTTAAATATTTTACCTCCTTTGTTAGATCGTATGGAGGTTATAAGAATTCCAGGATATACTGAAGACGAAAAGGTTAATATATCTAATAGATTTTTATTACCAAAACAAATTAAAGAAAATGGTGTTAAGGATGGGGAATTAGATATTAAAGAAGGCACCATTAAAGAAATCATAAGATCTTATACTCGGGAATCTGGTGTTAGAAATTTAGAAAGAGAAATATCAAAAATAACAAGGAAAGCTGTTAAAAAAGTAGTAAATAATGAAACAGACAAAGTTGAGGTGAATGAAAATAATGTGTCTGATTATCTTGGAGTTAAGAAATTTAAGTACGGTGAAAAAGATGAAGAGGATAGAGTAGGTGTTGTTACAGGATTAGCTTGGACAGAATTTGGTGGTGAAATTCTTAAAATAGAAACAGTTAATATGCCTGGTAAAGGTAGAATGCAAATTACAGGAAAACTTGGTGACGTAATGCAAGAATCAGTAAAAGCTGCGAAATCTTTTGTAAGATCTAAGAGTTTAGATTTCGGTGTAATACCTCCGACTTTCGAAAAAAAAGATTTCCATATTCATGTGCCTGAAGGTGCAACACCAAAAGATGGACCATCTGCAGGTATAGCAATGGTTACATCTATTGTGTCATCAATTACTGATATTCCAGTGAACAGACAAATAGCTATGACAGGTGAGGTTACAATTACTGGTCAAGTTCTTCAAATTGGAGGATTGAAAGAAAAACTTCTAGCAGCACATAGAGCAGGAATTAATCATGTTTTAATACCTAAAGATAATGAAAAGGATTTAGTTGATATACCCAAAAAAGTTAAAGAAGATATAAAAATTACTCCAGTAAAAGTTGTTGATGATGTATTAAAAATTGCACTTACCAAAGAACTAAAAAGAGTAGAGTGGGTCGAAGTGGATAATATTTCTAAATCAGAGAACAAAACTGAAAAAGTCCTTACAAACTAAAGATAATTATAATTTACTTTAATAATTTGTTGCTGTAAAAGATAAAAATTATTTTTGGGCGGTTAGCTCAGTTGGTAGAGCATCTCGTTTACACCGAGGGGGTCAAAGGTTCGAGTCCTTTACTGCCCACCAAAAGTAATTGGGGGTGTAGCTCAGTTTGGTTAGAGCGCCTGCCTGTCACGCAGGAGGCCGCGGGTTCGAGTCCCGTCACTCCCGCCACAATTATTTGATAATTATTCTCAAAAGTTAAAATTACGTAACAAATTAGCCTCAAAGGACGTGACTAAATTTCACTGTTATTTAAGACAAATATACATATAAAAAATACCAGTGTTTATGATGATTAATTACTCTTTA
>CACGAM010000022.1 GCA_902571055.1 uncultured Pelagibacteraceae bacterium | reverse complement strand
AAAAAATAATTGGGAATTTATAGTTGTTGGAGATAAAAAAACCCCAAAAGATTTTAAACTTAAAAATTGTTTATTTGTAAATTACAAAAAAAAAATTAAAAAATTAAAATTTGTACAAAATTGCCATACTAATTCTTACACAAGAAAGAATATCGGGTACTTAATATCAATAAAAAAAAATGTTGATTTTATAGTTGAAACTGATGATGATAATTTGCCTCTAAACAATTTTTTTAAACCTATCAAACATTTTGAAAAAGCAAAAATTCTCTCAAAGAAGAATGATTGGTTAAATATTTATAATTATTTTCTAAAAAATAATTTAAAAATATGGCCGAGGGGTTTGCCCTTAAATAAAATTAATCATTTTTCAAATAAAAATATTAAAAAAGCCAGAACATTGCCTATTTCTGTTATTCAATCTGTTTGTAATGGGAATCCTGATGTTGATGCAATATTTAGGCTAATAAATAAAAACCACAAAAATGTTAAATTTATTCCGAAATTAAAATATTTTTTAGATATAAATACATTTTGTCCTTTTAATAGTCAAAGCACAACATGGACAAAAGAATGTTTCCCTTTATTATATTTACCCAGTTATTGTTCAATGAGAACTACGGACATATGGAGAAGTTTAGTGGCACAAATTATTTTATATAATAATAATAAAAAAATATTATTTGTTTCACCGACCGTTTATCAAATTAGAAATGAGCATAATTTATTATCTGATTTCAAAAGTGAAATACCCATATATTTAGAAAATAATGTTATAATTCAATTACTCAAAGACCTAAACTTAAAAACAGGTGCAGATAATTATATTGATAATTTGGTCAAATGTTATGAATTATTAGTAAAAAAAAATTTTTTACCAAAAAAAGAATTAAATTTACTAAGCTATTGGATCCAAGACTTAAATTTTATGGCTAAAACCGCCAAGTAAATTTGGTAATCTACTTTTAATCTTCCACTGCCATTTAGCATAATATTCATTGGATGTATTTAATCCATTTTTAAATTCTATGAATCTTATTTTTTTTTTTGAAAAAAATTTTACAAAGGTACTTACATTGGTGTGTGTGTACAAAAATGTGTGGCACTTCATTAATATGAGTGTGTCAATTAATATTTCTTTACCTAAATTATATCTATGATTGTTTCTTGGATAAATTTTAAATGCGTCATCGTTATATGATCTATAAGTATTGAAATATAAAATCTTGTTTCCAAATTCTTTTTTCATATAATCCATATAAGCTTTATCTTCTGTGCATAAAAATATCTTTTTAAATTTTTCTTTTTTTATTAGATTATTAATTTTATATTTTACTTGATTGAATGTAGGTGGACTAGGATGATTTGCTGATGTTTTATAGCTAGATCCTCTAAGATGAATGCCCAATACTTTGTGTCTTTTTATGTATCTATTATAAAAATTATTGGAAATTTTATAGTGCTCTCTTTTAATTTTGATGTTTTTTTTAAATTTATTAAATTCATTATTATCTATTTTATGCGTCATATGTTCATAAAATTTACTGTTTGTAAAAATAACGTTTTTACTTTTATAAACTTCATTTAGAGTATATTTATTTAATGCATTAAAATAATATTCCCATGCATTTTTAATTTTTTTTATTTTGTGATTTTCATTATATATGGTTGGAAAGTTTTCCATATCCACAACTGGAATAAATCCATGTTTATTTGCAATTTTTAAATGATTGAGTACAAATATAACATTAGAAAATAAACCAGCCCCAGGGCTTCTTTTAATTACGTAAAAAGTTTTATTTTTATTTTTCTCCCCGAATGATCCATAAGAGACTTTATTAAATGAAATACTTAATTTATTATTCTTTATTAAAGTATCTGCATTATAATTTAAAAAATAATTTCTAAATTTTTTTCTCATATTTATCTAAAATATTGTCAATTACAGATGAATAATTTATATAAAATTTATTTGCTTTTATTTTTGTGTTTTCATATTTTATTTTTTTATTCATTTTGTTGTTAGTTAAAAAATTATATAATTTCACTGATAAATCGATTGCTGAGTTTTTATTAAAAAATATTGCATTTGAAGGATTTTGTTCTTTATGAACATCGATATTTGATAAAAAAATTGGTTTTTTAAAATAATTTGCATGATCAATCATATTCCCCCATCCTTCTGAGAGAGAGGGATTTATAAAAATTTTACAATACTTCATAAATGATAGAACATCATCATAATCTATCAAACCTAAATTTATAATATTTTTGTTTAAACTGTTATCATCTATAAAATTTTTTAAATATGTCGAGTACTCTGGGAAACGATAATCATGATTGCTACCTGAAGTAATGATAACAAGATTTATTTTAAATTTGTCTCTCAATATTTTAATACATTTATATACAACAATATGATTTTTGTGTTTCCAATGATGATTTGGTATAAAGATATAACTCTTGTCTAGATTTATATTATATTTTTTTTTTAAATAATTTTTAGTTTTAAATTTTTTAATGTTAAGTAACGTACAATGACTTACCACTTTTGATTTTAAATATGCTTTATAATTTATTAATTTAAGATTATTACGAACAGATTTACTACTTAGTAAAATTAAAGAACTGTTAATTGAAGATAAAAATATATCAAGTTTCCTAGCGATTTTTTGACGAAAACTAAAGTTTTCTGGAAACTCTAGCTCTTGAAAATCTGGGAACCATTTTATACTTGGTATAATTGAATTTTTTCCCAAATAATTAGTATGTGAAATAATTCTTATTTTATTTTCTTCTAAAAAGTTTTCAATTAACTTGTTTTTTTTAAAAAAAATTATTTTTATCAGATTTAATAACTTCAAAAGTTTATTTTTTCTGTCAAATAATTTACTTTTGATAATAGTAAAATTTTTTAATTTTTTTTCCTCTTTCTTGGTCATATTAAAATCAGTTAATATAACAACATTATATTTACTTTTATAAAAAGTAAGAATTTTAAATAAATTTAAATAGTAATTTGTAACCCCTATCCAGCCATCTAGTCTATAGTTTATAATAAAGCCTAAATTAATTTTTTTGTTGTTTTTCATCTAAAATTTTGCCAAATATTTTTGAGTTAAATTTTGGAAAATTATTTCTTAAATATCTTGCAGGATTACCAACTACAACCATGTTAGATTTAACATTTTTAGTTACAACAGCACCAGCACCTACTATAACATTTTTACCTATATTTATGTCTGGCAATATAGTTGCAGTTGCACCTATAGAAGTGAAATCTCCGATTTTTACGCGACCAGCTAAATAGCATCCCCCCATTAAGTGAACTCCATTACCAATTACACATTCATGGTCTACTGTTGCACCAGTATTTAAAATACAATAATCTCCAATTTTAACTCCTCTATTTACATATGAATTTGCCATAGATATCAACCCTCTGCCATAAGCTGAGTTCTTATTTAATTTACATAGTTTTGATATTATATTGATTGGTTTTAATTTTAACTTCTCCAAATTTTTAGATATTTTATATCTTGCGTATCCGTTCTCGCGAGCGATACATACACTAAAATATTTTGAACTAGATATAAATTTTTTAAAATCGTAAATTTTGTTGGAAAAAATTAAATTGTGATTAAAATTTGGTTTATTGGACAACGGGTCAAATATATATTTTGGATTTTTTTTTAATTCTTTAAGCATTTCATAAATTATAAAAGCAGTAGACTTTGAACCATAAAGTAAAATCTTATTTTTGGACATTTTCTTAATAATTTTTTTCTATCAATTTTTTAAAATACAAAATATCTTTTTTTTTTAAATTTATATTAGATGGGAGTACTAAGGTTTTATTAAATATTTCTAAACTTATATTTTTTTTACCAACATATTTTGAATTGAAATTTTTCAGCTTGTTTAATGGCCAAAAACCTGATCTAACTTCTATACCTTTTGTTTCTAGTTTTTTTCCTAATTTTCTGACAAATGAACTACTCCTGTTCTTAAAAAAAATACTATTAAGCCAATGTACACCTTTAAAATTTTTTGGAATTTTTTGAGTAACAAATAAGTTTTTATCTCTAAAATATCTTCTATAATTTTCCCCAATAGCTATTTTTTTTTTTAAAATATATTTTTCAAATTTTTCTATTTGTGCTCTTCCAACTGCGCCTAATAGATGAGGTAATAAATAATTATATCCCTCCCCACTACAAAAGTATTTTTTCCAATATGGATCAATCTTTCTTCTAAATGGTGAATTTCGTGAGGCTAAAGTCTTAAATTTTTCATAAATTTTCTTATTATCACTTAGGATTACACCTCCTTCTCCAACTCCAATCATTTTTTCTGATCTAATAGAAAATATGCTAATGTCACCATACTTCCCAATTTTTTTATTATTAATCATGGCACCTAAAGACTCACTAAAATCCTCTAATAAAAAAATTCTGTTTTTTTTGCATAGTTTTTGTACTTCAATGGTGTTCTTTGCGGGACAACCATATACGTGAACCAATTGAATTACTTTAGGTTTATATTTTTTTATTGCTTTTTTTAAATACACCAAATCTAAACCAAGAGTTTCTCTCTCAACTTCTACAATAATTGGATTAGCACCACATTGACTAACAGCTGATAGATTTGAGACACAACTATAATTTGGAAGCACAACATTGTCTCCTGGTTTACATCCAAATGTTTTTAATGCTAGATGTATAGCTGCAGTTCCACTTTGAATGGCTAAAGAATATTTAACATCTAAGTATTCACAAATTTTTTTTTCAAATTTTTTTGTAATTAGTGGTTTTTTAATAACAAAAATAATTATAGAAGATATTAAATTAAAAAAATTTTCTATTTCGCATTTTTATTTAAGAAGAGTAAGGAGAATTATACCTCTAGTCTTAGTAGTAAGTATTAGTTCATATTTTATAGCTTATTTTATTCTTTTTCCAGATGAGTTGTCACAGTTTAAAACAAATTTATTTTATGTAAATACATTTGTCTCTAACTTTTGGTATTATTTTAAAGGTAGCTACTTCTCGCCTATAAATGATAGTGATCCATTAATACATTTTTGGAGTCTGTCCGTTGAAGAGCAATATTATCTGTTTTATCCTTTACTATTTATTATTTTTTTAAAAAACAAAAATAATAAAACTGTAACATTAATTTTTTTAATTTTTACGTTATTAAGTTTAATTCTTTCTCAATTTGGTGGAAATTTAAAATACAAATATCCTTTTATTGAGGAAGATTTTAAATTTTTTTCCATTCCTGAATTTGCATTTTACTC
>CACGAM010000021.1 GCA_902571055.1 uncultured Pelagibacteraceae bacterium | reverse complement strand
TAACTGGACTTGCAAGAATTGTAAGAGGCCACGTAACACCTGCATTAGAAAATATTTCATTGTGGCACGAAAGAGATATTTCTCATTCAAGTGTTGAAAGAAGTATTGGTCCTGACGCAAATATTACTTTAGATTTTGCATTGGTAAGATTAAGTGATCTCCTTGATAAAATGGTCGTGTATCCAAAAAAAATGTTAGAAAATTTAAATATAACGAGAGGTTTAGTTTTTTCACAAGAAGTAATGCTTGAATTAACTAAAACAGGTATGGCTAGAGAAAAAGCTTATCGATTAGTTCAAGGACACGCTAAAAAAAGCATATCTAATCATATAAATTTAATAGATTTATTAAAAAAAGATAAAAATGTTACAAATAGAATTTCAGAAAATAAGATTAATAAAATATTTACTTATAAAAAACATTTTAAGAATGTTAATTATATATTTAATAGGGTTTTTAGATAATGAAAAAAGGAAAAAAGCTATATGAAGGAAAAGCTAAAATTATATACTCTACAAGTGATAAGAGCTTGGTAATTCAACATTTTAAAGATGATGCGACAGCTTTTAATAATAAAAAAAGAGCAAAAATTGATGGAAAAGGTATTTTAAATAACAGAATATCTGAACATATTCTTAAAAATCTTGGTCAAGTTGGAATAAAAAATCATTTGGTAAAAAGATTAAATATGAGAGAGCAATTAATAAAATCTGTAGAAATTGTGCCCATAGAATTTATAGTGAGGAACATTGCTACCGGATCTTTAACGAATAGATTGGGAATTGAGGATGGGACTGTTTTAGAAAGTCCTTTAATAGAGTATTGCTATAAAAATGATGAACTTGGGGATCCTTTAATTTCTAAAGAGCATATTTTTGCTTTTAACTGGGCTACGAGAAAAGAAATAGAAAAAATTGATAAATATTTACACAGAATAAATGATTTTATGATTGGGATGTTTAGAGGTATTGGAATAAAGCTGGTGGATTTTAAAGTTGAATTTGGGAGATATAAAAATGGTAATAAAAGTGAGATTATTTTAGCTGACGAAATTAGCCCAGATACTTGCAGATTATGGGACATAAATTCAGAAAAAAAACTTGATAAAGACAGATTTAGAAAAAATTTAGGTAATGTTATGCAGGCATATCAAGATGTGGCTAGAAGACTAGGTATTCTTCATGAGGAATCAAATATAAGAACTGTTAAGTTTCCAAAACCTAAAGCAGTAAAAATAAAGAAAAAATGAAGATCAAAGTAATTGTAACTTTAAAAAATGGGGTTCTTGATCCTCAGGGTAAAGCTATACAGCAAACATTAAATGGAATGGGTTTTTCTGAGGTAAATCAGGTTAGACAAGGAAAATATTTTGATATTGAAGTTGGCGAAACAGATGAAAATGAAGCTAAATTTAAAGTGGATGAAATGTGTAAAAAGCTTTTAGCAAATTTAGTTATTGAGGATTATAAAATATTATAATTGATGAAATCTTCAGTAATAATTTTTCCAGGCTCAAATTGTGACAGAGATATGGATGTTGCTCTTAAAAAATATGGTTTTAAAAATCATATGGTTTGGCACAATGACTTAGAGCTACCAAAATCGGATTTAGTAGTTCTTCCAGGAGGTTTTTCTTACGGTGACTATCTGAGATGTGGAAGTATTGCCGGAAAATCAAAAATTATTAAGTCTGTAATCGATTTTGCAAATTCCGGTGGTTTAGTTTTAGGAATTTGTAATGGTTTTCAAATTTTAACTGAAACAGGTTTATTGCCTGGAGTATTACAACAAAACAAGTTTCTAAATTTTATTTGTAGAAATGTTCATGTAAAAATAAAAGATAAAGATAACAAGTATTTCAAAAATATAAAAAAAGATATTTTGGAATTACATATTGCACATAATGAAGGAAATTATTTTTGTTCAGATGAAGAGCTAAAAGCCATTAATGAAAACAATCAAGTGGCATTAACCTATTGTGGCCTTGACGGAGCTGACAATGAAGAATTTAATCCTAATGGAGCAATTAAAAATATAGCTGGAGTATTTAATAAAAATAAGAATGTATTAGGTATGATGCCACATCCTGAGAGAATGATAGATAAATACCTGTCCGGAGAAGATGGGTCTATCTTTTTTGAAAATCTTTTAAAAATCAATAATTAATGGAAGTAAACGAGCAAATAGCAATAGATCATGGTTTAAGTAAAGATGAGTTTAAAAAAATAAATGATCTTCTTAAAAGAAAACCGAACTTAACTGAATTAGCAATCTTTTCAGCTATGTGGAATGAACATTGCTCATATAAATCCTCTAGAAAACATCTTAAAAATTTACACACAGAAGGACCACAAGTTATTCAAGGACCTGGTGAAAATGCTGGTGTAGTTGATATTGGAGACGATGAGGCGATAGTTTTTAAAATAGAAAGCCACAACCATCCTTCTTTTATTGAGCCATATCAAGGTGCTGCTACAGGTGTTGGAGGAATTATGAGAGATGTATTTACTATGGGCGCAAGACCTATAGCAAATTTAAATTCAATCCATTTTGGATCTACCCAAAATAAAAAAACAAAAAATTTGTTAAGAGGCGTTGTAAAAGGAATTGGCGGATATGGAAATTGTATTGGTGTACCAACAATTGCAGGACAAACTCATTTTGACGAGTCTTATAATGGTAATATTTTAGTAAATGCAATGACACTTGGTCTTGTTAATAAGAATAAGATTTTTTATTCTAAGGCTGCTGGATTAAATAAATGTCTTATTTCTGTTGCAACTCTTTCTATAGATCCAGAAATAATCCCTAGTGTAGTAAAATAATGAGCATGTCTATCTCTAGGTATAATTTGCGTTGATATTGGTTCTGGTCTTAGTTTTAATTTTTTGGCTACATAAACTTCAATTTTAGGACTAATGTTTGCAAATGTGCCAACCGCTCCAGAAATTGCACAAGTAGATATATTTTCTATTGCATCTTTAAGTCTTTTTTTATTTCTTTTAAATTCTTCATAAAATGAAGCCAATTTTAAACCAAACGTTATTGGTTCTGCATGAATTCCGTGACTTCTTCCAATGCAAGGAGTCATTTTATATTTTTTAGCTTGTCTTTTTAAAACAATTAAAATTTTGTCTATATCTTTTAATATAATTTTACCTGATTGCATAAGCTGAATATTAAAACTTGTGTCTAATACATCAGATGACGTCATGCCCTGATGAAGATACCTAGCTTTGATACCTGCCTGTTCGGTAATTGATGTTAAAAATGCAATTACATCGTGTTTAACTTTTGCTTCTATATCGTGGATTCTTTTGACTTTAATTTTGCCTTTTTTTTTAACAATCGAAGAAATTCCTTTTGGTATTATTTTGAATTTTTCCATTGCCTCTGCTGCAGCAATCTCTACTTCTAACCATATTTTGTATTTATTCTCCTCAGACCAAATATCTTTAAGTTCTTTTCTAGAATATCTTTCTATCATTAATTATAAGGGGGCTTCACATTATCATTAACAGATTCTGTGAATATTTCATATCCATTATCTTTTATACCAACAGTATGTTCAAATTGTGCAGACAATGATTTATCCTTAGAAACTGCTGTCCATCCATCATCTAAAATTTTAACTTCGTATTTACCTGAATTTATCATTGGTTCTATTGTAAAGGTCATTCCTGGTCTTAACTCAGTACCAGTATTTTTTTTTCCGTAATGAAGAATATTAGGTGGTTCATGAAAATTGTCTCCAATACCATGACCACAAAAATCTCTTACAACTGAAAAGCCTTTAGCCTCAACGTAGGTTTGAATTTCGTGACCAATATCTCCAAGTTTTAATCCAGGTTTTAGAATTTTAATTGATCTCATTAAAGACTCGTAAGTTGCATCAATTAAATTTTGTGCTTTGACTGAAATTTTTCCAATAGAATACATCCTGCTTGTGTCTCCATAATAACCATCTACAATAGCTGTTACGTCAACATTTAAAATATCTCCTTCATCTAATGTTCTTTCGCCAGGTATTCCATGACAGATGACATGATTTAATGATGTACATAGAGATTTTGTAAAACCCCTATAAAATAGTGGTGCAGAATATCCGCCATTATCTCTTATATATTCATAACCTAATTTATCTATTTTGTTGGTTGAAATTCCAACCTTTATTTCATCAGTTAACATATCCAAGGTTTTTGATGCAAGTTTTCCTGCAATTTTCATTTTTTCAAATTTTTCTTTGTAATCACTCATCTAATATTTCAATTTTTTTATCTATTTTAATTTCTTTTGGTCCTACTTTACAGTTATAAGCAATAAATTTTACACCAGACTTTTTAGCTAATTTATAATTCTCATAGTATTCATTATCTATATCATTAGCTATTTTAAAGTACTTACAATTTTCTATTTGTACCAAAAAGAAAACATAACATTCATAACCTTTTTTATGAGCATCCATTAAAGTTTTAATATGTTTACTACCTCTGGTGGTTATGGCATCAGGAAATTCCGAAGTTTTGCCATCTCGAATTAGTGTCACATTCTTGACTTCAATAAAAATTTTTTTTTTATTTTTTTCAACAAGAAAATCAAAACGTGTTTCTTTGTTATAAAATTTTTCTGTAACAATTTTATCTAGGTTTTTAAATTCCAATAAAGTATTATTTTGCAGTCCTTCATGAACTAATTTATTTGCAAGATGAGTATTTACACCAATCAGATTTTTTGTGGTTTTTAGTATCTGTAATGTGTATTTTAATTTTCGTTTTGGATCCTCATTTTTTAAAACCCAAGCATCAGTATTTTCATTTAATAAACCCATCATTGATCCAGTATTAGGACAATGGGCTATAATTATCTCTTTATTTACTTTAATATCAGCAAAAAACCTTTTATATCTTTTCAAGAATTTGCCTTTAATTAAAGCCTTGGTAAATTTCATAAAGAAAAATATATATATAAAATGAGCAAAAATTCAAAATTTAATGCTGCTATATTGATTATTGGTAACGAGATATTATCAGGAAGAACACAGGATACAAATACAAGCACTCTTGCTACGTGGTTAAACTCATTAGGAGTAAAAGTATTAGAGGTAAGAGTTATTCCAGATATTGAGCAAACAATTATAAGCTCTGTAAATTTGTTAAGAAAGCAATATACATATGTCTTTACATCAGGTGGAATAGGTCCAACTCATGATGATATTACTTCTGAGTCTGTTTCTAAAGCATTTGAACTTCCATATGAAAGACATGAAGAAGGTTATAAAATACTCGAAGCATATTATAAACCAGGGGAATTTAATGATGGTAGGCAGAAAATGATATGGATGCCAAGAGGTGCAAAACTAATATTAAACCCTACAAGTGGAGCACCGGGGTTTTATGTTGAAAATGTTTTTGTATTACCAGGTGTTCCATCGATATTAAAATCAATGTTAGGAGGGTTAAAAAATAAAATTGTTGGTGGAAATCCTATAATTAGCCAAACAATTAGTTTAAGAACTTTCGAAAGCCATATTGCCGAGTCTTTAACTTCAGTGCAAAACAAATATCAAAATGTTGAGATAGGTAGCTATCCTTTTTTTCATGCAGGAAAACTAGGAGTATCTATTGTAATACGATCAGATGACGAAAAATTAATCAAAGCATGCAGCTCAGAGGTTATGAATTTTGTTAACGAGAAAAAAATTGAAGTAGTTAATCGGTAATAATGCTTTACTTTGCATATGGTAGCAATCTTAACCATTTTCAAATGAAAAATAGATGCAAGGATAGTAAATTTATTAAAGTAATTGATTTAAATAATTTTAAATTAACATTTAGAAGTAAATATCGAGCTGCTGACATAGAAGTAAAAAAAAATTCAAAAGTCCCAGGAGCTTTGTTTGATATATCTAAATGTGATGAAAAAAAATTAGATTTATATGAGGATTTTCCAATTTTATATAAAAAACATTACTTTATTTACAAAGATAAAAAAGTTATGACTTATGAAATGGTTAATAAAACTCCATTTACATTTCCCAGAGAAAAATATCTAAATATAATCATTCAAGGTTATAGAGATTGTAAATTAGATATCAAATTTCTTAAAAATGCTCTTAAAAGATGAAAATAAATAAATGTAGAGTCTGTAAATCAACTAAGCTAACAAGAATATTTAATTTAGGGAATTTAGTTTACACAGGAATATTCCCTAAATACAAAAATACTAGAGTGCCATCGGGAAATTTATCATTAATACATTGCAGAAAATGTAAATTATTACAGTTAGAAGATAATTCGAAAATTATGTATGGCTCAAATTATGGTTATATGTCTTCGCTGAATAGTTCAATGGAAAAGCATTTGAAAGTAAAATCTAAGAATTTAATTAAAAAATATAAATTAAATAAATATAAAAATATATTAGATATAGGAAGTAATGACGGAACCTTTTTAAAATATTTTTCTGTTAAGAATAAATTATTTGCATGTGATCCAACTATATTTAAATTTAAAAAACATTATAAAAAAAATATAAAACTAATTCCTAAATTTTTTTCTTCAAATCACTTTAAATCAAAGAAGTTTAATTTAGTTTCTTCTATTGCTATGTTTTATGACTTACCAAATCCATTAAAATTTGCTAAAGACGTCAAATCTATTTTAGATGCGAACGGAATTTGGCACATAGAATTAAGCTATATGCCACTAATGCTAAATATGAGCTCATATGACACCATTTGTCATGAGCATTTAGAATATTATTCATTAACCTCATTAAAATATATGATGGACATGGTTGACCTTAAAATAATCAATATATCTTTTAATGATATTAATGGAGGTAGTATTGCCATGGATATAGCTAGAAAAAGTTCTTACCACAAAGAGGCATCAAGTAAAATAAAATCAATATTGCATAATGAAAAAAAGAAAAGATACAATGAAATAAATACTCAGAAAAATTTTTTTTTAAATTGCAAAAAAAACAAAACTTCATTAGTTAAATTGTTAAAAAAACTTAAACAAAATAATAAATTAGTTTATGGTTATGGAGCAT
>CACGAM010000020.1 GCA_902571055.1 uncultured Pelagibacteraceae bacterium | reverse complement strand
TATGGAATTTTTTTTTTTATAGATATCTTTATTATTTTTTCTACTGTTTTTAAACCTGCTCTATGCCCATAATTTCTTGATTTTTTATGTTTTAAACCCCAACGTCCATTTCCATCCATTATGATGGCTACATGTTTAATTGGATTCATATTGTCATGATTTCTTTTTCTTTAAGATTTACTTTATCGTCAATTTTTTTGATATTATCATCTGTAATATTCTGAATATTTTTTTCTTCTTTTTTTTCTTCATCCTCTGCAATTTCTTTGGTTTTGAGAAGCTTTTTTAATTCCTCATTAGCTTCACGTCTAATATTTCTAATAGATATTTTACATTGTTCTCCCATTGATTTAGTCATTTTTTTAATTTCATTCCTTCTCTCCTCACTTAGACTGGGAATTGGAAGTCTTATCATTTGTCCGTCTATTTGCGGATTTAAGCCCAAATTAGATTTTTGAATAGCTGAGTCAATCAATGTAACATTGCTATTATCCCAAACTTGAATATTAATTACTCTAGGCTCAGGTGTTGTTATGCTAGCAAGTTGATTAATGGGCATTTTTTGCCCATACACATCTACGCTTATTAAATCCAACATATTTGAATTAGCTCTACCTGTACTTAATGTTCCTAAATCTTTTAAAAACTTATCAAAAGTTTTATTCATTTTATCTTGATATGTTTTTTTATTGAACATTAGTCACCTATTTTAAGCCTAAAAAAATCTTTTACTTTTAATGCAGGAAAATTTAATTCGTTAATTATATCTGAAACCTTTTTTTTAGTATCCATAACCCAGATTTGGGACATTAGACTATTTTCTTGCTTAAATTTTTGCAATTTTCCTAAACTTATTTTTTCTACAATGTTATCTGGTTTACCTGAATCTTTTAGTTCCTCATTAATCAATTTTTTTTCTTTTTCTAAAATTTCTTTATCAATATCATTTTCGGTTAATGCAAGAGGGTTTGATGCAGCAACATGCATTGACAATTGTTTTCCAAAGTTATCTATTGCTTCGTTATAATTATCATTTTCTATTGATACTATTACTCCTAATTTAGCAATATTATTTTTTACAATGGAATGTAAATAAAAATAATTTTTTTGATTTATGTTAGAAAAAGTTTTAGATTTTCCAATAGTTATTTTTTCTCCAATTTTTGATATTAATTCAAGCAAATTATCATTTACAGTTTTGCCATTTTTCATTTTTGAAGTATTTAATTTATCTAAATCTGATGAAACATCATTATTAATTCTACCGATCTCCTCTGCAAAAATTAAAAAATCATCATTTTTTGCTACAAAGTCTGTTTCGCAATTAATTTCAATTATTGAAGTTTGTTTCTCACTTTTGTTTACACAAATTAGTCCTTCATTAGCTTGTCTACTCATTTTTTTAGACGCTTTGGAAATACCTTTAACTCTAAGAATTTCCACAGATTTTTCTAAATCACCACCAGACTCTTTTAAAGCGTTATTACAGTCTTTGAAACCTGCGCCAGTTACTTTTCTTAATTCTTTGACTTTTTGGATATCACTCATTTTAGTTTAATGGACTTTGATTCTTACCATTAGCCTTGTTCTCATCAATTTTAAGAGTATTTTTTTCTTTTGAATCTTCCACACTAGATGTTTGTTTAATATTTTTATTAGCTTCATCAATAGTTGATTTAATTAAGCTACAGTATAAATCTATTGATCTTCTTGCATCATCATTACCGGGTATTGGGAAATCAATACCATCTGGATCAGAGTTCGTATCTAATACTGCAATAATAGGTATACCTAATTTGATTGATTCCTTTATAGCTAATGATTCATAATTAGTGTCAATTATAAATACTAAATCAGGTGTTTTTTTCATATCTGAAATACCACCCAATGATCTCTCTAGTTTGTCTCTTTGAGCACTCATTTTTAATAATTCTTTTTTCGTAAAACCTCTATTTTCTGAGGATAAATCTTTATTAATTTTTTGTAATTTTTTTATTGAATTTGAAATAGTTCCCCAGTTTGTAAGCATTCCACCTAACCATCTATAATTTACATAATATTGGCCAGTGCTTTTGCCTAAATCTGCAATTGCATCAGAGGCCTGTTTTTTTGTAGATATAAATAGAATTTTTCCATTATCACTTATAGTTTTATAAACTTTTTCTAAAGCAACTTGTGTTAATTCAAGTGTTTGTGTTAAATCTATAATGTGAATAGAATCTTTTTTTCCAAAAATGTACTTTTTCATCTTTGGATTCCATCTCAAGGTTTTGTGACCTAAATGTACTCCTGCTTCTAATAGTTGTTTAATTGTTATCTCTGGTATTTTCATATTTTTTTCCGGTTGTGCCTCCACAATTACTTCCTTAATAACCAGGACCGGGGGTATAAAACCATTAATTGTGTGCGTATTTATACAGGTAATTACTAATAATTTTTGAGAATAACAAGCTTTTTTTTAGTTAATTTCTAAGGAAATATTATGTTTTTTTAACTCATTGATAGCGTTTCTATTTACCTTTCTCTTATTATCTAAATCGAAAACCATATACTTATCATTATTTTTATATTTTATAGTTATTTCTGTATTACCTATTTCATTGATTTGTTCTGACAATTTATTCAATTGATTAAGATCATCAACATAAAACTTAATATTTTTAATTGGCGTTTCATATAAAGACTTTAATGAAGATATTTTATAAACATTAAATTTCTTAGTTTTCTTTTCGTCATCACTTATATTTTTTAAAACTGTAAGTAGAACTGAACTACCTTCGATTAATATATCCCTATTTTTTTCTAAAATCTCTGAGAATATAAATAATTCAAAAACACAAGAGAGATCAGAAAATTTTATCACTGCGTATGGATTGCCTTTATTAGTTTTTCTTTCTTGTATTTTTAAAATTGTAGCGGCTATTTTAGATTCTTTTAAATTATCATGATTAGAAAAATTTTCATAATTATCAATTTTAAATTCTCCATATATATCTTTAAATTGATTCAATGGGTGATCAGAAATAAAAAAGCCAATAGATTCAAATTCTTTTGATAACCTATCCTCAAATTTCCAATCCTCGATATTGTTAATAAAATCATCCTTAGACACATCTTTATCATTAAATAAATTGAACTGATTATTTAATTTATTGTCATCCAAGTTTTTTGACTTTAAAATTAAATTAGGGATGGTTTCGTATAAAGCCGCGCGATTATTATTAATTTCATCAAAAGCGCCAGCTTTAACTAAGCCTTCTAATTGCAACTTATTAATATCTTTGTGGTTTACTCTATTAATAAAATCACTAATCGATTTAAATTTTCCGTTCTTTTCCCTTTCATCCACGATATTTGAAATTGCTTCATATCCGACATTCTTGATTGATCCTAAAGCGTAATAAAAATTTTCGTCATCAGCTTTAAAATCTGCATAGCAACTATTAATATTTGGTCTTATTACATTTAAGTTAAGTCTTTTAATTTCATCATAGAATTCACTGAGTTTTTTTTGATTCGATATATCCATTGTCATAGATGCGGAAAAAAATTCATTTGGATAATAGGTTTTCAAAAAAGCTGTTTGATAAGCAATAATTGCATATGCTGCTGCATGACTTTTATTAAAACCATATTCCGCAAATGGTTCTATTTTTAAAAATATACCTGCTGCTATATCCTTTCTAATTCCATTTTTAATTGCTCCATCTATGAAGCCTATTTTTTGTTTTTCAACCTCTGTACGCTTTTTTTTTCCAATAGCCTTTCTTAAAATATCAGCCTCAGCTGCTGTAAATCCAGAAAGTTTTTGAGCTATTTGCATAACCTGTTCTTGATAAATAATAACACCGTATGTAGGTTTTAAAATATCCTCTAACATAGGATGAATGTAATCTGGTTCTCTTAAACCATTTTTACAATCATTGTAGATTGGTATATTGCTCATTGGTCCAGGTCTGTAAAGAGCAACTAGGGCTATAATATCTTCTAAATGTGTAGGTTTCATATTAACTAGAGCATCTTTCATTCCGGAACTTTCTAATTGAAATAAACCAACTGTATTGCCTTTTGCTAGGGTTTTAAAAACTTCCCCGTCATCAAAATCTATTTTATCAACTGAAAATTTTTTGTTTTTTTGCTTAATTAGTTTTTGTGCTTTATCTATAACCGTAAGAGTTTTTAATCCTAAGAAGTCGAATTTAATAAGACCAGCATTTTCAGCCGAATACATATCAAACTGTGTGGATGGAAGTAATAATTCTGATGATGCGTCTTTATAAAGTGGAACTGAATTAGTAAGTTTTCGATCAGCAATAACAACACCTGCTGCGTGTGTTGCAACATTTCTGTTTAGACCCTCTAATTTAAGAGATAAGTCAATTAATTTTTTAACTCTAGAATCATCTTTAATTAATTTTTGTAATCTTGGTTCTGAATTTATACATTCCACCAAACTTTTAGGTCTGGATGGATCAAATGGTATCAGTTTAGCAATACTATCTACAAAACCATATGATAATCCAATTACTCTACCAACATCTCTGATTACCATCCTAGCCTTCAGCTTACCAAAAGTTATTATATGTGCTACGCTGTCTTTGTATTTATTATTTAAATACTCAAAAACTAAATCTCTTTTTTCCTCGCAAAAATCAATATCAAAATCTGGCATTGAAATTCTTGCAGGATTTAAAAATCTTTCAAAAATAAGATTATACTTTATTGGGTCAACATCTGTAATGAATAAACACCAAGCAACCAGTGACCCAGCACCTGATCCTCTTCCTGGCCCAACTGGAATTTCATTATTTTTGGCCCACATTATATAATCAGAAACAATTAAGAAATAACTTGAGTATTTCATCTCAATTATAATTTCTAGTTCATGATTTAGTCTTTTTGTATACTCGCTATACAATTCATGATCTTCAGGTATTTGATCATCTATACAAAAAACATCCTTAAATTTCTTATACAAACCCTCGTTTGATAATCTTTTTAATTTATTATCAGCACTTTCGTCTTTTTCAGAACTTATATTTGGTAAAATTGGATCTGAGGGTGTTGGTCTAAAACTACATCTAAATGGTAAGTTATAGTTATTTTCTAAAGCTTCAGGTATATCTTCAAATATTTTTTCCATTTCAAGATGTGATTTCAAATAATGTTCGTTGGTATAAGACTTTCTAGTCTTATCATTTAAATAAGATTTATTACCAATACAAATTAATGCTTCATGTGCATCATGCATATTTTTTTCAATATAAAAAACCTCATGTGATGCAATGATGGGAATATTATGTTTTAAAGATAGGTTTAAATTAAATTTTTCAAATGATTTCTCGTCTTTATCTGAATGCCTCTGAATTTCTATATAAAAATTATCGCTATAATAATTCTTTAATTTTTTATAAATATCTTCTATTAATTCAAATTTTCCTTTACTAAATAAGTTACCAATTAAACCGTTTATTGTTCCGGTCATAACTATTAAACCTTTATTTTTATCAAATAAATCACTTAATTTACAATGAGGCTTGGATAAATTATCATTCTCAAGGTAAGATTTTGATGATAATTCAATCATATTTTTATAACCTTGCTGATTTTTTGCAACTAAAGTCAGCAAACCTTCTTGATCCTCAAATTTAAAAATTATTTGGGTACCTATTATTGGTTGGGTTCCACCTTTAACAATTTTTTCAGAAAATTCTAAAGCTCCACACAAATTTGATGTATCTGATATTCCTAAACTTAATATTTTATTCTCTTTACAATAAGTATTAAGATCATCTATTTTTAAAGCCCCTTCGCATATAGAATATTGTGTGTGTATCTTAAAATGTGTAAATTTTTTTGGGTTTTCAAATTCTTGCATTGTAAGTTTTTATCTTACCATCATGAATTTGCAATTTATAATCTGCCATTTTTGCGAAATATAAATTGTGGGTTGCATAAATTAATACTCTGTTTTTGTTTTTTAATTTAAAAAGGAGTTTAAATATTTCCTTTGAATTTTTGTGATCTAAACTTCCAGAAGGCTCATCAGCTAGTAGGATTTCAGGAGAATTTATAACAGCTCTAGAAATAGCTACTCTTTGCGCTTCTCCACCTGATAATTCTGATGGGTAATGATTCTGTCTATTTTTAAGATTCATCTTGTTTAATATTTTATTTGCATCCTTCTTTGCAGTAATTAAATCATTGTTTATTGTCAATTTTGACAAATATACATTTTCTAAGGCGTTAAAATCTGATAGCAAATTATTTTCTTGATAAATTATACCTATTTTACTTGCTCTTAAGTGGTCATTTTTTTCAATATTATTGAAATCAATTTTCGAGCTTTCAAAAAATAAACTGCCTGAAGTTGGTCTATCTATTAATGATAAAATATTTAAAAAAGTTGATTTTCCTGATCCTGATGGTCCGATAATTGAGTAAGTCTTACCTTTTTTGAAAGTAAAATTAATATCTTTTAATACTTTAATATTATTTTTTTCAAATCTTTTTGAAATATTTTTTAGTATTATAAGTGGTTTATTCATATTTCAGTGATTTTATTGGATCAAGATTTGCAGCTTTAATAGCTGGATATAAAGAAACAATGACCGTAATTAAAATAGATACTAGACCTATAATTGAGATAGATAAAAAATTTATTTCCGAAGGCATTTTGCTTAAAAAGTAAATTTCTTCAGGGAATAAAGTAATACCAAAAACGTTACTTAACAAAACTCTAACTTCCTCGATATAAATTGAAAATAAGACACCCAAAATAATTCCAAAAATTGTAGCACTAGTTCCTATTATTAAACCTACAAAAAAGAAAATTTTTTTAATAGAATTATTTTGTACGCCAAACGATTTTAATATTGCTATTTCTTTAGTCTTGTTTTTAACAAGAATTGTAAGGCCAGATATAATATTGAATGCTGCAACAATTATAATTAAAGTTAGTATTATAAACATTACATTTCTCTCAACTTTTAACGCCGAAAAAAGAGATTTGTTTTGTTCATCCCAAGTATAAATAAGCTCCTCATTAAATATATTTCTTAAAATTTTTTTTTCCGAACTTATATTTTTAGGATTTTTAAGGAAAATTTCAAAATACCTGCTATCAAATTCTAAATTAAATAACTCTTCAAAATCTTTTATATTGAGGAATGCTACGCTTTGATCGAATTCTATTAATCCACTTTCAAATATAGAGTCGACAATATAAGCTTCTTGCTTGGGCAAAGAACCTACAATGGTGTTTATA
>CACGAM010000019.1 GCA_902571055.1 uncultured Pelagibacteraceae bacterium | reverse complement strand
CTTTTTTTATTATTTTATAAACTAAATATAGATCAATAACTAAACCAAGATAAATAAATAAATATTTTGATAAAAATCCAAATCCAGCAAAAACACCTAATAAAAACCAATCTGATAATCGATTATAAGTTATCCCACACCAAAAATAATATACTGTTAGTGACCAAAAAGGAATTAAACATACGTTAACATTAAACTCTGGTGTGGTAAAATTATAAAAATAAATACCTTCTAATAATAGAACAGAGATTAAACAAAGTAGCTTATTTTTTAAAAATTCTTCTGAAAGTTTATAAACAACAAAAAATGATAAAATTATACAAATTTGACTTAAAAAATAATAAGCCCAGTCGTTAGATCCAAATATTTGATAAAATATTTCTACCAATACAGCGCTCATTGGAGGGTGTTTATCAAATCCCCAATCAAGGTTACTACCCCATGCAAGGGCTTCGATTGTATCGAGTGGTAAATTATTATTAGTTAAAGATGGAATCAGTGTCCATACAAATAAGTGTGTTAAAAGAAAAATAAAAAACAATTTTTTTATATTTGTATTATTTAAGGCCATTTATCTTAATTTATACAATTAATGGTTTCTTGACACTAATTAATTCATGAATATATTCACCAACTTAAATATTTGAGAATGGTAAAGATCTCTAAAACATATATTCCGAAAGAAACTGAAAAATACATGTGTGCAAAACATCTTGCATTCTTCAAGAAAAAATTACTTGATTGGAAAACAGATTTAAAAAGAAGCAGTAATGAGGCATTATTTAACAGTTCACTCGATGATAACAGTACCTCTGCAGACATTGTTGATCAGGCTTCATCATACACTGAAAAAAATGTTGAAATGAGATCAATCAATAGACAAATTAAACTGATTACAAAAATCGACTCTGCTTTAAAGAAGATTCAAGATGGAACATATGGTTTTTGTGAAGATACAGGTGAGCCAATAGGCTTAAAAAGATTAATGGCTAGACCTGTTGCAACTTTATGTATTGCTGCACAAGAAAAACACGAAAAAGAGGAAAAAGTTTACGCTGACGATTAAGGTTTAGGAATCTCTCCAGCACCCATAAAATTATATCCTTTTACAACAGCATCTCTTTCAGCAATATTCATATACCACTTTGACAAGCTTTCGAATTTACCTAATCCAATATCATGCCATTCATGTCTTGCTATCCATGGCCATGTAGCAATATCTGCAATTGTATATTTTTCACCTGCAAGATATTTTGATTGAGATAATCTTGCATTAAGTCTTTCATATAAATCTTTTGTGATTTTGTGATATCTATCTTCACCGTACTTACTTTTGCCTTTATTAAATTTGTAAAATGAATGATACTGACCGATCATTGGTCCTACTAGTCCCATTTGAGCCATTAACCACTGATCAATATTAATTTTATTTTTTAAATCGTAAAACTTTTTACTTTTTTCAGCTAAGTAAATTAATATTGCTCCAGAACCAAACACGCTCTCTTTGTCATCTTTAATGACAGGTATTTTGCTAAATGGACTAATTTCTATGAATTTTGGATCAAATTGATCTCCTTTACCTAAGTCAACAGCAGTAACCTTGTAGGGAAATTCTATTTCCTCCAACATTATACTTATTTTTTTTCCGTTTGGTGTATCAGACGCAAATAATTCAATCACTTTTTACGCCCAGTCTTTCCTTTATTGTTTTTGATGATGTTGTAAATTCAAATCTATATTTTTCATTCGGTCTAGCTAACTTAAAACAAGCACGAGCAGCAAGCGCACCTTCATGAAATCCTGATAAAATTAACTTTAACTTTCCAGGATAATTACAAATATCTCCAATGGCGTAAATTCCTTTTTGATTTGTCTCGAATTTTTCTGTATCAACTTCTACTGTTTTCTTATTTAAACTCAGTCCCCAGTTGGCAATTGGACCAAGTTGCATAATTAATCCAAAAAATCCTAATACATAATCGGATTTAAGATTTTTTATTTCCTTATTTTCATGTTCGATATCAATACTTTCCAAACTGCCATTACCTTTAACGGTTTTTAACTGATATTTTGTAAATAATTCGATTTTACCAATTTTTTGGAGCTCATGCACTTTATCTAAAGTAGCCTGTGCACCTCTAAATTCATCTCTTCTATGTATTAAATTTATTTTTGAATTTTTTGATAATTCTACAGCCCAATCAAGAGCACTGTCCCCTCCCCCAAAGATTGAAACAGTTTTACCTTCAAATATTTTTTTATTTTTAATTGAATAAAAAATTGATTTATCCTCAAATTGTGCGCACTCCTTTGGTGAAAATCTTCTTGGTTCAAAAGACCCTACTCCACCAGCTATAATTACATTTGGTGTTAAAAAGGTTTTTCCTTTGTTAGTTTTAACTTCCCAATTACTCTCATTTTTTTTTAGTTCATCAACTCTTTCACCTAAATGGAAATTAATATTAAAAGGTTTTAATTGATCTAATAAATTTATTGTCAGTTGTTCTCCGGTGCACTCAGGAATTGCTGGAATATCATATATAGGTTTGTCTGGGTAAAGCTCAATACATTGACCACCTGCCTTATCAAGGTTATCAACAATCTCACAATCTAATCCTATAATTTTAAGTTGATGAGCTGTGAATAATCCTGTTGGACCTGCTCCAATAATTAATGCATCAGTTTTTATCATTATACTTGTTTCTCTGGCATATTTACAATTAATCCATCTAGTTCTTCAGAAACTGTTATTTGACAACTAAGCCTGCTATTTTTTTTTGGCTCGTAAGCTTGATCTAACATATCTTCTTCGCCATCTAATTTTTTTTCTAGTTTATCAAACCACTCTTCTTTGACGTAAACATGGCAAGTTGCACATGACATGCCGCCTCCACAATCCCCATCTATTCCTGGTATATTATTTTGAACAGCACCTTCCATGACAGATAACCCATTTTCTACATTAACCGTATGTGAATTTCCATTTTGCTCAACGTAAGTGATCTTTGCCATAATTTTTATATAGGTGCAAAAAAAAATAGGGCAAGTACGAAACTTGCCCTATTTAAAAGTTTAGTTATCTTTTAATTAAGCTCTGCTTTTTCCAGAATTTGCAACTGCACATGACCAGATGATTAGACCAAAAGCGATCTTGTTCACAAAGTCAGCTAAGTTGTAAATTACGTTCAAAGAGTTATCATCTATTCCACCTGTTAGATATCCAAATACATATCCAAGTGGGTAGATAGCCCAACCAACAGTAACGATCATTCTCAATGCGCTGAACGCAGTAACAAGAGACTTGTTACCTGATTTAGCCATTGATTTGCCTGCTTCACCTGAGAATATTTCATAAAGAATGTAAATCCATCCAGCCATACCGATAATGAAACCAAGCATCGCATTAATGAATCCTGCTTCTCCTGCATATCCACCTACAAGCATCACGATAGAACCAATTAATATTCTCCAGAATATTCCAGTTGGCACTTTTCTTACTGCTGCAAGAATTAAATAAAACTCAACTAGCTGTAAAGGTACAGTAATTAACCAGTCAATATATCTATAAACAGTTGGAGTCTCACCTGTTTCAACCCAAACCGCTCTCATATACATATAGTGAATGAATGCTATACCAGTTACTAGTCCAGCTACGTTTACCGATTTTCTCCACTGAGTGCTAACATTAGCTTGCTCCATAAAGAAAAACGCAGTGGCTGCCAACATACCCATTGAAATTAACCAAAACGAAATACCTACGAAATCGTCTGTAGCTAAGAATACCTCAGCAGCATTAGCACCTGTAGATGCTCCAATTAGAGCTATCGCAGCAAATGCTAACGTTTTTAATGTTTTCATAAAAAACTCCCTCATTAGTTAGTTTTTATTAGTTTAAATTTAAACTATGGGTTCATTCCGCAACAAACCCATAATGGAGGCTAAATAGCAAATTAATTTAGTTTATTGAAGACTTTTTTACCCTTAATAAGTATTGATTTTATTGACTTTTTAAAATTAAATACAACCTGTAACATAAAATCAATATATTTTAGGCGTAAGGAATCATTATAATATGAGTAAGAATTTTCAGGAGATTTACAACAAATCAATAGAAAACCCAGAGGAATTTTGGAAAAATAATTCAGAGGATATTTTCTGGTTCAAAAAACCTACTAAAATTTTGAATAAATCAAATCATCCTTTTTACAAGTGGTACGAGGACGGTGTTACAAATACTTGCTATAATGCTTTGGATATTCACATTGACAAAGGCAATGGTGATAAAACCGCTTTAATTTATGATAGTCCTATTACCGGAAACAAATCAAAGCACACTTATAAGCATTTAAAAGAAAAAGTATCTAAATTCGCAGGTGCTTTAGTTAATCAAGGGGTCAGCAAAGGTGACAGAGTAATAATTTACATGCCAATGATACCTGAAGCAGTAATAGCAATGCTTGCATGTAGTAGAATAGGAGCAATTCATTCTGTTGTCTTCGGAGGATTTGCCTCAAATGAACTTGCAAGTAGAATAGATGATAGTAAAGCAAAAATTTTAATTACAGCCTCTTGTGGTTTCGAGCCATCCAGAACAGTTGAATACAAACCTCTCGTTGACGGGGCAATGGAACTTGCAAAACACAAAGTAGAAAAAGTAATTTTTTTTCAAAGAAAAGGAAATGAAGTAAAGTTAAATCCTCCAATAGAAATAAGCTGGGACGAAGCTTTGTCAAATTCTACAGATGTAGATTGTGTAGAAATGAATTCAAATGAATATGCATATATTTTATATACATCTGGCACTACTGGAGTTCCTAAAGGAATAGTCAGAGACATAGGTGGCCACATAGTAGCTCTTAAATGGACGATGAAGAACATTTATAATATTAACGAAGGAGATGTATGGTGGTCTGCTAGTGATATAGGTTGGATAGTTGGTCATTCTTACATTGTATATGCTCCTTTGTTTAAGGGATGTACTACAGTTCTTTTTGAAGGCAAACCAGTTGGTACACCTGATGCTGGCGCATTTTGGAAAATTATTTCTGAATATAAAGTTAAATCACTTTTTACTGCACCGACAGCTTTCAGAGCCATAAAAAAAGAGGATCCTGAGGGCAAATTCTTTTCAAAGTACGATCTTAGTTCTTTTGAGAGTTTATTTTTAGCTGGGGAGAGAGCAGATCCAGATACCATTAAATGGGCGGAGGGATTATTAAAAGTTCCTGTAATTGATCACTGGTGGCAAACAGAAACTAGTTGGGCCATTAGCTCTAACTGCACAGGTATTGAAATGATGAAAACTAAATATGGTTCAGCTTGCAGGGCGGTTCCTGGTTATGATGTAAAAATAATAAAACCGGATCAATCTATTGCGAAACCGAATGAGATGGGTGACATTGTTGTAAAGTTACCTCTGCCCCCAGGGACGTTCCCAACTTTATGGAATGCAGATGAGAGATATAAAAATACTTACATGTCCAATTATGATGGATATTATCAAACATATGATGCGGGACATATAGATGAAGATGGTTACATATGGATAATGTCAAGAACGGACGATATTATAAATGTAGCTGGTCATAGATTATCAACTGGTGCTATTGAAGAAGTATTATCTGAGCATCAGTCTGTAGCTGAATGTGCTGTGATAGGAATTGCAGATAAGCTTAAAGGTCAATTACCTATTGGCTTAATAGCTTTAAAAGCTGGAGTAACTAAAGATAATGAAACAATATCCAAGGAATGTATTCAAATGGTTAGAGATAAAGTTGGACCTGTTGCAGCGTTTAAAACAGCAATTGTAGTGAAAAGACTTCCAAAAACTAGATCAGGAAAAGTTTTGAGAGGAACGGTTAGAAAGATTGCTGATAATGAAGAGTACAAAATGCCAGCAACTATAGATGATCCAGCAATATTAGATGAAATAAAAAATGATTTAATAACCCACAAAATTATTAAGTAATGATAAAAACATATTTATTTCTAGCAGGTGCAATAATTTGTGAGGTTTGTGGCACAATGCTTTTACCAATTTGTCAAAACTTCACTAAACCAATACCGACTTTTTTTCTAGCAGTATTTTATTTATCTGCATTTTACCTATTAACTTTTGTAGTAAACAAGTTGCCAATTGCAATTGTTTATGGTGTTTGGAGTGGTCTAGGAATTTTTACTATAGCAATCTTAGGATATATTTTTTTTAAGCAAACTTTAAGTTGGCAAGCTATTTTAGGACTATTTTTGATTATAGTGGGTGTCGTTTTAGTAAATTCTTTTTCTTCTAAAGCTATTTAAAACTTAGAGGTTTACCGGTTGGTTCACCAATTATTTTACCATCTTGCATTTTTATTTCACCAGCAATGATTGTATAAATTGGTGTACCTTTAAATTTATATCCATCAAATGGAGACCATCCACATTTACTTTCGATATTTTCGTTTTTAATTTCTATTACTTTGTTTAAATCTACTATAGTGAAGTCTGCATCGAAATCTTTTTTTATATATCCTTTATTTTTAATACCAAAAATTTTAACTGGGTTTTCACATAAGAATTTAACAATTTGATTTAACTTAATTTTTCCGTCGTTCATATGGTTCAGCATAACAGGTAATATTGTTTGCACACCTGGCATTCCTGAAGGAGAGTCTGGGTATTGTTTCTCCTTGTTAATTTTCAAATGTGGAGCGTGATCTGAACCTATTGTATCATTATAATCATTTCTTATAGCATACCACAATCTATCATAATGTGATTTATCTCGAATAGGTGGATTCATTTGAGCGTAAGCTCCTAATTTATCATAACAGTCAGGAGCATACATGGTTAGATGTTGGGGTGTAATTTCAAAAGTAATATTTCCTTTATTCTGTGAGAGAAAATCCACTTCATCTTTAGTTGTAACATGAAGAATGTGTGCTTTTTTATTTAATCTTTTTGCAATCTTTACAATTTTTCTAGTTGATGATATTGCCACTTCCTCGTTTCGCCAAACTGGGTGAGTCTTTACATCACCCTGTTGGATTAATTTTTTTCTTAATTTAAGTATTTCCTCATCTTCTGAGTGTACAGCAACTACTTTAGAAGCGTACTTAAAAACTTTTTCTATATCTTCCTCTTTATCAACTAACAAATTCCCAGTAGAAGAACCGGCAAATAATTTAATTCCACAACATCCTTCTAAATTCTTCAATTTTTCTAATATTTCATAATTTTCAGCAGTTGCACCAAAATAGAAAGCATGATTACAATACATTCTTTTTCCAATATTTATCTTTTTTTGAAATTCCTCAAAATTCGTTGTGGGTGGGTTTGTA
>CACGAM010000018.1 GCA_902571055.1 uncultured Pelagibacteraceae bacterium | reverse complement strand
CTCTATCATATATAACTACTGTATCGTTCATAGAATATCCAACAATAGTAAGAACGGCTGCTACGATTGACAAGTTAATTTCTAATGAAAAAATTGAGAAAATACCTAGTGTTAAAATCACATCATGAAATAATGCTAATATAGCACCCAAACTAAACTGCCACTCAAACCTAATCCATATATAAATTAACATCGCAAGAAGTGATAAAGAGATGGCAATTATTCCAGATTTAAGAAGTTCTTTACTAACTTTAGGACCAACATTTTCAACCCTTCTATACTCAAAAATATTTCCATTTTTTTTCTCAATATTAGATTTGATATTATTTATAAAATTTGGATTATTTAAATCCTCAGTTTGAAATTTTATAATGTAATCTGTTTCATTGCCAAACTTTTTTACTGATACACCTTTTAAATTTAAACTATTAAATACATCCCTTACATTTGTTATATTATAATTTTTATCTATTACTCTTAATTCTATTAGGGTTCCGCCTTTAAAGTCTACACCATAATTTAAACCCTTAAATGATAGAAAAATTACAGAAATGAAAACTAATATTATGGATAAAATATTTCCAGTCTTGTAAAATTTATTAAATTTAAAATCTGTCATTAAATAATTTTTTCTTTCTCTTTGTTCCTTAAAACTATAACTGAGGTTAACAATCTAGCTATAAAGTACACAGTAAATAAAGTTGTCAGGATCCCTATACCCAATGTAATTGAAAAACCTTTGATAGGACCAGAGCCCATAAAAAATAAGATAATTGTAGCTATTAGGGTTGTTATATTGGCATCTAATATAGTAGTCCTAGATTTTGTATAACCAGAGTCAAATGCAATGATTTTATTTTTTTCACGAAGTGTTTCTTCTTTTATTCTTTCGAAAATTAAAACATTAGCATCAACAGCCATTCCTACCGTTAAGATAATTCCAGCGATGCCTGGTAAAGTTAGTGTTGCTTCTAAAATTGTTAATATACCAACTAATAGAATTAAATTAATTATTAAAGCTATGTTTGCGATTAAACCAAAAATTCTGTACTTATATGTCATAAATAAAATAACTAATATAAATCCAATAATCAAAGATATTATTCCCGCTTTAATAGAGTCTTTTCCAAGGTCTGGGCCAACTGTTCTTTCTTCAATAATATTAAGTGGAGCTGGCAACGCTCCAGATCTTAATAGTAAAGCTAAATCAGTAGCGGATTGAAACGTAAAATCTCCAGATATTTGACCAGATCCCGCTACAATCGCTTCACTTATAGTAGGAGCACTTATAATTTTATTGTCTAAAACAATGGCTAATTGCCTACCTACACCTTTAGATGTAGCCTTTGCAAATTTTTTAGCACCTACTCTATCTAAATTAAATACTACAACTGTTTCATTAGTTTCGTTGTTCATACTAGGTTTTGCATCAAGTAGATTTTCCCCACTTAGTATTACTCTTTTGCTTACAATTTCCTCTAATTCATCATCTTCATCATATTTTAAAGTTTGAGTTCCAAATGACTCCTCTGAACTTTTTGATACAAATTGAAAAGTAAGATTAGCAGTTTTTCCTAAGAGATTTTTTATTCTAGCAGGGTCATCTAAACCAGGTAACTCTACTAATATTCTGTCATTTCCTCTTTTTACTATGTTAGGTTCATTAGTACCTAACTCATCAACTCTTCTACGAACAATTTCTATTGCTTGGTCTAATGTTGAGTTTTTAAGAAGTACTAGTCCATAATCAGAAAAAGATAGAATAAATAAATTTTCTTCAATAGATAAATTCAATTCATGAGATTTAAAATTTTGATAATAAGGATTAATATCGCTATCATCTTTTTCAAATAAATTCTCTACTTTATCTCTTAATAAGCTTGTAGTTTCAAAATAAATTACATTATTATTTAACTTTAAGTTTTTAATTTGAAGATTTTCTGTTTTTGATAATTTTCTAATATCTAAGAGTTTACTTTGTAGTTTTTGCTTTATAACTGGTTCATTATCAATTTCTAAAAGTAAATAAGATCCACCCTGAAGATCTAGACCTAAATTAATTTTTTTTTGTAAAAAAGAATTTTCTAATTTAATAAAGTTTAAAACTGTAAAAAAAGATAAAGCAATTGTAAATAATAAGATTGAAATAATTCTTAATTTAGAAAAGTATAACATTTACTTTAATGTTATTTTTTTATATCGGCTTTGTTGTTAATTAAACTTTGAATTCCATTAGCTCTGAATACTTCAACTTTAACATTTTCAGCAATTTCAACCTCAATTTTTTCGTTGTCAATTATCCTGTCTACAGTTCCAACTATTCCACCGGTTGTAATTATCTTGTCACCTCTTTTAAGCTCCTCAACCATCTTTTTGTGCTCTTTTGCTTTCCTTTGTTGTGGGCGAATTAAAAAGAAATAAAAAATTACAAATATTAATATTAGTGGAATAAATTGACCTATAGCTGGATCCATAAAACCTCAAATTTGATTTTTTTTATACTAAATAAATTATTAAAACAACTCTTAATTGATGTCTATTTTCTCAAGATTATTCATATAAGGTTTTAATACATCTGGTATATTAATTGAGCCATCTTCATTTTGGTAATTTTCCATTATAGCAATTAAAGTTCTTCCTATAGCTAATCCACTACCGTTTAATGTGCCAGGATATATGGTTTCATTCTTATCATTCTTATATCTTGTCATCATCCTGGTTGACTGGAAAGATCCACAAGAAGAACAACTTGAGATTTCTCTATAGGTATTTTCAGATGGAAGCCATACTTCTAAATCGTAAGTTTTCTCAGCACTAAATCCCATGTCTCCAGTGGATAAAATTATTTTTCTATACGGCAAATTTAGTTGATCTAAAACCATAGTTGCACAATTAGTCATTCGTTCTAATTCACTTAAGCATTCATCTATTTTAACTATACTTACTAATTCAACTTTATGAAACTGATGTTGTCTAATCATACCCTTGGTGTCTTTACCGTAACTACCCGCCTCTTTTCTAAAGCAAGGAGTTGAGGCCACAAATCTCATTGGTAAATTTTTTTTATCTAAAATTTGGTTTTTAACAATATTAGTTAAAATAACTTCTGCAGTAGGTATTAAAAACTTTCTTTCACTTTTATCATCTAGCTTAAGCTCAAATTGATCATTTTCAAATTTTGGTAATTGGCCCGTGCCAAACATAGAACTGTAATTAGCAACTAATGGAGGGGATATTTCCTTGTATCCATTTTTATTAATGTGCAGATCAAGCATAAAATTGGAAATAGCCCTCTCTAATCCTGCAAGTTTGCCATTTACAAAGGTAAATCTTGATCCAGTTGTTTTAGAAGCTAGATCAAAATCAAGCATTTTTAAATTTTCACCTAATTCATAGTGAGATTTAGGTTTAAAATTAAAATTTTTTATAACTCCCTTCTTTTCAATTTCTATATTATCATTTTCGTCAGAGCCTATTGGAACATCATCTAAAGGTATATTTGGAAGTGATGATAGTAATGAATCTAAATCGCTTTTAATTTTTTTTTGCTCGTCAGATAATAAATTAATTTTATTTGAAATTACTTTTGATTTCTCAAATAAACTTTTATCTTGTTTTTTTGATATATCTTTTTTTTCTTTTTCTAATATTTCTTTGTTTTGAATTAAGTCTCTATTTTTTTTATCAAGAATAATAATATTATTTAAATCAATATTTATATTTCTATTTTTTAACTTATTTTTAAAATTATCAAAGTTTGCTCTTATATTTTTAATATTGTGCATTTTTTTCTTTATTTTTATTTTCAATTATTTTTACAGAAATAATAGATAATTCATATAACAGTAACAAAGGTATAGCTAAACCAATTTGGGTTATCGGATCTGGTGGGGTCAAAATTGCTGCAGCAGCAAAAATCATTACTACTACATATTTTCTTCTTTCTTTTAAAAAAATAGAGTCAATGATACCAATTCGAGCTAACAAACTTAATACCACAGGTAGTTGAAAGCTAAGCCCAAATGCAAAAATTAATTTCATTACTAAAGATAAATATTCATTCACCTTAGCTTCTAGTTGTATTGGCAAGTTAGTAGCAGTACCGAGGCTTTCAAATGATAGAAAAAATTTTATAGCTAATGGCATAATCAAATAATATACCAGCATACCACCAATTAAAAAAAGAACAGGTGTAACTATAAAATAAGGAATGATTGCTGATTTCTCATGTTCGTATAAACCAGGAGCAACAAATTTCCAAATTTGTATTAATATAAAAGGACTGGTAAAAAAAAATGCTGTAAAAAATGAAACTTTTAAATATGTTAAAAAAGTTTCTTGCAATGCAGTAAAGATTAATCGTCTATCAACAGTGTCGTCTTTAACTGCAGCAGCATATGGTTCAACTAAAAATCCATAAATGTAATCAGAGAATAAATAACAAATAATAAATAAACCAAATAGAAAAATTAGTGTATTAATTAATCTTTTTCTCAGTTCTGCTAGGTGACTTATAAAACCACCTTCATTGGTGTCTTTAGACATTTCTATCATCCTTTTTAGTCATTACTGTATCATCTGTTTTTGTTTCTTTATTTTCATCTGTATCTGCAATATTAGTAACTTGATTTTGTATTTCTCCAATGTATCTTTTGAATGAGCCTATCCATGATCCAACTTTTTTAATTACAACTGGAAAATCTTTTGGGCCAACAACAATTATAGCTATTGAAATTATTATTAAAATTTCAAGCCATCCGATCTGGGGCATTTGAATTAATCTTTATTATTATTGTCTTGGTTTTTTGTTTCTTCGTTTTCAGAAATATTTTTTGGTGTATTGTCTTCGACAGGGTCTGATGCCATACCTTTTTTAAAACTTTTAATACCTTTTGCTACATCACCCATCAAGCTCGATATTTTACCCCTACCAAACAGTAAAACTATAAGCACTGCTACAATTGCTATTTGCCAAAATCCTATACTCATAAGTTATTTATATCTTAATATAAAAGTTTTAAAAGACACTTTTTTAATTAGGTTATTCGTTTTTGAGAGTGCTATTTAGCATTTCATCTATATCTGAATAGATATCCTCATTTTTGTTATCTTGTTTCTCTTTATAAAATTTACCAGTACCAAAAATATCTGACTCAATACTAGCTGTGTCAATTAAACCAGCAGAGCCTAATTCATCTACAGTCGGAAGATCCGAAAGCTTTTGTAGACTAAAGTGATTAAGAAACTCATCAGTAGTACCATATTGTATTGGTTTGCCGGGCACGTCTTTTCTGCCTGTAGGTTTTACCCAATTTAATTCCATTAAAATTTCTAAGGTATTAGTCCCAAAAGCAACACCTCTAATCTCTTCAATTTCAGCTCTCGTAACTGGTTGATGGTAAACTATAATTGATAGAGTTTCTATTGCTGCTTTAGATAGTTTTTTTTCTACAGTTTTTTGTTTCGACATAAGATAAGATAATTTTTCTGAAGTTCTGAATGACCATTTATTGGATATGCAAATTAAATTGATTCCTCTGTTTTCATAATGTTTTTTTAAGTTTTCAAGAGCTTTTTTTACATTTATTTTTTTTGAAATTTTCGTTTCAATATTTTCCTCATCAAGTGGCTCAGAAGACGCAAATAAAATAGCTTCTATTTCTTTTTCACCATCTGAAATTGATGTGGGAAATTTTACAACATTATCAGTTTTAATTTTTTTCATCTCTCTTTTATAAATATTTCATCAAATAGGTTATCTTGTTTAATTGAAATATTACCTTCTTTGACTAATTCTAAAGATGCTGCAAAAATACCAGCATTTCCAGTTTTAATCATTTTTTTTTGACTTTTAAAGTTTTCAGGGACAAAATCATTTAAATTTTTCCAATCTGATATTTTTCCTATAAATTGTTTTAAAGTTCTAATTCCATCTTCAGTGGTAAATACAGGTAACTTGGGTATTGATATTTTTTGAAAATTTCTTGTATTTATTATTGTTGAATAATTTTTTAATATTTCAAACAATGTTAATGAATATTTCGTTTGATAAATAGATCTTATTCTTGCCTTACCACCTCTTAAAAACACATCTCTTCCAAGTCTTTTTCTTTTTAACATTTGATCAGATAGTAATCTAATTAACTCAAGTTTCTTTAGTTGTAGTTTTAATTTTTCTGCTACCTCTAAAACTTTAAATTCTTCTTCTTCGCTTTCTGGTAATAGTAACTTCGATTTTAAATAAGTAAGCCAGGTAGCCATTAACAAATATTCAGATGCAATTTCTAAATTTATATTTTTTTTTTCTGTAATAAAACTATGAAACTGATCAGCTAATTTGGTAATTGATATTTTTTCTAGATCTACTTTTTGAGCTTTTGCAAGATCTAGTAAAACATTTAAAGGACCATTAAATTCGTTAAGATTTACCTCAAAATAAGAAGAATCGTTTAAATCCATATATGTACTCTAACTTAAAAATTTATTTAATTGTGATGTTTTTTTTATTAGAAAGTTACTTAATTTAGGCGAATTTTTTGCAACTTTTGTCATTTCGTTTATGTTTCCATTGCAATGTAAAACAATATCACATCCTGCATCAAATGCTTTAATAGTACTAATTTGAATTGGGTGTTTTAAAGCTTTCATAGAAATATCATCAGTAATAATAATGTTTTTAAATCCTATTTTTTCTCTTATTAGTTTAATAATTTTTTTTGAATGAGTTACACAATTAATTTTATCATAATTATTAATTAAAATATGAGCTGTCATAGCGATAAAAGCTTTATTATTAACAAAAGGATAAAAATCGTTCTTAAGTAAATAATTTATGCTTTTGTTAATTATTGGTAGTTTTTTATGACTATCAACATTTGCAAGTCCATGACCTGGTATATGTTTAATTATTGAACATATCTTTTGTTGATGAAATTTAAATATAACTTTTTTTCCAATATAAGAAACTATTTTTGGATTAGATGAATAAGATCTATCACCAATTATTTTATGTTTATTTTTATATCTAATATCTAATACCGGCGAAGTATTAAAATTTATACCAGATGATTTTAATAAATACGAAATTTGCTTTAGATAAATATCTAAATATAGATTAAATTTTTTTTTATTTTTTTTATATAGATTACCAAAATACTCAGCTGTAAATATTTTGGTATCAATAATTTTACTAAATCTAGATACTCGACCACCTTCTTCATCTATAAGAATTGGAAAATTTTTATCATTAAATAATTTTTTAATCATATTAGTCAATAATCTAAGTTGATAAATATTATCTATATTTCTTGAAAAAAGGATAATACCCCAGGGTTTATATTTTCTTAAAAAGACTATTTCTTTATTAGTAAGAAATTTTCCTTTTATACCACATATAAATGATCTACGTTTTTTTAATTTATTTAAGTAATTCCCAGAACTTATACTTTTTAGTTTTTTCATCTAAATTTCCATCGACATATTCTATTATGTTATCTGTATCGCTATCTAAAACAAATAAATTTTTTTCATTTATTTTAATTTTGTTATCAATTTCATTTATCGACCTAAAATAAATTTTCTTATTATCGTCTGAAAAATAATATTTTAAAGAAAAGAAAATAAAAAAAAAAATTGAAATAATATAAAATAAGTATTTAATCTCTTTAAACATTACATTTCATCCGGTGTTTCAACACCCAAAATATTCATTCCAGATTTAATGACTAAAGATACAACTTTAAGAAAAGCTAATTTCTCTAATTTTATAGAATTATTTATAATAAATCTTTTACTTTCATCATTTTTTCCAAGATTCCAATAGTAATGGAATTCTGAAGCAAGTTCATATAAGTATGTTGTAATTCTATGTGGCTCTAATTTATTACATGAGATTTCAACACATTTTGGCCATTCTGATATCTTTCTTAAAACTTTTATTTCCTCAACACCAAAATTTAAATTTG
>CACGAM010000017.1 GCA_902571055.1 uncultured Pelagibacteraceae bacterium | reverse complement strand
ACTAAAGGTACTAGACTTGAAAATATTGAATTTTATTTTTCGGATATAAATAGTTATTCACCACTTGCAGGTTATTTAAATGAATACAAAAATAGACCAATAATTGTTAGATATCCAAATTCACCTCTAATATATTCTTTTTATGATAAAAATCAGATTAAGTATTCAATAGTAGGTGATATCCTTTTTTTAAATTACGAGAGTGATAAAATGTTCTGGAGTGATAAAATAGATCTACAGAAAATTAAATCGATCGGTACGCCGAAGTATCAACGGAAATATCTTGAACGAGCGATTAAATTTAAAAATAAATTAGGATTAAAAAATTATATACTTGTTGCTTACTCATCTAGGTTTGGTCTCAAATCTAAAGATTTTCTTCTTGAAAAACAATTAGTAGAAATTATGGACACTTTAATGGAAACAAGTGAAAAAAAAATTATTTTTAAAATTCATCCAAGACTTAATAATAAAAAGTTTTTAAAAGTATTATCAAAATACGATAATAAAAGATGGCTAGTCAGCAATGAGCATATTACAGCTTTAATTAATAAGTCAGATATTTTGCTTCACGAATCTAGGTCTGCTAGTCTTGTTGAGGGTCTAGCGCTAAATAAAAGATGTATAGAATATTGGGATCCAATACATAAAAATAATTTAAATAATTACATAGAAAATAATAATAAAATCTCTATTAAAGTTAAAAACAAGGTAGAGCTTAAAAATTTATTGGTTGAGACTTTAAGTGAAGATAATGAGGGTTTGTGGAAAAGTCAAAAAAATAATTATTTAAAAATTATAAAAAAAAATGGAGACCCAATAAAAGATTTCATAAATGAAATTAATAAAATTAAATTAATAGGTAGCTCTTCCTCCGCTTAAGTCATACACTGAACTAGTTGCAAATGAGTTCTCTTCGCTTGCTAGCCACGTGACTAATGAAGCCAATTCATCAACTTTAGTAAATCTTTTTCTAGGTATTTTTGACAACATATAATTTATGTGTTTTTTTGACATTTGATTAAAAATTCTAGTTTTAGCTGCAGCTGGTGTAACTGCATTAACAGCGATATTTTTATTTGCTAATTCTTTACCTAATGACTTTGTTAAACAAATTACAGCTGCTTTAGAGGAGCTATAGATACTTGCATTTGGATTACCCTCTTTGCCAGCTATCGATGATATATTCACTATTCTTCCGTAATTTTGTTTAAGCATCAGCGGGACTACTGCCTTACAACAATAAAAGACAGAATTAAAATTTACATCTAACACATTTTTCCATTCTTTTTCGTTATATTTCCATAGCTTTGAATTTCTTCCAGTTATCCCTGCATTATTTATCAAGATATCGATTTTTTTAAATTTTTTTTTTATAATTTTTATATTCGCATTTATGTTCTTAATTTTTGTGACATCAACTGTCTGATTAAAACAATTTGAAGAATTTATTTCTTTTAATGATTTTTTTATTTGTAATTTATCTTTATCCCAAATGATTACTTTTGCACCCGACTTAATAAATTTTTTTACTATTGCCAAACCAAATCCCTGAGCACCTCCTGTTACAATAGCTACTCTATTTTTTAGATCAAATTCTATCATTTTTTTTTAATAAAGGTAAAAATAGTGAAATGACTGATAATATAAAGAAAATTAATACGATTGGTCTTTCAAAAAAAAGAAGCCAATTTCCATCAAATATCACAAGAGATTGTCTAAGTGTTCCCTCTATAAGTTCTCCTAATATAAGACCAATTATTACTGGCACAACTGAGTAATTATATCTTCTCATAAAAAAACCGATCACTCCAAATATAAGCATTATAAAAACATCTAACATTGATTGATTAAGAGAATAAGTTCCACAGACCGAAATAGTGAAAATCATTGGCCATAATAACCTATTTGGTACGAGAGTTATTCTAGCAAATATTTTGGCCCCAAAAAAACCAATTACAAAAAACATTATATTAGCAATAAGCATTGAGCCGAATATACCGTATAAAAACTCTGGCTGATCTCTAAATAAGTCTGGACCTGGTCTTACACCGTGAATTATTAAACCTGTTAGAATTACTGCAGTAGTTGCACTACCAGGTATACCCAATGCCAGTGTAGGAACCATGGCACCGCCTGTAGCGGCATTATTTGCTGCTTCTGCTCCAGCAATTCCTTCTATAGATCCCTTTCCAAATTTATCAGGTTCTTTTGACCATCTTTTAGCTTCTGCGTAACCAATCAAAGAGGCTACAGTTCCCCCTTCAGCTGGCAGTACACCAATAAAAGATCCAATACCAGATGATCTTAATATTGTTTTCCAAGTTTGTTTATAATCTTTAGTGCTTGGAAGCTGTATAGCTATAAGCTTTATTCGATTAAATACTTGGTTGAGCAACGTTGATTGTATCAGCATTTCACTCATTGCAAACAATCCAACAACGACAGGAATAAATCCTATGCCTTCACTTAATTCGTTAATTCCAAATGTAAAACGATCTATTGATGTCATAAAATCTTTACCAAAGGTGGAAAGCAAAATACCAAATGCACCTGCTATAATATTTTTTATTGGACTTCCTTCCCCGATTGAAGCTAACATTGTTAGACCAAATATTGCTAGAGCAAAATATTCTGGTTGTCCAAATTTGTATGCTAGTTGAGCTAAAAATGGAGCAAAGAAAATTAAAACAATCACACTAATTATTCCTCCAACTACACTTGATACTGTGGCCATTCCTAGAGCTCTTCCTGCCTGACCTTTTTGAGCCAAAGGATAACCATCTAAACAAGTTGCTGCGGCAGCTGGGGTGCCAGGGGTATTGATTAAAATTGCGGTAATAGCTCCGCCATATGTGCCTGCACAGTAAATAGCGGTCAAAAGAACAACTGCAGATAAAGGATCTAGAGTTAATGTAAAAGGGAGTATAAGTGCACCACCTGTTGTAGGTCCAAGACCAGGTAGAACTCCTAATATTAAACCGAAGATTGTACCGAATGTTAGAACAATTAAAAGTTTGCTATTAAAAAGTGGCTCTAATAAGAAGCTGAGATTTTCCATACTAATTATAATACAAATTTGTAATTATTCCCTGAGGGAAACGGAGCCCCAATATAACTTCGAAAAAAATAAAAACTATTATTGGAAACAAAACAGCCACCAAAAACAAATAAGATATTCTTTTTTCTCCCCAAAAATATGATACAAAAAAAGAAAGTACAGAAATGCCCAAAAAAAAATCTATTTTAGAAAATATACCAAACAATATAAAAGATATAACAGTCAAATAAAATGGAAATTTCAATTTATAATTTTTTTTCCAAGGTTTTTTTAGTGACAAAAAAAATAATACAAAGCTTAAAAAAATTATTAAAGACAAAAGTATCTTTGGGAAAGTTGCTGGTTGAATACCTCTGTTAAGTATTGGCGGAACAATCTGAAAATTAAAGGATAAACAAAGTAAAAAAATGCTTAAAATTATAACTATGAAATTTACGAAAAAAGATGAATTGATAAAGGGCGAAAAATTTTTTTTCGCCCTTTTGCCATTTTGTACATTTTTCATTTAAATTAGAGAATGTACGATAAAGTTAATTAATATAACCTAATGCTTTTAGTTGAGCGGTCATTTCAGCCAACATAGTTTCCATTTGTTTTCCCCAATCATCAGCTCCAACAACGCTTGTAGAATCTAAACCTATATCTCCCAAAAACCCTTGATAATATTTATGATTCATTGCTTTAAGCATTGCGGCCTCTAAAGTTTTTACTCTATCTTCAGGTGCTCCTTTTTTAGTTACAAAACCTCTTACAGTAGAAAGGACCACAGGTATTCCAAGTTCTGTTGCTGTCGGCACATTACTTAATTTTTCCATTCTATTACTTGCCAAAACAACTGATACACATAATTTTCCCTCTTCAATTTCTGTTACAGCCTCTCCAAGATTTAATACACCTACGTCAATATCACCTTTAATTAGATTAGTTTTTATAGGAGCAACACCTTTGTATGCTACTATAGTAGGATCTTTTAGTTTGCCTTTTTTTGTAAAAGCAATTGCACTAACATCATCTATTCCTCCAGTATGAGTAGTTCCATATTTAAGAGAATTAGACTTTTGTGCACTTAAAAAGTTTTTAGCCTCTTTTATTTTGTTATTACAATTCACAACAAACAGTTGTGGATCATCAGTTCCTCTTGCGAGTGGTTGCATATCGCTCAGTTTTACCTTTGTTTTACCTAGAGCCATTGAAACAGCGTGACCAGTGGTCCAAGTTAATGTATGGTTCCCGTCAGCAGGCAAAGTCATCATATAATCCATTGATGTTGCTCCTCCTCCACCTTTTTTGTTAACAAGTTGCATATCTTGTTTAAGCTCTCTTCTTGTTCTTAATAACATCATTCTTGTAGTAACATCAGTTCCCCCACCAAAACCAGCATGGGTTATTGCCTGAATAGGATGACCATCTGCCCTTGAAGCAGTAGTCATAACAGGTAATGTTAAAACAAATATTTCTGTTAGCAGAAGAGAAGCTGCTAGAAATAGCTTTATTGATTTATTCATAATCTCCCCTTTTAAATATATTTATTTAGATATTTAATCATAATCTGCTAAAAAGCTTAAGTATAAAATGCCAGAAATAAAAAAAAAAATCGCAATCCTTTTAGGAGATCCATCTGGAATAGGACCCGAATTGGTATCAAAATTATTAACGAAACAAGAGCTAAACCAAGCCAATATTATAGTAATTGGTGAAATAAATGTTTTGGAGGATGGCAACAAAGTGAGCGGCTTATATGAAAAGTTAGAAATAGTCGACGATTTTGACAAAATTGATTTTGAAAAATCAAATAAATTTTTTTTAGATATTTCCAAAGGAAGAAATCAAAATTATGAAGTTGGAAAATCCTCTGCTGAGTCAGGAAAATCAGTAATTTTGTCTTTAAAATATGCATTAAAGCTTGCTAAGGAAAAGAAAATTCATGCAATAAATTTTGGACCTTTTAATAAAACGAGTATGAAATTAGCTGGAAATAATTATCCAGATGAATTGCACTTAATGGCAAATGATTTAGATGTAAAAAATTTTTTTTGTGAATTTAATGTAGTAGACAATTTTTGGACAGCGAGAGTGACATCACATATACCTTTAAAGGAAGTTTCTCAACATATAAAAAAAAATAATATTCTCAAACCTATAAAGTTAATAAATGATTCCATGATATTGAATGGGATACATAAACCAAGAGTTGCAGTTCAAGCACTAAATCCTCATGCCGAGTTTGGTAATGAAGAGAAGGATGAAATTATACCTGCAATTGAAGATGCTAAGAAATTAGGAATTAACGCTAGTGGACCTCTGCCTTGTGATACTTCATTTATTACCGCTTTTAAAAATAAAGAGTATGATTGTATAGTTGGAATGTATCATGACGCTTTGCAAGCTGGATTAAAAGCTTTTGGATTTGATAGAGGGGTTACGGTTCAAGGGGGTATGCCAATACCTATAACAACACCAGCACACGGAACTGCATTTGATATATCTGGTAAAAATATTGCAAAACTAGAACCTATGTTAAATTCCTTTAAGATTGCATTGAGTATGTCATCATATAAAAAATAAGTATGACTATTATTAAAGATATTAAGACGACTGTATTTAAATGGGTTGGGGATGTAGTTCCACCTAAAAGTAACTTTTGCACTAATCCTATGGATATGATGGATGGCAAAGGAGATAATATGGACTCCTTTAGATTTCACCAATGGCTAATTTGTGAGGTAATTTCTGATGATGGAACAATTGGAATTGGCAATGCTGCTTTGGCGCCAGAAGTAACAAAAAAAGCAATTGATACTTATTTGAAGGATCTTGTTATAGGAGAGAATCCATATGATAACGACTATATTTGGGAAAAAATGTACAGAAATACTATGGCTTGGGGCAGAAAAGGAATTGGTATGATAGGTATTTCTGCGATTGATATTGGTATTTGGGATTTAATTGGTAAAAAAGAAAAAAAACCGGTTTTCAAACTTTTAGGTGGAAGAACGAAGGATAGAATTCCAGTTTATGCATCCAAACTTTATAGCCAACCAATTCACAATCTTCAAATTGAAGCAGAGAAATATTTAAATGATGGTTTTAAAATGTTTAAAATGCGTTTTGGTTGGGGACCAAAAGATAAAGAATATGGTATAAAAAAAAACCTAGAATTAGTTAATGCAGTGAGAGAGGTAATAGGAGATGAATGTGATTTAATGCTAGAGGCATATATGGGATGGGATCTCGAATATTCTAAGGCAATAATTCCAAAACTTACAAAATTTAACCCAAAATGGTTAGAAGAACCATTAATACCCGATGATATAGCTGGATATATAGAATTAAACTCCTTAGGCAAAATTCCGATAGCCGGTGGAGAGCATGAGTTCAATTATCTTGGGTTTAAACATCTTATAGATGAAAAAGCAATAAGTTTTATACAATATGATGCAAATAGGGTTGGTGGCATTACAGCTGCAAACAAAATTAATTTACTTGCAGAAAAAAATAATATTCCTGTAATTCCTCATGCAGGTCAAATGCATAATTATCATTTAACTATGTCAAATAATAATTGTCCTTTTTCGGAATATTTTCCAGTAAATCAAGTCGAGATTGGTAACGAATTATTTTATTATTTATTTAGTGGTGAGCCTGAACCGATAGATGGATTTATAGACTTGGACGATAATGTAAATGGATTAGGTCTAGATATTAATATGAAGTATTTAGAAAATTTTATAAAATTGTAGAGTTTTTATAATTAAAAATTTTTATTTAACCAATCCTGAAGCAATGTAAATTGCCAATTAGCATCAATATCTCCACCAAAGTCTTTTTTGAATGGTAAAATTTTATTACCTAACCATAGAAATGGTTTTTGATTTCCATTCATTTTTTCAAAACATTTTGGTTTTATTATTTGTAGAGATAAATCCATAAAAAAAGCAGAACCTGCACTATCCCTATTACTTGTAACATTTTTAAAATATTTTAGGTTTATGAACGGTTTTATCTCTTTTTTTTTATTAATAATTTTTGCTCTAATTGGCGTAAACATATCTGCGTTTACAAGCCCTACACATGAATCAAATTTTTTATATTTTTTTAACTTAATTATTGCTTTTTTTATTAGTTTAGAATTGACAAAGCCCCCATTTGCATACAATAAGACGTAAAAGCTTATATTATTTATACCTCCTTCATTTTTAATAATATATTTATGCGCATGATGTAACACGTCCTCTGTTAACGTATTTGGATTTCTTATATTTTTTGGTCTATCAATTATTGTAGGTCTATACTTTTTGGAAACTTTTTTTATTACAGGGCAATCTGTGCTTATATATAATCTATTAATCATTTTTGTTTTTAACGCAGAAATTATTGGAAATTCAAATAAATGTTTTTTATGTATTTTGAATATATTTTTTCCAGGAACACCAAAACTAGTTTTTTTACCTATCATAAGTGCAATAATTTTTTTATTTTTATACATGTTATTTCTAAAGTTATAATTTATTTTTTTGATAAAAGTATAGATTTATTTGAATAGATTTATTATGTTTTCTATTCGTAAATTTGCAGGAAAAACCCTATTTTTAACTTCGTTACGTTTCTCTTGATGTCGACTACAAAAAGTTTCTTTATCATTATTAAAATCAATGATCAAAGTGCTTAAATCATTTATGCTTTTAGCGTAATAAGTAAATTTATTTTCTAAAGGGTCAAGGTTAAAGCCATTATATTTTTTAAAACTGATGTAATCTGGAGCATAAGTTACAATTGGTCTATTCAAATATAAATAGTCTAAAATTACTCCAGAATAATCTGAAATTAAAACATCACATATTTCTAGGATTGAATTAAGATCAAATTCATATTTTACAAATCTAAAGTTCTCAAGTTTTTTCAGATAATCAACAATATTTTCAATTTTTTGGTTGTATAAAATATTATTATCCATTTTTTCTGAGTTCATATGCTGTTTCACAATTATAATCGAATTATTTTTTTTGAGCACTTTGTCTAATTTATCTAATTCAGTCATATTTTTTATATCTCTAAACAATTCTAAACCATCAGATCTCCATGTAGGGAAATATCCCAAAACGTTTTTTTTTTCTTTTTTTAATTCTTCTAAGAATTTAATCTCATTCGTGGTTCTATAGTAATCTTTTTTTTGTAAATCTTTATTACTAAGTATTAAATTTCTGGGTAAATTAGAAATTAGCAACTTGTATTTATCCTTGGGGAACCTTGCAAAAATATTTTCTGCCAAATTCTTTTCAGGATATACAAAGTATTTATTTAAATTTTTATAAATTTTTTTTAAAATATAAGAAGTATTTATTTCTAAACTTTTAAGTTTTTTGGGTAAAACACCATGCCATAATAAAATCGAATTTGAGAATTGGGTAATATATTTATGTATATCATCTTCTACAAAATTGAAAATATGATATTTCGCTATTAAGCAATAGAACAGCCCAATTGGTGAATTAGGATGGTATGCTCTTAGTTTATTTCCCCTTAAGTAATTGATAACATTAATGTCCTTAGATATCCACACACATGTAAAATTTTTAAAATTTAAATGTAAATATATAAAGAGATGCCTTGAATTATCTGCATATCTTCTACCTCCCCTATCACCAAATACTAAAACCTTTTTATTTTTTGGAATTATTTTAAGAAATAAAAAAAATAAAAACTTTAAAATATCTAAAATCACAAATTAAATTATATATCTTTTTTATTTAATAAAGAAAGAGAGTTTGCAGTAGCTCCTTTTTTTGGAAAAGAAATAGTTATTAAAAAAGCTTTATTATTATTTTTGAAAATTAGATTTTTGTATTTTTTAAGATAAGAATAATAAAATTTATTTATATTTTTATTATCAAATTTTTTAGTTAATAAACAAGTCGCATTATTATAAAAATTACTAATACTCTTAGTCTTAATGGTATCTGTAAATATAAAAACCTTATTTCTAACATTTTTCTTAAAAATTTTACTTAACATGAGGCCTTTTTTTGTAAAAACCACTAAAGGAAAGTCTCTTATTGTGTCTACAGCATTCCAGAAAATATTTGTGTCATCAGGCACATCATGTTTATTTAATTTATTAGACTTTAAAAATTTGTTTAACCAATTAAATATACTTTTCCAATTCTTTGAAATCGCAGTTTCCTCACTTAACATTATAATGTCTGATTGAACTTGATCTGCGAATCCAAGTGAAATAATGTCATTTTTTGTAGGTCTGCTATCTCTATACATTGTCTCTAAATTCTCAGTTGCCATAATGAGAGGTTTGCCATATTTTTTTGTGAAATTTGAAATTTTTAAGATGGCATCATATAGTTTTGCATCTCCTATCTCTGCAGACAAATCTCCTCTGTCAATCATCACAACATCTGAATATTTTGAAATTTCATCTGCGTTTTTTAGACCCTCAGAATTTTCTATTTTTGAAACTAAAATAATTTTAGGGAATTTTTTTTTTAACTTTAGTATTATTTTTTTGTTTTGTACAAAACTCAGTCCTACAGCGTCTAATTTACTTTTTTTGAAAATATTAAAGAATTTAAGATATATTTTTTGCTGATTTACATCATCGTAGACTGAGCCAGGAATATTTAAACCCTTTTTTGGTCTAATTTTATAATTATTTAATGATTTACCTATAATTTCATTTTTGTGGTGTGAGACTGTCTTAAATATAATTTTACCATCATCTAAAGTAAAATAAGCGTTTTTTTTTATTATAGGTAATGGTTTCGTTATAGGAATAGTCTTAGTCCCTTTTTTTTTATAGGAAAATGAAATTAAATCATTTTTTTTTATAGATATTTCTTTTTTATTATCTGTTCTTGGCTTAACTCCTGGGAAGTCGACTAAGATAACGCTACTAGGTTTTATTTTTTTTATTTTCTTAATAGAATTTTTATGCCAAATTATAGAGTTATGAGAGCTGTTAAGTCTCACGAAATCGCTTCTACTTAACAAAAATTTCAAATTTTTTAATTTTATTGTTTCAGGACCTATAGTTGGTAATATTTTCATTTATAAAATACACTAGATTTAATTCGATGAACATATGCTTGAAGGGGTTTACTTGCAAATTTAAAATATTTTTTATTATTTAATTTGTTTCTGAATTCTGTACCTGAAATTTCAACAAAATTTTTATGAATACAATCATTTTTTATTACAACTAAATTGCATTTTTTACAAAAATAAGAACCCTTGTGAAATAATACGTCAATTTTAAAGTTATTAATTTCCTTTTTAGCGGTCTTTAATGCTGACAAAGGCTTGTATGCATTTTCAGCACCCGCATGATCTCTACCAATAGTAAATCTATCAAATCCTAGCATTTCTCTTAAGTTTATATGATGAATAGCCTCTCTAGGACCACCATAATGCATATTAGCAATTACAGGTTTATAAAACAATCTTTTATTATAAGATTTAAAAGTAATTAATTTTTTATAAACTTTTTCTAAAACCTCATTTTTACAGTCTCCCTTTTTTTTTAGGCCAATTAATGGATTTATGAATACTAAACCATTTCTACTTAACAAAACTTTTATAATTTTTTCGTGACCTAAATGCGGAATATTTCTTGTTTGAAAGGAAGATATATAGAAATTTTT
>CACGAM010000016.1 GCA_902571055.1 uncultured Pelagibacteraceae bacterium | reverse complement strand
CGAATGCGGTTTCGAACCTTTTAATGACTCCAGAATGGAATTTGATGTAAGATTTTATTTAGTAGCAATATTATTTATTATATTTGATCTAGAAATTGCATTTTTATTTCCTTGGGCAATCTCTTTAGGAAAGATTGGAATATTTGGTTTTGTTTCAATGATGATATTTTTGGCGATATTAACTATTGGTTTCATTTATGAATGGAAGAAAGGTGCTTTAGATTGGGAATAAAAAATGGATACTTTAAATAAAATAGACAAAATACCAGATGAATTTAAAGATTTAGCTAAAGACTTTAGCGATAATGGATTTATCACAACATCAATGGATAACTTGGTAAATTGGGCAAGAACAGGTTCTTTACATTGGATGACATTTGGTCTTGCGTGTTGTGCAGTTGAAATGATGCAAACGTCAATGCCAAGATATGATCTTGAAAGATTTGGAGCAGCTCCTAGGGCTAGTCCGAGACAATCTGATGTAATGATTGTTGCAGGAACCCTGACAAACAAAATGGCTCCTGCATTAAGAAAAGTTTATGATCAGATGCCAGAACCAAGATATGTTATCTCAATGGGTAGCTGCGCTAATGGAGGAGGTTATTATCACTATTCTTATTCTGTAGTTAGAGGATGCGATAGGATTGTTCCTGTAGATATTTACGTACCTGGATGCCCTCCCTCTGCGGAGGCTTTATTGTATGGAATAATGCAACTTCAAAAAAAAATAAGGAATAAAGGATCTCTAGAAAGATAATAAAATGAATCTTGAAAGTTTAGAAAAATTAATAAACTCAGAACTTACAACTAAAATTAATTCATCATCAATTAATCACGACGAATTAAAATTAAAAATAGATGAGGAAGATTTACATTCTGTTATTTTATTTTTAAAAAATCATACGAGAACTAAATTTAGACAATTAATCGACATAACAGCTGTAGATTACCCTGAAAGAGACACAAGGTTCAAATTAATTTACTTCTTATTAAGCCATGAAAATAATTTAAGACTAAATATCGAATTTGAAATTAAAGAAAATTACAAAGTTAAGTCTATAACTTCTATTTTTCCATCTTCTAACTGGATGGAAAGAGAAGTTTTTGATATGTATGGAATACACTACAAAAACCATCCCGATTTAAGAAGAATATTAACTGATTATAATTTTTCTGGGCACCCACTTCGAAAAGATTTTCCGCTTACTGGTCACAATGAAGTTAGATACAATGAGGAAGATAAAAAGGTTATCTACGAACCAGTAAAATTAGAACAGAATTATAGAAATTTTGATTATGAGAGCCCTTGGGAGGGGACAAAATATATTAAAGAAATAACAAAGAAATAATGCCTAAAGAAACTAAAACAATGAATTTAAATTTTGGTCCACAGCATCCAGCTGCGCATGGAGTTTTAAGATTAATCCTAGAACTTGACGGTGAAGTAGTAGAGAAAGCTGATCCTCATATAGGATTATTGCATAGAGGAACAGAAAAACTTATTGAGCACAAAACATACACACAAGCAGTTCCATATTTTGATAGACTTGATTATGTAGCTCCAATGAATCAAGAGCATGCATTCGCACTTGCAATAGAAAAAATTTTAAAAATTAATGTACCTATTAGAGCCCAATATATTAGAGTAATGTTTTGTGAGATAGGTAGAATATTAAGTCATCTTTTAAATATTACAACACAAGCAATGGATGTTGGAGCGCTGACCCCAACACTTTGGGGTTTTGAGGAAAGAGAAAAATTAATGGGATTTTATGAAAAAGTGTCTGGTTCAAGATTACACGCTAACTATTTTAGAGCTGGAGGCGTTCATAAAGATTTACCAATTGGCCTAGATAGTGAAATTTCAGAGTTTTGTAATTCATTTCCAAAAATAATTGATGATTTAGAAACTTTATTAACAGATAACAGAATTTTTAAGCAAAGAAATGTAGATATAGGTATAGTATCTAAGCAAGATGCTCTAGATTACTCTTTCTCGGGAGTTATGTTAAGAGGCTCAGGTGTACCGTGGGATTTAAGAAAATCACAACCATACGATTGTTATAATAATTTTGAATTCAACATACCAGTTGGAAAAAATGGTGATTGCTATGATCGTTATCTTTGTAGAATTGAAGAAATGAGAGAGTGTGTAAAAATTATTAATCAATGTTTGGAACAAATGCCCAAAGGTCCGGTAAAAACAAATGATGGAAAAATATCTCCACCATCTAAAAAAGATATTAAAGAGTCTATGGAAGCGTTAATTCATCATTTCAAACTTTTCACAGAGGGATATAGAGTAGATAAAGATGAAATATATACAGCTGTAGAGGCACCCAAAGGGGAATTTGGTGTATATTTAATTTCTGACGGTTCAAGCAAACCTTATAAGTGCAAAATAAGAGCACCAGGTTTTTCACACCTGCAAGCGATGGATTATTTAATTAAAGGCCATATGTTAGCTGATGTTCCTGCTGTTTTAGGTTCTATGGATATTGTATTTGGAGAGGTAGATAGATGAGTATAAAAAAAGTTTCTAAAGAGCAACCAGACAATTTTGAATTTAATGAGGAAAATTTAAAAATCGCTAATGATATAATTAAAAATTATCCTGTTGATAAGCAACAAAGTGCTGTCATGTCTTTTTTATATCTGGCACAAAGGCAAAATAATAATTGGATACCATTAGTAGCCATGAAATATATAGCTAAGTTATTAAATATGCCTTATATAAAAGTATATGAAGTAGCTACATTTTACTCCATGTACAATCTATCACCAGTTGGTAAATATTTTGTACAGGTATGTACTACTACACCATGTATGATAAGAGGCGCATATAAACTAGTTGAAGCCTGTAAAGAAAAAATATCAAAAAGTCAAAACACATTATCAAAAGATGGTAAGTGCTCATGGGTCGAAGTTGAATGCTTAGGTGCTTGTGTAAATGCTCCTATGATGCAAATCAACGAAGATTATTTTGAAGATCTTGATAAAGAAAAAACATCTAAAATTTTTGACAAAATGTTAAATGATGAAGATATTGAACCAGGTTCATATAGAGGAAGAGTTAATTCTGAGCCTGAAAATAATAGAAAAACTTTAATGGATTTAAAAAATGCTTCAAGATAAAGACAGAATATTTCAGAATTTGTATAATGACGGAGACTCAGGAATTAATGGAGCCATAAAAAGGAATGATTGGTCAAATACTAAAGATTTAATATCTAAAGGTAGAGATTGGATAATAGATGAAGTCAAGTTATCAGAATTAAGAGGAAGAGGTGGCGCTGGTTTTCCTACAGGGTTAAAGTGGTCATTTGCACCTAAAGAAGTGGGTTCAAGACCTCATTATCTTGTAATAAATGCAGATGAATCTGAACCTGGAACATGTAAAGATAGAGACATATTAAGATTTGAGCCCCATAAATTAATCGAAGGATGTCTATTAGCATCTTATGCAGTAAACGCACACACTTGTTACATTTATATTAGAGGTGAATATTATTTTGAAGGTCAAAGATTACAAAAAGCAATTGATGAAGCTTATAAAAAAAATTTAATTGGGAAGAATGCCTCTAATAGTGGTTGGGATTTAGATATTTATATTCATTATGGAGCTGGAGCTTATATATGTGGAGAGGAAACAGCATTGTTAGAAAGTCTAGAAGGTAAAAAGGGTCAACCAAGATTAAAACCACCTTTTCCGGCTTTAGTTGGGTTGTATGGTTGTCCAACAATTATTAATAATGTTGAAACTATTGCTGTAATTCCAACTATATTAAGAAGAGGTGGAAAATGGTTCTCTTCACTTGGAAAAGCAAAAAATACAGGTACTAAAATTTTCTGTATTTCAGGAAATGTTAATAAACCATGTAATGTTGAAGAGGAAATGGGCGTACCTTTAAAAATATTAATTGAAAAACATGCTGGTGGAGTTGTCGGTGGTTGGGACAATCTAAAAGCAGTTATACCTGGTGGATCTTCGATGCCTTTATTACCTAAAGAAATTTGTGATACAATTACAATGGACTTTGACTCGTTGGTTAAAGAAAAAAGCGGATTAGGAACAGCTGGAATTGTTGTTATTAATAAAGACCAAGATATTATAAAATGTATGGCACGAATAGCCAGGTTTTATAAACATGAAAGCTGTGGTCAATGTACACCTTGTAGAGAAGGTTCTGGCTGGATGTGGAGAATGTTAGAAAGAATGGCTAAAGGTGAAGCATCTAAAGACGAAGTAAATATGTTAATGGATGTAACAAAACAAATTGAAGGACATACTATATGTGCTTTTGGTGAAGGATCGTCTTGGCCAGTACAAGGTTTAATTAGACATTTTAAAAAAGAGATTGAAGAAAGAAATAATTTTAATCCTTTAGTTAAGAAGGACAGAAATATTCCATATTTAGTGGACCAACATTTGCTTGATAAATAATGATTAAATTAAAAATAAATGATAAAAATATCGAAATTGAAGATGGTTTAACAGTTCTTCAAGCCTGTGAAAAGGCTGGAGTTGAAATACCAAGATTTTGTTACCATGAAAAACTGTCAATAGCTGGAAATTGTAGGATGTGTTTGGTTGAGATGGAAAAATCTCCAAAGCCAGTAGCCTCATGTGCGATGCCTGCTTCTGAGGGTATGATAATAAGAACTAATACTGAAAAGGTTGAGAAAGCTAGAAAAGGTGTAATGGAATTTTTATTAGCAAATCATCCATTAGACTGTCCTGTCTGTGACCAAGGTGGTGAATGTGATTTACAAGATCAATCGATGTTTTATGGAATTGATAAATCGAGGTTTAAAGAAAATAAGAGACATGTACCTGAAAAATATATGGGTCCACTTATCAAAACTCAAATGACCAGGTGTATTCATTGCACGAGATGTATTAGATTTGCAACTGAAGTTGCAGGGGTACCTGAGTTAGGTGCAATAGGCAGAGGGGAAGATATGCAAATTACAACTTATTTAGAAAAATCAATGCAATCCGAACTGTCTGCTAACGTAATTGATTTATGTCCTGTAGGTGCACTAACATCAAAACCTTATGTATTTGAGGCAAGACCCTGGGAGCTAAAGAAAACAGAAAGTATAGATGTTATGGATGCAGTAGGTTCAAATATTAGAATTGACACTTATGGATGGGAGGTAAAAAGAATCCTGCCTAAGATTAACGATGATATAAATGAAGAGTGGATTTCAGACAAAACAAGATACGCGTGTGATGGATTAAAAAGTCAAAGATTAGATATCCCATTTATAAAAAAAAATGGTGTTTTCGAGAAGACAGATTGGAGAAATGCTCTTGAAATAATAAAAGAAAAAATAATTAGCACAGATCCTCTAAAAATTGGTGGTTTTACAGGCGATTTGACAAATATGGAAACACAATACTCTGCTAAAGAATTTTTTAGTAAAGTTTTGAAATCTAAAAATTTAGACTCTAGACATGATTATACATATTTAGATATAAGTAATAGATCTAATTATATTTTTAATTCTGAAATTAACGGAATTGAAAATAGTGACTTTATTTTATTAATTGGAACAAATCCAAGATATGAAGCCACAATATTAAATGCAAGAATTAGAAAAACTTTTTTAAACAACAAAACAAATATTTATTCTATAGGTGATCAAGGTGATTTAACATATCCATATCAAGTCATTGGTAATACGACGGAAGATGTAAGTAAATTTTTCGAAAAACAAAGTGCTATTTACAATGAATTTAAAAAGGCAAAAAAACCTTTAATTATTTTAGGTTACTCATTTTTCTTACTACAATCTGCAAATTATTTATTAAATAAATGTAAAGAATTTTTAAATGATCATATAGGCAACATGGATGAAGATTGGACTTCTTTAAACATTATTTCTAAGGATGCAGCCAATGTTGGAGGATATGATTTGAAGATAGTAGGAGAGTCTGACGAATTTAATCATACTTTAGATTTACTACATAAGAATAAATTAGAAATTGTCTTTTTATTTGGACAGGACAATATAAAATTTAAAAAAAATAAAGAATTTGTAGTTTATATAGGAAGCCATGGTGATAAAGGTGCTGAAAGTGCAGATATTATACTTCCTTCTCCAGCTTATACGGAGCAAGATGGTTTTTATACTAACTTAGAAGGAAAGCTGCAGAAAGCATTTAAAGCATCATATCCAACAGGTAATTCTAAAGAAGAATGGATTATAATAAATGAAATTTCAAAATTATTAGAGAGTAAAAATCTTTTTAACAACAAAGACCAATTAATTGATAATATGTTAAATTATTTAAATTTAAACCTCAAAGAAAATAAAGATATTTTTGAAAAAAGTGTTAAAGGTAAATTTTTTGATGAGGAGGTAATTACCGTACCAATTGATTATTATTATTCTAATGTAATTGCTAGGGCATCAAAGACAATGTCTGAATGCAGAAATTTAAAAATTGATTTTCAAAAAACTGGCACTGAGGGATAAATGTCATTATTTTATTTAGAAACACTGTTAATCGAAACCTATAAAATTATTTTTTTAGTTTTGCCGGTTCTTACAGCAGTTGCTTTAATAGTATGGTTAGATAGAAGAGTTTGGGCATTTGTGCAAAAAAGAAGAGGTCCTAATGTGGTCGGTCCATTTGGATTACTCCAGTCACTTGCTGATGCATTAAAATATATTTTTAAAGAAATCATAATACCTGCCACTTCAAACAAGATAATATTTATACTTGCGCCTATTGTGACAATGACCTTAGCATTAATTGCTTGGGCAGTTATACCCTTTGATGAGAACTTAGTTTTAGCAGATATAAATGTTGGTATACTATATTTGTTTGCAGTTTCATCTTTGGGTGTATACGGGATTATAATGGGTGGATGGGCATCTAATTCAAAATATCCTTTTTTTGGCTCAATCCGATCTGCTGCCCAAATGGTTTCCTACGAGGTTTCCATAGGAGTAATAATTATAAATGTTTTGCTTTGTGTTGGCTCACTTAACTTAACCGATATAGTTTTAGCTCAAAAAGATATGTGGTTTATACTACCTTTGTTTCCAATGTTTGTAATATTTTTTATTTCTGCTTTGGCTGAAACAAACAGACCTCCATTTGATTTACCAGAGGCTGAGGCCGAATTAGTTGCTGGATATCAAACAGAATATTCTGGAATGATGTATGCAATGTTTTGGCTTGGTGAGTATGCTAACATTCTCTTGATGTGTGCGTTAGGGTCTATTTTATTTTTAGGAGGATGGCTATCACCAATTGATTTGTATCCATTAAATTTAATACCTCCAGTAGCGTGGTTTATAATAAAAATGTTGTTTTTATTTATTTTATTTGCACTGGTTAAAGCAATAGTTCCTAGATATAGATATGATCAATTAATGAAATTGGGTTGGAAAATGTTTTTACCTTTTTCTTTAATATATGTAGTTTTGACCTCGAGTTTTTTAATATATTTTGATTTATTGCCAAAGGTTTAAATATGAAATTAAAAAGATTTTTAAAAACAATTTTTATGACTGAGTTTATAATCGGATTATCTATTGCGATTAAAGAGGTTTTTAAAAAGAAAAAAACTATTAATTATCCATTTGAAAAAGGCAAAATCAGTCCAAGGGCTAGAGGTGAGCATGCGCTAAGAAGATATCCCAATGGAGAGGAAAGATGTATTGCATGTAAACTTTGTGAAGCCGTATGTCCTGCGCAAGCAATTACCATAGAATCTAAAGAGAGATCTGATGGAAGTCGGAAAACAACAAGATATGATATTGATATGTTAAAATGCATTTATTGTGGTCTATGTGAGGAGTCATGCCCAGTTGATGCAATTGTTCAGGGGCCAAATTTTGAGTTTGCAACAGAAACTCGAGAAGAGTTGTTTTATAATAAAGAAAAACTTTTAGAAAATGGTGATAGATGGGAAGATATATTAGCTGCTAATATTAAAGCTGATAATGCTCATCGATGATCGAATGATTCAAGGAATTTTTTTCTATATTTTCGCATTAATTGCTATCATTTCTGCAATAATGGTAACTGTCTCTAGAAATACAGTTCACTCAGTTTTTTTTTTAATATTAGATTTTGTAAGTATTTCATGTCTATTTATTATGAGTGGTGCAGAATTTCTCGGTATGATCATGTTAATAGTTTATGTTGGCGCGGTAGCAGTATTATTTTTATTTGTTGTGATGATGTTGAATGTTGCCCAGCAAGAAAATGAGTGGTTTCAGAGTAAAAAAAGCAAAGAGCAAAATAGCTCACATATACCTGTTGGATTTTTAATTAGTACAATAATTTTTTTTGAATTAATTGTAGTAATTGGTGGTTGGAAGCTTAAACCTGAAATATTTTCCAATTTGAAACCTGAAGTTATGTCAGGCGCTACAAACACCCACTCAATTGGATCAGTGTTATACACCGACTACATTCATCTTTTTCAAATTTCTGGCATGATATTATTGGTCTCAATGATCGGTGCAATCGTTTTAACTTATAAAAAAAGAGTTGGTTTGAAAAGACAGAGCTATATAAGACAAATTTCAAGAGAAAAAATAAGTGGAGTTGAAATTGTTACTGTCGATAAAAATAAAGGGGTAAAAATTGATGTTTGAAATAAATTTAGGACACTATTTAACCTTAAGCGCTATCATTTTTACAATAGGTGTTGCAGGAATATTTTTAAATAGAAAAAATATTATTGTTATTTTAATGAGTATTGAGCTCATTCTTTTAGCTGTAAATATAAATTTAGTATCTTTTTCAGTTTTTCTAGGCGATCTTACAGGTCAAATATTTACACTTTTTATTTTGACTGTAGCTGCTGCCGAAGCCGCAATTGGACTTGCCATAATAGTTGTTTATTTTAGAAATGCAGGAACAATTCGTGTTGAGGAAATAGATAAATTAAAAGGATAAGATGGAATACATTGTAATATTTTTACCTTTATTAGGTGCATTTTTTTCAGGTTTTTTTGGAAATTTAATAGGTAATAAATTTTCTCAAATTTTAACCTCTGCTTTTGTATCTATCTCGGCAATATTTTCAATTTTAATTTTTTATAATGTTTTAACAAATAATTACGAAAGCAACCTAATAGTTGCTAAATGGATTAATTCAGGAACACTCAATGTAAATTGGTCTATCAAAATTGATGCATTATCCTCTGTAATGCTTGTGGTGGTTACATTTGTATCATCTCTAGTTCATATTTATTCTATTGGATACATGTCTCATGATCCTCATAAACCTAGATTCATGTCTTATTTATCCTTGTTTACTTTCTCAATGTTAACTTTAGTTACATCAGATAATTTTTTACAATTATTTTTTGGATGGGAAGGGGTTGGATTGTGTTCATATTTTTTAATTGGATTTTGGTTTAAACGTGAAACTGCTAATGCTGCTGCTATTAAAGCATTTTTAGTAAATAGAGTAGGTGATTTTGGATTAGCGTTAGGCATATTCTTAATTTTTTATATGTGCGGAACAATTAATTATGATGAGGTTTTTCAACAAATATCTACACTAAGTCAGAGTGAACTCAATTTTGTGGGTATAAATCTAAATCCAATCAATCTTATTTGCGTACTTTTATTTATAGGTGCAATGGGTAAATCTGCACAATTATTCTTACACACTTGGTTACCTGATGCAATGGAAGGACCTACACCGGTATCTGCATTAATTCATGCCGCAACAATGGTTACAGCAGGAGTTTTTCTTGTTGTCAGATGTTCTCCAATTTATGAGTATTCACCTTTAGCTTTAGCATTAGTGACGATCGTTGGTATGACCACAGCTTTATTTGCTGCAACAATAGCATTAGTCCAAAACGACATAAAAAAAATAATTGCTTATTCAACATGTAGTCAATTAGGGTATATGTTTTTTGCAGCAGGAGTAGGCGCATATAATGTGGCGATGTTTCATCTTTTTACTCATGCCTTTTTTAAAGCACTTTTATTTTTAGGAGCAGGCTCTGTAATACATTCGTTTAAAGATGAACAAGATATAAATTTAATGGGTGGAGTGAACAGAAAACTTCCATACACCTATGTATTGATGCTAATTGGAACACTTGCATTAACAGGTTTTCCTTTACTTTCAGGATTTTATTCAAAAGATGCTATTATTGAATTTGCTTATCTTAAGGGAACAAATCTAGGTTATATTGCAGCAAGTGTAGGAATATTTACTGCCTTACTAACTTCAATATATTCATGGAGATTAATCTTTAAAACATTTCACGGAAAATATAATAACCCAAACGTTTCAATTAATGAAATGCATGAATCACCTGCAGTAATGATTATACCTTTAATGATTTTGGCATTAGGATCAATTTTAATAGGATTTATATTTAAAGATTTATTTATAGGACCAGATAGCGTTAACAAATTTTGGAAATCGTCAATCTTTTTGATAAATCCACTCAGTACAGAGCATCCTCCATTATGGTTTTTACTAACAACTCCAATTATAGTTACTTTGAGTATACCATTTACTTTTTATATATTTGTAAAAAAAACAAAAATACCATCTTTAATAGCTGAAGCTAATAAGCCACTTTATAATTTTTTTAAAAACAAATGGTATTTTGATGAATTTTATGACTTTATTTTTGTTCAGCAATCAAAAAAAATTGGTTTGTTTTTTTGGAAAAAGATTGATGGGTCGATAATTGATAAATTTGGACCAGACGGAATATCTTTATTAATTAAAAAAATCTCAAACAAAGCTGTCAAATTTCAATCTGGTTTTATATATCAATACGCCTTTATAATGCTATTGGGATTTTCTGTATTTTTAACAATTTTAATAATTAATTAATGAATTTTCCAATTTTATCCTCTTTAATTTTACTTCCTTTAATTGGATCAGTTTTTATATTTTTTAATAAGTCTAGTGAAAAAAATAGAACAATTAAGTATGTTTCAATCTTTATAACCTTCTCTAACTTTTTGCTGTCATTATATCTGTGGTATATTTTTGATAAAAACATCTCTGATTTTCAATTTATTGAAGATAGAGAATGGATATCAGGACTTATTAATTATAAAGTAGGAATTGATGGAATTTCTATTCTGTTTGTAGTGCTAACTGCTTTTATTACTCCCCTATGTGTAATTTCTGTAATTTCTACAATCAAATATAGACTAAAAGATTTTTTAATAGCTATTTTGATAATGGAATCACTAATGATTGGTGTTTTTTGTTCACTTGACCTAGTTGTTTTTTATCTTTTTTTTGAAGGTGGTTTAATTCCCATGTTTCTAATAATTGGTATATGGGGCGGCGAAAGAAGAGTTTATTCCGCATTTAAATTTTTTCTCTATACATTGCTCGGTTCTGTATTAATGTTAGTTGCTATAATATCCATATATTGGATAGCAGGCACGACTGACGTTCAAGAACTTTATAAAATAGGAATTGATCAAAAACATCAAAATTTGTTATGGTTAGCATTTTTTAGTTCATTCGCAGTTAAAACCCCTATGTGGCCTGTACACACATGGTTGCCAGATGCACATGTCGAAGCACCCACTGCAGGCTCGGTGCTGTTAGCAGCTATTTTGCTTAAGATGGCAGGCTATGGTTTTATTAGATTTTCTATTGGATTATTTCCTGTTGCCTCAGAATATTTTGTACCACTAGTTTACGTCTTAAGTATTATTGCAATAATTTATACCTCTTTAGTTGCTTTAATGCAGGAGGATATGAAAAAGCTAATTGCATATTCTTCAGTAGCGCATATGGGTTTTGTTACTCTTGGAATATTTACAATGACACAACAAGGTATCGAAGGAAGTATAATGCAAATGATCAGTCATGGATTGATATCTGCAGCTTTATTTTTATGCGTAGGAGTTATTTATGATCGAAGACATACCCGACAAATTAAAGATTATGGTGGTTTGGTTTCAGTTATGCCTAAATACGCAATTTTATTTATGATATTTACATTAGGTGCTGTAGGTCTTCCCGGTACAACAGGATTTGTAGGGGAATTTTTGATTTTATTGGGTGCATTTAAAAAGAGTTTCATAGTTGCCATTTTTGCAAGTATTGGCGTAATATTAAGCGCCGCATATATGCTTTGGCTATATCGTAGAGTAGTTTTTGGAAAAATTGTCAATGCTGATTTAAAAAATATTAATGACCTTAATAAGTCTGAAAAAATAATTTTGTGGACACTCGCAATACCATCTATATTTTATGGTTTCTACCCAGAGCCAATTTTTAATACAATAGATGTTTCTATAAACAGTTTAATTCAGACATATAATGCAAATTTAGACATCTATTTTGCGGGTAAAAATTAATGGAAAATATAAACTTAATTACATCTGAAAT
>CACGAM010000015.1 GCA_902571055.1 uncultured Pelagibacteraceae bacterium | reverse complement strand
GAAAAATGTATGAGGTAAAAAATCTTCAAAATAGAATTAATATATTAAGTAATGATTTAAAGCTTGAGAGCTTTTTAAATAAAAAAACTGGTGAGCTATCCTCGGGTCAAAAAAATAGAGTTTCTTTAGCAAAATCCTTAATTAATTATCCAGAAATTTTATTGTTAGATGAACCTACGGCAAGCCTAGATCCAGATACAGGCGACTATGTTAGATCATACATTGAAAATTATGCAAAAAAAAATAATACAACAATACTACTGGCATCCCATAACATGAGTGAAGTGGAAAGATTATGCGAGAATATTATGATGATGAAACAAGGAAAAATAATTGATGAGGGTACATGTGAGGAATTAATTTCTAAACATGGTAGAGTAAATCTTGAAGAAACTTTTTTAAAGCTAGTAAGAGAATAATTATGAAATTACGAAGAATGTATGCATTGTCTATAAGACATCTTTATTTAATAAGAGGATCCTTCCCAAGAATATTAGACTTAATTTATTGGCCAACAATTCAAATTATCCTTTGGGGTTTTATTTCAAAATTTTTTACGATGTACAGCGATTATTATAATAATACTGTAGGTGTAATACTAAGTTGTGCAATACTATATGATTTCTTATTTAGATCTAGCATAAGTTTTAACATGTTATTTCTTGAAGAAATATGGAGTAGAAATTTTACAAATTTATTTGTAGCTCCCTTAAAATTGAGTGAAATTATCACCGCTTTGACATTTACAGCACTTGTAAGAACTTTAATCGGGATTGTACCAGCAGTTTTATTAATGAGTCCTTTATTTGGCGTTTCTATAATAAATCTGGGAACTCCATTGTTTTTACTTTTTTTAAGTTTATACATGTTTGGAACAACTCTAGGTATCTTGGTAACTTCAGGTCTTTTGAGATTTGGACCTGCATTTGAAAATACAGCATGGTCATCTCTTTTTCTACTAGCTCCTTTAGGATGTGTTTATTATCCTCTATCAATCTTGCCTGAATGGCTACAATATATTTCTAATTTGTTGCCATTAGTGTATGTATTCGAAGAAGCAAGATCTATCTTAATAAATAACTCTGTAAATTATGAAAATATTATAAATGCTTTGTTGTTAAATTTAATTTATTTTTCATTGTCAGTGATAATATTTTATTTTTCTTTTTATGGAGCAAGAAAAAAAGGTACTTTAGTAAATATGGGGGAATAAAAGTTTTAAAATTTAATATGTTTATTAATGTTTGGTGCGCCTGCAAGGAGTCGAACCCTGAACCTCCAGAGCCGAAATCTGGTGCTCTATCCAGTTGAGCTACAGACGCATTATTTATTAATATTATAATTTATGAATAATATCATTAATTTTGTTGTTGAAAATATTCAAGGCAATCCAAGAATAGATTATTACCTGAGTAAAAATTATAAAAATTTGAGTAGAACAAAGATAAAAAACCTGATTTTAAATAAGTTTCTTAAAATAAATGGACAAGTTGTAAATAGTCCATCTAAGAAGATCAATCTAGGTGATAAAATTTATTTAAAAATAATAGAAGAGAATAAGGTCACTTTAAAACCTTACGATTATAACTTAGATATTATTTTTGAAGATAAAGATATTTTAGTTTTAAATAAACAATCGGGAATATCAATACATCCAGGAGCAGGAAATTACGATAAAACTGTCGTAAACGCCTTGATTAAATATTGTAATAAAAGTCTTTCAGACGTGGGTGAAAAATATAGACCTGGTATTGTACACAGAATTGATAAAGATACCTCTGGTATAATAATAATTGCTAAAAATAATGTAAGTCATTTAAGATTGTCCGAACAATTTAAAAATCACACCATAGATAGAGTTTATCTTGCTTTGGTGTGGGGAAAGATTAGACCCCAGTCTGGAAGAATTGAAAATTTTATAAAGCGTAGTGTTAAAAATAGACAATTAATGGAAGTAAGTTTGACAAAAGGTAAAAAAGCGATAACAAATTACAAAACCATTAAAGTGTTCGAGGGTGATAAATCACCAACTTTTAGTTTAGTTGAATGCAAGCTTGAAACTGGAAGGACACATCAAATCAGAGTCCATTTAAGTAATAAAGGTAATCACATAGTTGGTGATAAACACTATAAAAAAAAATTTAAAAAAATAACAAACGTTGACGATGAATTATTTAATATTTTAAATACTTTAAATAGACAATTTTTACATGCAGCAAGTATTCGCTTTACCCATCCTGTTAGCAATAAGAGATTATTTTTCGAGTCAAAATTGCCAAATGATTTAGAGAAATTATTAAAAAACCTAAGAAATACTTGAAAAAGAAATCATTGTAAAAATGAAAAACTTTATTAAATAAATAACGTTATGAGTAATTCAAAATATAACCTTCCAACACTAGCTAGTGATGGATCTCTGGCAGCTTATTTATCTCAAATTAAAAAGTTTCCAATGTTAGATGCTGAAGAAGAATATATGCTGGCTAAAAATTGGCAAAATACTAGAAATGTAAAGTCTGCCGAGAAACTTGTTACAAGTCACCTTAGATTGGTTGCAAAAATAGCCATGGGTTATAAAGGTTATGGATTACCAATCAATGAAATGATTTCAGAGGGAAATATCGGGTTAATGCAAGCTGTTAAGAAATTTGAACCTGAAAAAGGTTTTAGATTAGCAACCTACGCAATGTGGTGGATAAAAGCTTCAATTCAAGAATATATTTTAAGATCCTGGAGTTTGGTTAAAATAGGAACTACAACTGCTCAAAAAAAGTTATTCTTTAATTTAAAGAAATTAAAAAATCAAATTGCACCTAGAACGGAAGGTGATCTTAAGGATGAGCATGTGAAAAAAATTGCAAAAGATTTAAATGTTAGTGAAAATGAAGTTGTTTCAATGAATAGACGATTATCTGGAAAAGAAAAATCTTTAAACTCTCCAATCGGCGAAGACGGTGATGAATGGCAAGATTGGATAGTAGATAATCAAATGGATCAGGAATTAAAATTTGCACATCAAGAGGAAATGGAACAAAGAAAAGGTCTTTTAAAAGATTCCATTAGAATCTTAAATGAAAGAGAACAAGAAATATTATATTCTAGAAGATTAAATGATAACCCTGCAACCTTAGAGGAATTGAGTAAAAAGTTTAAGATAAGCAGGGAGAGAATTAGGCAGATTGAAAATAAAGCATTTGAAAAACTGCAGAAGCATATGCTTAATTCAGCTAAATCAAAAAATCTCTTACCTGCAACTTAATTTTTAAAAGGATCTTGAATTAGTATAGTGTCTTCTCTCTCTGGACTTGTTGAGATACTAGAAATCTTAGTTTCTATAAACTTCTCTAAATCTTGAATATATATTTTTGCGTTTTTAGGCAGTTCATCAAAATTTTTTATTCCAACAGTTGAGGATTTCCAACCATCATAAGTCTTATAAATTGGTTTTACTTTTAGCTGATCATCTACAGCTGCAGGCAAATAATCGATTTTTTTGCCATTAATCTCGTATGCTACACAGATTTTAATTTCATCTAGTTCGTCTAAAACATCAAGTTTTGTGAGAGCTATTCCATCAATTCCAGAAATTTTAATTGTTTGCCTTACTAGTACTCCATCAAACCAACCACATCTTCTTTTTCTACTTGTTACTGTACCAAATTCTTTTCCTCTTATACCGAGCTCATCACCTATCTTGTCTTTTAACTCAGTTGGAAAAGGTCCTTCACCAACCCTCGTCGTATAAGCTTTTGTAATGCCTAATACATAATTTATCGAATTAGGACCACAACCAGTTCCTGTAGCGGCTGATGAAGCAACAGTATTTGAAGAAGTTACAAATGGATAAGTTCCATGATCTACATCTAGCAAGATTCCTTGAGCTCCTTCAAACAAAATTTTTTTGTTTTTTTGTTTGAATTCGTCAATTTTTTTCCAAACTGGTTGAGAAAATTTCAGAATTTTTGGTGCGATTTTTAGTAACTCCTCAATCAAAACACCTTTCTCGTAGATTTTTTTTTTTAATCCTTTTCTAATTGCATTGTGATGGGCTAGAACATTATCTAATCTGTTATTTAAATTTTCTTTTGATGCTAAATCCATCACTCTAATTGATCTTCTGCCAACTTTGTCTTCATAAGCTGGGCCTATTCCTCTTCTAGTTGTTCCAATTTTAGAGTTTCCGGCAGCATCTTCTCTGATTTCATCCATTTCTCTGTGAAAAGGCAGTATTAAATTTGCTGCTTCAGATATTATTAGGTTTTTTTCATCTACGTTTACGCCTTTCGACTTTATCTCTTTTATTTCATCTAATAAAGCCCATGGGTCGATAACAACTCCATTTCCAATAATTGATATTTTGTTTTTTCTTACAATGCCAGATGGTAATAATCTCAATTTATATGTAACACCATCAATAACTAAAGTATGTCCAGCATTATGGCCACCTTGAAATCTAATTACAACATCGGCGTGGCTAGAGAGCCAGTCAACTATTTTCCTTTTCCTTCATCTCCCCATTGAGACCCTACTACTACTACATTTTTCATTTAAATTTTTTTTTTATAATAAACGTGTTCAAGTGGTTAATTGGTCCATTTCCCTTCCCAAATTTAGGTCCTGAACTTATTGCTTGGTTAACATACTTAATTGCCATCTCACAAGATTTCTTTAATGTTTTTCCACATGAGTAAAATGAGGTTATAGCACTAGATAAAGTACAACCGGTACCATGTGTATTTTTTGTTTTATATCTTTTGCTTTTGAACTTAACAATTTCAAATTTATTGACAAAAATATCTATTACAAATTTTGATTTATTATGACCGCCTTTTATAAGTACATTTTTTGCTCCCATGTCAATTAAAGATTTCGCTGCAATAATCATGTCTTCAGTATTTTTTATTTGAATTCCTGACAAAATTTCTGCCTCTGGTATATTTGGAGTTATCAAAGATACTTTTTTTATTAATTCACTTCTTAAAATTTTTATTGATTTGCTATCTATAAGTTTAGCACCTCCTTTTGCTACCATTACTGGATCTAATATTATTTTATTTATACTAATATTTTTTAACGAATTTATTACGGATCTTATGACTGGCGTAGAATGAAGCATACCTATTTTAATTGCGTCTGGTTTTATATCTTTAGAGGTGAATTCAATTTGTTGGGAAATATTTTTAGCAGAAACTGGCAAAATAGATAAAACACCTGTTGTATTTTGTGAAGTTATAGCAGTTATAGCTGTCATCGCATAACAACCTAATGAAGTAGCTGTTTTAATATCGGCTTGTATTCCTGCTCCACCCGATGAGTCTGATCCTGCAATAATTAAAATTTTAGATTTTATTTTCAAATTAGTTAATCGATTTTTTTACAATATTAATACATCTAGAAATTAATTTTTTATCATTACTTTCACACATAATCCTTATTTTTGGTTCCGTGCCTGATTTTCTAACAAGCATTCTACCGTTTCCACTAATTAATTTATTTGCATAATTTATAGCTTTTTTACATTTATGACTTTTAATTATGGATTTATTTTTTACAACTACGTTTTCTAAAAGTTGAGGTGTTGGTTTAAAATTATTGAATAATTCACTCGCTTTTTTTCCTTTTCTCATTGAAAACAAAACTTCTAAAGCTACTAATAAACCATCTCCTGTTGTTGCAAACTTGCCTAAAATTATGTGACCAGACTGTTCACCACCTAAATTAAATTTATTTTTTTTCATTAGTTCCTTAACATGCCTGTCGCCAACCCGAGATCTTAAAAATTTAATTTTATTTTTTCTAAAATATTCCTCTAATCCAAAATTAGACATTAAAGTTCCAATCACACCACCTTTTAAAATTTTTTTTTTTTTCCATCTTTTAGCCAACATTGCTATTATGGCATCACCATTAACTATTTTACCATTTTCGTCACATATAATTATTCTGTCAGCATCTCCATCTAAAGATATGCCTATATGTGCTTTATTTTTTTTTGTAAAATTTCTAATCTTATTTGGATAGGTAGAGCCACATCTTTCATTAATATTAAATCCATTCGGATTAATTCCAGTTTTATAAACTTGGGCACCAAGAGATTCGAATAACAAAGGTCCAACTTTATAGGCTGCACCATTAGCACAATCAATTGCAATTTTAAGACCTCGTAGATTAAATTGATTTGGGAAATTACTTCTCAGAATTTCAATATATTTTTTTGATCCGTTCTCAAGTCTTTGAACTCTTCCAAGAATTTTTGGATTTGATAAATTGATAGATATATTAGTATCAATCAATTTTTCAATTTTTTTTTCAATTAAATCAGATAGCTTTAGTCCATCTGGACCAAATAATTTTAAGCCATTATCATAATATGTGTTATGGGATGCAGTAATCATAATGCCCAAATTTGCTTGCATTTTTTTTGTTAACATTGCTAATCCGTTTGTAGGTAGTGGACCAAATGTAAATATATGCATTCCGGCTGAAGCTAATCCTGATACAAGTGCAGGCTCTAAAGTATAACCTGATAATCTTGTATCTTTAGCAATTATTGCTATTTGCTTATTTTTTTTTTGGTTCTTAAAATAAGTACCAGCTGCTAAGCCAAATTTGAAAAACATTTCTCCATTTATTTTTTCTTTATTTACTCTGCCTCTTATTCCGTCAGTGCCAAAATATTTTTTTAACATTAATTATAAATTTTTTTAAATACCTTTAAACCTTGGTTAATTTCATTAACATCATGAATTCTAAGTATTTGAACTCCTTGCGTTAAACTATATATACTAGAAGATAATGTTCCTCCTAACCTATTTTTACTCTCATTTACGCCAGATATCTCTCTGATAAACCTTTTTCTTGATACTCCTAATAATATTGGGAAACCAAGTGAGTGAAAAATAGAAATTTTTTTAATTAAAGTAATATTATGTTTCAAATTTTTACCAAAACCTATGCCTGGATCGATTAATATTTGATTATGTCTTATTCCATGTTTTCTTAATTTTTTGAGTTTCCTTTCAAAGAAATCGTAAATATCTAAAAGGACATTCTTATAAGAAGGATTTATTTGCATATTTTTTGGAGTACCTTTCATGTGGTGAATAACAAATGGTAAATTAGTTTGTTTAAGAAATTTAAAAATATTTTTATCATAGCTAAGGCCCGACACATCATTAATTAAGTCTAATTTGTAAGAAAGTGCTTTACGCATGACATATGTTTTTCTTGTATCAAGTGAAATAAAAATTTTTTTTTTATTTAGATATTTCAAAGTCTCTTTGACTCTATCCCACTCGTTTTTTTGATTAACATCTTTAGATCCCGGTCTGGTTGACTCACCACCAACGTCAATTATATTTGCACCAGATCTAATCAGTTTCTTAATTTGTGTTTTCGAGGCATTTATTTCATTATATTTACCACCATCTGAAAAACTGTCGGGTGTCAAATTTAATATACCCATTAAAAGAGGTATATTTTTTAAATTTAGTTTTTTAATTTTTTTTATTCTGCAAATATTTTTTAAATCTCTAAGAACTTTTTTTTTTATATTTATCGGAAGATGATTTAATTGTTTTATATTTAATTTTCTTTTACTGGTCCTTGTTATAATCTCTATAGTATCAAACGATATACTTTTATTCCCACCTAAGGGTAAACTTAAATTTTTTTTTACTTTTTGTAATGAATGTTTTCCAAAATAAAAATTACACGCTCTTGTGTAATGTTTTTGCATTAATTTTAGTGAACAATTTTTGGTTTTAACCCAATTGACCCTAAAGCTGATCCTTTGTCGTTATCCTCAACTTTAAGATCTTCCTTATTAGAAGGATAGACGTTTTTATTTACTATATCTTCAATTTCTTCACCGCTTAATGTTTCGTAAGTTAATAATGCTTTTGCAAGTTTATGCAAATCTTCAATCTTATCCGTTAGTATTTTTCTTGCTCTTTCATATCCTTTGTCCACAAATTTTCTAATTTCTGCATCTACTTTTTTTGCAGTTTCTTCAGACATATTTTGTTGTCTGGCAACAGATCTTCCAAGAAATACCTCTTCTTCATTTTCACCATAAGCCACAGGTCCAAGTTCTTTGCTTAATCCTGCTCTCATTACCATTGCTCTAGCCCTTTTTGTAGCTTGTTCAATATCACTCACTGCTCCGGTAGTAACTTTGTCATGTCCGAAAATTAGCTCCTCCGCAACACGTCCTCCCATGGCAATTGACATCTGTGCATGTAACTGTTCTCTTGTTTGTGAAACCTCATCTTTCTCAGGAAGCTGCATTACCATTCCTAAAGCTCTACCTCTTGGTATTATAGTCGCTTTATGTATTGGATAGGCTGCTTTTTCATTAATGGTAACTATAGCATGACCTGCCTCATGATACGCTGTAAGTTTTTTTTCGTCCTCAGTCATAACCATAGATCTTCTCTCAGCGCCCATCATTACTTTATCTTTTGCTTCTTCGAATTCTAAATATGTAACTATTCTTTTATTTTTTCTTGCTGCTAACAATGCTGCTTCATTAACAAGATTAGCAAGATCTGCTCCAGAAAATCCAGGGGTACCCCTTGCAATTGTTCTTAAATTTATGTCCGGTGTCATTGAAATTTTTTTACTATGAACTTTTAATATTTTTTCTCTACCAATGATATCTGGAAGAGAAACAACAACTTGTCTATCAAACCTTCCTGGTCTCAATAATGCTGGGTCTAAAACGTCTGGTCTATTTGTGGCTGCTATAATAATTACACCTTCATTGGTATCAAAGCCATCCATTTCAACAAGTAACTGGTTCAGAGTTTGCTCTCTCTCGTCGTTTCCGCCTCCTAAGCCAGCACCTCTACTTCTTCCAACTGCATCTATCTCATCTATAAAAATTATACAAGGCGAATGTTTTTTTCCTTGTTCAAACATATCTCTAACTCTTGATGCACCTACTCCAACAAACATTTCTACAAAATCAGATCCAGAAATTGTAAAAAAAGGAACTCCCGCTTCGCCAGCTATTGCTCTAGCCAACAATGTTTTACCAGTACCTGGTGGTCCTACTAATAAACATCCTCTTGGTATTTTTCCACCAAGTCTACTAAATTTTTTTGGATCTTTTAAAAATTCTACTACTTCCTCTACTTCTTCTTTAGCTTCCTCTACACCTGCAACATCATTAAAAGTTACTTTACCCTTAACTTCATTCATCATTTTTGCCTTGGATCTTCCAAAACCCATTGCACCGCCCTTTCCTCCCTGCATTTGTCGCATAAAAAATATCCAAACTGCTATTAACAACAACATTGGAAACCAAGATAGCAAAACACCAAACAATGAGGGCATTTTCTCATCAAGTGGCGCTGCAGAAATGCTGACGCCTTTTTCAGTCAACCTTTGGATTAAGTTTGGATCATTCGGCGAATATGTGCTGAAATTTTCACCATTAGAAAGTATACCTTTAATATTATTACCTTGAATTTCAACTTGGACTACTCTTCCATTATCAACTTCATTTAAAAATTCTGAAAAGATAACATTATTACTTTGTGATATAGATCTTTGAGGGTTTTTGAACATGTTGTACAGCCCAATAGTAAGAACTATTATTACTGCCCACATTGCAAGATTTCTAAAATTCATACGATATAATTAAGAATTATTGCAAATATAACAAGAGGCAAATTATACAGAATTACAGTTTTTTCAATGATTCAGGGTAAATAATAGTCAATTTTTTAATTTTTTCTATTGTGCACCCAGATAAGGTGGCCTTTGAAAAGTTTTTAGAAACTATTCTTTGAATCATATTTAAGATTTTTCTTCCTCTTGAGGAGTAGTACTTGCCACCTACAACGCTCAATATTTTAGAAAAACTTCTAAATACTATTTCATCAGGTTGTAAAAAAAAATTGTGTTTTAATATTACGAATTTCTTTTTTAAATAGATGGTATTTTCATCCAAATTATTCTTAACATAAAATTCTATTACGTCGTTTGATTTTGTTAAGTTTGATATAGTTAATTTGATTTTTTCAAAATTAAATTTTTCCTCTTTTAGTTTTTGAATAATTTCTCTTATTCTAGATCTTTTATATTTAAAATTCTTATTAGATGGATCTTTTATATAAAAATCGTAAATTTCTTGCGAAGTATACTCGAGCTCACTTTTGCTGCAATTTAACAACGGCCTACACAAATAAACACCATTATTTTCAATTAATTTTGAATTAAAAGATACAAAACCTTTTAAACCAGATCCTCTGCTTAATCTAATTAAAAAATTTTCAATTAAATCATCTTCTGTGTGACCTAGGAAAATAATATTAATAAAATTTTTATTTAATTTCCCGTTTATAAGATCGTACCTAGATTTTCTAGCTTTGGATTGAATATTTGACTTAGGTTTTTGACCTTTCCATTTAAGAATTTTTAAATTTATATTGATAATTTTTAATTTTTTCTTGACCATTAAAGCCTCATATTTTGAGCTATGTCTTAATCCATGATCAACGTGATAGTAATTTATCTTGATTTTCTTTTCTAAACTATAAAGTTTAAGAAAATAAGCTAAAGCCATACTGTCTGGTCCGCCTGAAATTCCAGCAGAAAATTTAGATTTATCATTCAAAAATACAATATTTTTTTTAAATCTTTGGTAAGTATTAATTATTTTTTTATCGGATATTTTAAGAAGATTTTTTTTATGAATTATTTTTTTTACACTCAAACTTTTTTTCCTCATATTTGGCTTTTTGGATTACAGATTCTTTTGCGTTAGGATATTGTTTTTTAACTCCCGAAATCATTAAACAACCTTGATCTTTTTCACCAATTTGGACTAAGGAAACTCCTAGTTTTAATAAATTTATTGGAGCTTTATCGCTCTTAGGATAATTTTTATAACCCTCAAGGTAAGCTGATGCCGCATCAGTGTATAATTGTCTAATTCTAAATGTTTCTGCATACCAATATTGAGCATTACCAGCTAATTTATGATCTGGATTTGTATTTACAAATTCTCTAAATGCTCTTTCTGCAGTATTATAATCTCCAACTTTAAGAAAACTTGTTGCAAATTCATACTGCTGTTGTGGATTTGATTGAGGTAAAATTTTTTCCTCTACAATAAAATTTTCAGTTACTACTGAGGCTGTAGTATCAATTGATTGTGTCTCTTGATTTGTTTCCTCGCTGGTCATATCTTTATAAGAAATTGAACCAAGATCTTGAGGTTCACTTGAACCAGGTAAAATTAGATTTGGATCACTAGATGTGGATGAAGATGTAATATTTGCTGCCTCTGTACTGATATTTTTATTTACTGATTTCTCTAATTGTTGAAACCTTAGTTGATTATCGCTCTGTACTTTTGATAGTCTAGTTGAAAGTTTATCTATCTTAAAGTTAATTTCCTCAAATCTGTTTGTTAAGTTTTGAAACTGGGTTTCAATCTCTGATAATTTTAATAAATGTCTCGTTAAAACATCTTCAGCATTATCATTTAGTTCATCTGAGTTATTTGATAATTCATTGTTTAATTTATTCTCAGAATAAACTGCTTTTTCTAAAGTTTTGATATCATTTTGAATAATTTCTAATATTTCTTTGAAATTATGGTTGTCGGAAAAAGAGTTAGACGACAAAAAAAATAAATAAAAAAAAATGTAATTAATTATAAATATAATTTTTTTCATTAAAATTTGATTTGTATGAATAATAATGGCAAAATAAAGACCCTAGATTAAAATCTAGGGTCTTAAATTATTAATTTTTTTATCTTAATTAGCTTTTACTGAGACTGATCTTCTATTTTTTGACCATGCTAAAGGATTTGAGCCAGAATCTACTGGTCTCTCTTTTCCATAACTAATAACAGAAATTCTATCTGAGGAAATTCCATATGTCATCAAATAGTCTTTTGCGGCATTAGCTCTTCTTTCGCCTAATGCTAAGTTATATTCTCTTGTTCCTCTTTCGTCAGCGTGGCCTTCTAAAACAATTGTAATGTCTGAATTCTTTCTTAACCATGCAGCTTGTTTTCTTAAAGTATCTCTAGAAGCAGTTGTTAAAACTGACTCATTGGTTGCAAAGAAAACCCTGTCTGGGACACCACTAGCTAAATATTCCACAGTGTCAGTTCCAGTATAAACGTCTCCTTGGATCTGAGAATCTACTTTTTTTGTTTGTGTTGCACATGCAGACAAAACAAAGCTTAACAAAAATACCAGGAATACGTTTTTTAAAATTTTGATAGATATCATACTGCTCCTTAATTAATTATCTAAATCTTTAATACTCATTTTTTTCATAACTAAATAGATCTTTCAAGCATAAAAATCAATTGAATTAATCGAATATTTTATGTCCAAATTAGGATTAATTACTCAATAATGATGACCAAGAAGGGTCTGAACCATCAGTTTCTGTTGGTACTTGTCTTTCATTATAACCTGTTAAATCTATAGACCAAAGTTTTGCTGAAAATCCTTTACCCTCACTATTAGATTTTGTTTCTCTATAAAAAATTAATACTCTTCCATTTGGAGACCATGATGGTGCCTCTTGATAATAATTTTCAGTTAGCAATCTTTCTCCACTACCATCAGTTCTCATAACGCCAATATAAAATTTACCTTTATGTAATTTTGTAAATGCTATTAGGTCACCTCTAGGAGACCAAACAGGAGTTCCATATAAACCTTTTCCAAATGAAATTCTTTTAACATTAGTGCCATCACTTTTCATAACATATATTTGTTGAAATCCACTTCTATCAGAATTAAATGTAATAAATTTTCCATCTGGTGAATAAGATGGAGACGTGTCTATTGATGGATGATTGGTAATTCTGTTTACAATACGATTTTCTAAATTCATAGTATAAATATCTGAATTACCATCTTTAGCAAAACTCATGATTATTTTTTTTCCATCAGGAGAAAATCTTGGAGCAAATGTCATTCCTGGAAAATCTCCGACCACTTCTTGTATCCCAGTTTCTATATCCAATAAATAAACTCTAGGTAAATTTTTAAAATAAGATAAGTATGTAACCATTTGGTTTGTAGGATTAAATCTAGGAGTTAGAACTAACTCATTTCCTAATGTTAAATATTTAGTATTAAAACTATCTTGATCCATTATAGCAAGTTTCTTAATTCTTTTTGTTTTTGGACCCTGTTCAGCAACATAAATTATTCTTGTATCAAAATAACCCTTTTCACCAGTTAATCTCTCATAAATTTTGTCTGATATAATATGACCAACTCTTCTCCAGTTTTCTGGTACAGTTGTAAAAGCTAACGCCATAAGTTCTTTAGCAGCAAGTACATCCCATAATCTGAACTCTACTCTTAACTTCTCATCTACAAATTTTACTTGTCCAGTTATAAGTGCTTGAGCTTTTATTAATTTCCAATCTTCAAATCTTGGTTTTAAATGTGCTACATCAGGATTTTGTAAAAAAGCATTTTTTTCTAAGGGATTAAATAACCCAGTTCTTCTTAAATTGTTTTCAACAACTTCAGATATTTTCTCTCCTAATTTAATAATGTTGGTTTCATTGTCGAGTTCTTGTTTGGTATCACTATCAGAAAATAGAGGAGATACTGCGATTGGAAGCGGATTGAGATTTCCTCTAGTAATATCTACTTCTATTAGAGAATATGCTTTACTTACATTAAATAGAAAAAATAAAATAAATAATAAAATTTTTCTCATCACCCCTCTAACATTTCTCTTGCATCAAAATTTAATTGTAAATCCTTCCACCTTTCATATCCAGTAGATGGAACTCTCAAAGGTTGGCATAGCTGAATTGCTCTTAAAGCGCTTTCAGCAAGTACTTTATAAAAATTTTGACCTGGTTTATTCATTCTTGCATGATCTAGTATTTCAGAGTCAGTTATCGTGCCATCTGGTTTTAATTTCAATTTAATTCTTACCATTAAATTTTCGTTGTAGGGTAGTCCTAAAGGAATACTCCAGCATCCAAATATTTGGGCTTTTAATGCATCTTCTTCACTTAAAGTTAATCCTACATTATTTAATGACTTGTCTTGAGATTGAGTAATTTTATCAGACTTTATATCAGTTTCAGCTAGATTTTCTTTAGACTTATCAATTAATGCTGCAATATTAGTGGGATCAAAGATTTCTTTTTTTTCGAATTCAGATACTTGTTTTACTTTTGTGTCTTCTACTTCAGGATTTTGCTTATCATCTAATTGTTTAATTTTTTCAACCTTTTGGTCTGGCATTGGAATTGCTTCGGGTTTAATTTTTTTAACTTTTTTTGGAGGCGCTTGCTCAGATACAAGTTTTTTTTCTTCCTCTTTAATTTTCTCAATTATTTTTTTTGCTTTAGGTGCGAAAGGAATATTTGTCTTCTCAGAAATTTGAATTAGCTCGACAGATATTAAAGGGGGTAAATCTAATGGTTTTTTAGCGACAAAAGGGATAGTGACAATCGTTAAAATTATTATTATCGCATGAAAAGCTGATGATAATAGAATACTTTTAGACACTTTAACGCTCTTTATAAGGCTCGGATATTAAAGCAACTTTTGTAAAACCAGAGCCGGAAAGCATACCCATAATTTCAAGAACGCGACCATAATTAATTGTTTTATCTCCTCTAACATAAATTCTAGTATCCGTTCTGTTTTTTGAAACTGCAAGAATTTTATCTATTATATTATCATATTCAACTTTCGACTCTTGAATATATATTTCACCTTTAGAATTAATTGTAAGTGTTAGTGGCTCTTGTTCCTCAGGCAATGTGTCTGCTGAACTTTCAGGCAAATCAACTTGAACACCAACTGTTAGAAGGGGAGCCGTAACCATAAAGATTATCAATAAAACTAACATTACATCAACAAATGGTGTTACATTAATTTCACTCATTGGTTCTCTAGATGATCGTTTAAGATTAAAAGCCATTTAAATTATTGAAATAAATCTTTTTGAAAAATTTTCTAATTTTTGAAAATACTTTTTAGAGTCACTATTAAATTTATTATAGGCAATAACTGCTGGTATTGCTGCTAATAAACCAAGAGCAGTCGCAAACAATGCTTCCGCTATACCTGGTGCAACAATAGCTAAACTGGTATTTCTTGAAATTGCTATTGATTGAAATGAATTCATTATTCCCCATACGGTTCCAAATAATCCAATAAAGGGGGCTGTAGATCCAACAGTTGCTAAAAAAGTATAATTTTTCTCTATAATGTTCATTTGCTTTTCTATATTTGATTGAAGTGTACTTCCTAATCTCTCAGATAAATTTGATTTAGATCGTGTCTTAATTACAGATTGCATTGTTACTTTGAAAACTTTTGCCATTGGATCATCTATGTTAGCTGGTAGATTGTTAAAAAATGTTTCTGCCGATTTCGATTTCCAAAATTTTTCCTCAAATTCCTCAGAAGTCTTATTTATTTTTTTAAATAATTTATATTTATCGAAAATAATCGCCCAAGAATAAACTGATGCTGCAATTAAAATAATTATTACTGATTTAACTATAATATCTGCTCTTAAAAATAACTGAACTATTGAAAAATCAGTGCTTGTTAAACCAACGGCCTGTGATGCAATATCTGCTTCCATAAAACTTTATTCACACTAAATTGTGTCATCAATTTGACTTTAGTAATATAGATATTAGTTACTTAAATGTGTATTATTAAAAAAACTAGCTATCAAAATTGCATCTGCTTTATTATTATCCTTTTTTTTTGATAGTTTAGAGGATATTTGAGGAAAAATTTCTATAGCTTTGGTTCTACTTGCCTCTTTTTCCGTCTTAATTAGGTTAAAATATTTCTTCCATTTTGCAGGTCGAACAAAATACATTGGTAGTTGCATTGCAGAACAAATTCCCTTAATCACACCAAATGATTGACCAAAATTAAACATACTGGTCACACCTTGTCCAGGCATTGCAGATACCTGTTCTATAACAACAACAATTTTTTTTTTATCGATGTTTTTGATTTTTAAATTTATTTCGTTATAGATCTGAGAGCCATTCACTTGTTTTTTATTTTTTTTACCATCTGCCATAGATGGCATGTCGATTACATCCACCACGCTTCCATTCTCAAAAAAACAGATTGCACCTGAAATACCTGGGTCAATACTTATTATATACATCTTCTAATCTGTAAATTTTAAATTTGTATAAACATTTTGAACGTCTTCGTTATCCTCTATACTATTTATAAAATCAAATAGATTTTGTTTTTCATCCTCTATAGGAATAACTAAATTAATTGGTATCCATTCAATTTTTGTTGATATGAAATTTTTTATTTTAATTTCTAATTTCTTTTTAACATTGTAAATTTCATTTTTTTCGCAATGAATTTCATAAATATCATCTTTAATTAATAAATCGTCAATTCCTAAATCTATTACGTAATTATATAAAACATCTTCTTTGATCTCTTTGATATCAAACTTAATAACTCCGATTTGTTTAAAATTATGAGAAGCAGATCCTTGTGAGCCTAATGATCCACCATTTTTTTGAAAAAGTGTTCTAATATTAGAAGCTGTTCTATTTTTGTTATCTGTCAAAGCCTCAACTATACATGCTACATTATTCGGACCGAAACCCTCATATCGTAAATGTTCGAAATTATGGTCTTTTGATGATTTTGATTTATCTATTGCTCTTTCTATATTATCTTTAGGCATATTAGCAGATCTAGCAGATTGAATTGCTGATCTTAATCTGGAGTTTGTATTTGGATCTTTATCTCCTAATTTTGCAGCTACGGTAATTTCTTTTGATAGTTTTGAAAATATTTTAGATCTAGTTTTATCAACTCTATCCTT
>CACGAM010000014.1 GCA_902571055.1 uncultured Pelagibacteraceae bacterium | reverse complement strand
ATTAATTTATTTACGAGTATAATCCATTTACCAACTGAAAACTTTTTTTTGACTGATACAAATCCATATAAATGATGTTTAACTTTTTTGGTAAGATTTTTGTTTGGTCTAGTATTTAAAATTTTTATTTCTTTATAAATTTGCATACTATCTGCATTAATAATTTCTCCGTTGATTTTTTTCGCAATTTTTACTGCAAATTCAGATTTTCCAGATGCAGTTGGTCCGGATATTAAAATTATTTTGGACATTTGGTCCTTAGTCTAATTTAACACCAATATATCTTTTTTGATTTTGATTGTTGTATATAGCTATTAGTAAAGTTTTATCAGAACTTCTTTTAGCCATTTTAACAAAATTATTTAGTTCACCTATTGTTTTAATTTTTCTCTTTTGAGCTTCAACAATAATATTATTTACTTTTAAGTAATTTACAGGGCTATCTTGATCAATATCAGTTATAACCACTCCAGTTGTATTAGGTGGTAATTTTCTTTGCGCTATTTCATCTTTTGTCAATAATCTTACCGTAATTTTTAATCCTTCTATATAAGAGCTTTTTGGCACTTTTGGTTTTACACTTTGAGCAACGAAATCATCTGATGTTTCAAGCCTTCCAAGAATAATTTGTTTTGAAATCTCTTTTTTATTTCTCCAAATTTTAACATTTACTTTTTTTCCAACTTCTGTCTCAGCTACTATCTTGGGTAATTCTTTCATTTCGTTAATTAGTCTTCCATCAAATTCTAAAATTACATCCCCATCTTTAATTCCACCTTTATCTGACGGACTTCCTTGTGCAACACTCGCGACTAAAGCGCCTCTTGGTCTGTCAAGTTTTAAACTTTCTGCAATTTCAATTGTTACGACCTGAATCCTAACTCCTAACCATCCTCTTTTGGTTTCTCCAAATTTAATCAGTTGATCTATAACTTTCTCTGCGCTATTTGATGGTATAGCAAAACCAATTCCTATTGAGCCTGACTGACCTAATATAGCAGTATTAATTCCGATAACATCTCCTTCTAAATTAAAAAGTGGGCCGCCAGAATTACCCTGATTTATTGAAGCATCTGTTTGAATGTAATCTTCATATCTGGAAAGTCCAATACTTCTATTTCTAGCTGATACTATTCCACTAGTAACTGTTCCTCCTAAGCCAAAAGGATTTCCAATTGCAATTACCCAATCACCAATTCTTGCTTTATCAGAGTTTCCAAAATTCACAGGTTTAAAACTTTCCTTAGATTCAATTTTAAGTACTGCAATATCTGATAAAGGATCAGACCCTAGTAGCTTTGCTTTATAATCCTTATTGCCATTTACTTTTACAAAAATATCATCTGCTCCTTTAATTACATGATTATTGGTAATTACAATTCCTGACTTATCAATTATAAATCCCGACCCTAGTGCACTAGTTTGTCTTTCTTGAGGTGTGCCCTCAAACATATCTTTAAAAGGGGAACCAGGCGGAAATTGAAACGGAAATGGATTAGATTTAGTTTTTATAGTAGTTGTAGTTGAAATATTTACAACTGATGGCATTAATCTTTCTGCTAAATCGGCAAATGATGCTGGTATTTCAGCAAATGAATTTTTAACAAACCCGATGCTTAAATATATCAATAAGCAATAATTAAATACAATTTTTTTCATTAACTTTTAAAATACCAGATTATTAAAAAACCAATAACTAAAAATATTAATCCTCCAAATCTCAATTGACTGTCTTTAATTTCACTTAACTTCATTATAATATTTTTCATTTTTGATGGAAATATGGCGTACAATGCACCTTCAATAAATAAGAAAAGACCAAAAGCTATGATCAATTCATTCATAATTTTAATTTTATTGAGAATTAGAATTTATATTTCCAAAAAACTTAAAAAATTCACTGTCTGGTGACAATATTAAAGAAGTTTCTCCTCCAATTAAAGCTGTCTCGTATGCTTGCATTGCTCTGTAGAAAGCAAAGAATTGTGGATCTTGTCCAAAGGCATCCGCAAAAATTTTATTTCTTTGACCGTCACCTTCTCCTTTAAGAATTTGTGATTGTTTTTCTGCGTCAGCCAATATGACTGTAACTTCTTTGTCTGCAGTTGAAGTTATAGTAATTGCCATCTCTGCACCTTTCGCTCTAAATTCTTTAGCCTCTCTTTCTCTTTCTGTTTGCATACGTCTGTATATTGCATCGCTGTTTGCAGGGGGCAAATCTGCCCTTTTAATTCTTACATCAACAATTTCTATTCCAAATTTTGCAGCTTCAGTATTTACACCCTCTTGGATCAAGGACATCTGTTTAGTTCTTTCTTCTGATAACAATGTTTGTAGACGTTGTGTTCCTAAGACACTTCTTATTCTAGAATTTATAATTGTAGATAATCGAGATCTTGCAACTCTTTCGTTACCTACTGAAATATAAAATTTTAAAGGATCAACAATTTTAAATCTAGCGAATGCATCTACAATTAATCTTTTTTGATCAGATGCGATTACTTCAGCTGGAGGAGCATCTAAGTTTAAAATTCGTTTGTCTAAGAAAACGACGTTTTGGATAAAAGGAACTTTAAAATTTAATCCAGGTTTCATTAAAATTCTTTTTGGATCACCAAATTGAAGAACAATCGCTTGGTTTATTTCTTTAACAATAAAAATTGAAAAATAAGCAGTTGCAGCAATTAAAATTAAAATTGGTATTAAAAACTTTCCTTTTTTCATTAGTTCACCTGTGTTTTTTTAAGTTCAGGTAAAGGTAAATATGGAACTACGCCTGAACCTGCATTTTTTTCAATTATTACTTTATCAATATCAGCTAAAACCTTTTCCATAGTCTCCAGATACATTCTCTCCTGTGTAACTTCTTTTGCATTTCTATACTCTAAGAAAATTGAAGTAAATCTGCTTGCTTCACCCTCAGCTTTAGCAACAACCTCTTTTTTATATGCCTCAGCCGCTTGTAATATTTTTGCTGCCTCACCTCTAGCCCTTGGAATAACATCGTTAGCATACGCTTCAGCCTCGTTTTTAGATCTTTCCATGTCAGCTCTTGCTGCTTGTACATCTCTAAACGCATCTATAACTTGATCTGGTGGGTCAGCTTTTTGTGTTTGAACTTGTGTTATTTGTATACCAGATGTGTATTCATCTAAAATACTTTGAATAATATTTTGTGTATCAATCTCAATTTTTGATCTTCCCTCTGTAAGGATTGGTTGAATATCACTTCTAGCTATAACTTCTCTCATAGCTGTTTCAGCTGCAGCTTTTACTGTTCCTTGAGGATCTTGAATTTTAAATAAAAAATTTCCTGCATCTTTGATAACCCAAAAAACTGAAAAATCTATATTTACGATATTTTCATCACCTGTTAACATTAAACTCTCTTCAGGAACATCTGCAACACCTCCTCCACTTGAAAAGCCACTTTCTCTTTCAGATCTAAAACCAATGTCCATTCTATTAACTTTTGTAACTTTAGGTGTTAAAACACTTTCTACTGGGAAAGGAAGATGGTAATTCAATCCTGGTTGAGTTGTTTTAACGAATTTACCAAATCTTAAAACTACACCTTGCTCATCGGGCAAAACTCTATATAAACCGCTTCCTACCCATAAAAGAGCTAAAATTATCAATCCTACTATAATAGGCTTTGCGCCGCCTGATTTGCCAGGAAGAAATTTATTTATTGTGTCTTGCAATTTTTTTAAAATTTCGTCTAAATTTGGAGGGGTAGGACCTCTTCTGAAACCACCGTTACCATTCCCTCCACCACCTGGAGGGGGCGATCCCCATGGACTTTGATTTTTGAAATCGTTCATATGACACTCTATATAGTGTCTTTATGTTCAAAAACAAGGTAAGTTAGCTAGTATGAGTAAAGAAAATCCGAGCATTAATGACGCGAGACGTAAAAAGTTTGAAAAAAACCCGATTATTGGAACTAAATTCACTATAGCTATATCTAGTGCAAAAGGAGGTGTAGGAAAATCTACATTTGCAACCAATCTAGCTTTAGCATTAAAGAAACTTGGATTAAAAATTGGTATTTTAGATGCCGACATATATGGGCCCTCTTTGCCGAAGTTATTTTCAATAAAGGAAAAGCCAGAAAACAGGGAAGGTAAACTAATTCCAGTCTCAAAATATAATATTCAATGCATGTCCATGGGCTTCTTAACAGATGAACAAACTCCAATGATTTGGAGAGGGCCAATGGTAACAAGTGCAATCAAAACATTTACACAAAAAGTTGATTGGAAAGATTTGGATTTTATAATAGTTGATATGCCACCTGGTACTGGGGATACACAGCTAACTTTTGCTCAAGAAATAAAAATGGATGGAGCAATAATTGTTTCAACGCCTCAAGAACTAGCTCTTCAAGATGTAAAAAGAGGTATAGCAATGTTTGATAAATTAAAAGTGAATATTATTGGCTTAATAGATAATATGAGTTTTTTTATAGGTGATGATGGCAAAAAGTACTCTATTTTTGGTGATGGAGGAGTTAAAAAGACAGCAGAAGAATTTAATAAAAGGTTTCTTGGAGAAATACCAATAAACTCTGATATAGGAAAATATGGTGATCAAGGAAAGCCAATAGTTGAAAGCATGCCAGAGCACGATATTTCAAAGTTATATTTAAAATTAGCAGATCAGATTAAATCAATTTATCTTTAAGATTAAATGCAACCATTAATTCATTCCATTCTCTTTTTGATAAATCAGTTTCATCAATTGAAATATTTTCACCTTTAATCAATTTTTTTATTATTGCTTTACCTTTTGATGAAACCTCTGTACCTCCAACTCTATAATCCATAAAAGCCTCATATGTAATTGGAACCCACCTTTTTAAAGTATCTAACATTACATCGGCATAAGCTCTTATTTCGTATTGGGCATGATGGTCAGCTCTGAGGCGTAGAAAATTCATTAAGTTAAGTAGATCAGTTTTCCAATACCATTGTGTGTAAGTATTTAAAGTTAAATTCATTCTTGCCAATTCTCTAGCTAAACCAGATTTTTTTTCATCTATAATCGATCCATCATAACGTTCATTTAACATGGTTTCATAATTATCGTATGTTCTCTCTGCATCTCCCTTTAGTAAGTCTAAAACCTCTTTAGCTTGTTCTCCACTAATTACTTCTCCCCTTCCTTGTCTGTTATTTGTTGATTGAGCTGCAAGATTTTCTTTAGAGGGAAGATAAAACTCTTTATCAAGTATAGAGTATCTTGCCGAATACTCATTAACATTTGCGGTTCTATGTCTAATCCATTGTCTAGCAATAAATATTGGTAATTTTATATGATATTTGATTTCACACATTTCAAATGGAGTGCTATGCCAATGACGCATTAAGTATTTTATAAGTCCTGAGTCTGTGTTTACTTTTTTTGTACCTTTGCCATATGATACTCTCGCAGCCTGAACAATAGATGTATCATCGCCCATATAATCAATTACTCTGATGAAGCCATGATCTAATATTGGCAAAGCCTCAAATAATATATCCTCTAAAGCAGGAGCAATAACTCTTTTAGTTGTAAACTTTTGAGATTGTTGGTTTCTAATATCTTTTTTTTGTTCTTCAGTGAGTTTCAATTTATTTTCCTATATATAGAATCATGTAAATTTATTATTAAAGAAGTTTGTTTTCAACTTACTTATTTATTTTTTTTTAATTTATAAACTATCCTCCTTATTAAATTCTTAATTGAATATTCTCTTGACAATAATTTACTTGTATCATTTAATTTTTTATTATTGATTTTTGTTATTTTGGCAGTTCCAGTATCACAGAAATTTATGTCTAAATAAAAATTATCTTTATTGCTTGAGTATATTTCCAATAATTTTAAGAATGTTTCTTTATTATTTACCTCTTTAAAAAAATCATCATGTTGTGCGCCTTTTATGTACGGCAACCAATTTGTGTCATCTATTATGAAGAAACCTCCAATTTTAAGTTTGTCATAATATTTATGAAAAATATCACTTACATGATCGGCTTTGTGTATTGTATCAAGAAATATTACCTCAAATTGCTTAGGTATTTGTGGAGTGATTTTAGATAAATCATTATCTTTTGAGCAAATAAACTTCCATCTTTCATCTTGAAATTTATAAGAATAGTCATTGATATCAACAGAATATAAGTATCCATTGTTTTGCTTACATACATCTAAAAATAATGCTGTAGAGCATCCATGTCTAACACCAAATTCAAGAATATTTGGCTCATCAATATTAGCAATATCATTATAAATAAAGTTAAAGAATTTTTTCCTAATACCAGGATGCTCTATCCATAATTTTTTTATTTCGTTATCATTTATTCTTTCGACAAAATTATGAAATTTTTTATCTAAATAGTCTTGATTATTCATTTTTTATTTTTAAATCTAACTTTTTTCTTGGGTAGGGCCATAATCCAATAAGATAATTTTTATCGTTTCTCCAAATTTTTACTTCAGATTTCCATTCTGGGCAATTTAAACAGTCTAAATCTTTTAGGTAATTTATATCAGGATTTTTTAAATTAATTTTATATTTTGGTCTAAACTCGTAAATCCCAGTAATTAAACTTGAGGTAAGTAAAAATAAACAAAAATAAGACAGTACTTTATTTTTAAACTCATTATAAAAGTAAAATACTAATAATATTAATATTACACCTGGTATAACTGCATATCTCCCACCTATTTGGTTATGTAGGCTACCTACAAGAATAATAACAGATATTACCAAAAATATGAGGATCAGGTAGTTTGTAATAAAGTTCTTTTTAAGAAAAATTAAGACTTTCTTTATATTCAATAAAATAATTACATTAAAACAAATTAATGAAAAAATAACGTAATAATTATAATTACTACTTAAGAAGCTAATTTTATTCCAAATAAGATGAGTTAAATCTCTGCCGAAAAATGATTTGGCAAAAATATTATATACAAAATTTGATAGTAAGTCTAAGTTGTAATCATTTGTTAAAACGCTTGAATGCAATTTGTTAGATATTTTAGAATATAGAATTAAATAAAGTTGAATAACATTTGTTAATATTAATAAACTAAAATTTGTTAAATTATAATTGTCTCTATTTTTATAGTACCTATGAGCAAAAAAAGGTAGAAGTGAGCAAGTATATATTCCTGATAAGCCACTCACTAGAATTATTAAATTATTAATTTTTTTTTGAATACTATTTAAATTTGTAATAAACAAAATTAGAATTGATGAAATACATAAATAAATTTGCGAGTTTAATGTATTTACCCAAATTTCAGTTATGAATGGTGGTGTCAAAAATAAAAGTAAAGACCCGATAATTTTTTGTTTTGTGCTTTTAAATAATACACTTTCTCTAAATAAAATTAAGTAAGGCAATAATAATATTATTAGAAAAGATCCATAAACAGTCACCAATGGAGCATTTTCTAATGATACAAAAGTTGCAACCCAAGTAAAAAAGTTAGGTATAAAATTATAATAACCAGCAACTTCAATATAATAAAATAAATTAGAAAAAAAATTGTTATTTAATGCAAATAAGAAATGGTGATTAGCTTCCTCTCCAATAAATCTTCCATTAAAAAAAATGTAAGGACTTCGGTAAAATGAAATTAGAATTAATAAAAAAAAAAATATAATTTTTATATTATTATTTACTCTTAAGATTTTCATTAAAATTTAAAGTGTAATTTTTATGTTTGTTCTTGCATCAACAGTATTATATCGATATGTCTTTAAACAAATGAGTTATTTTTACAATAATAATTCATAAAAATTTATAAATAGGACCATGAAACCTTTTTTTGATACAATATTACAACTTTGAATTGAAACAAAAGAAAGCATGAAAAACTTGAAAAAATTAAGTATTTTTAATTTGATAAAAAAGTATCCAAAGAAAAGACCTGCATTAAGCAAAGAGGTAAAAAAAATTTTTGATATTGAATATAAAAAAAATAGGGAAAATCTTTTATCGCAACTATCTGAAAGTTGGCTTCATTTCGCTATAAAAGGTAGAAATTTATTATTTAACACAACTTTAGAAATTGGAGCTGGATCTTTAAATCATCTTAAATATGAAAATTTTTCTAAGAAACACATATACGATGTAATTGAACCAAAAAAATTTCTCTATGAAAATAATAAAAATAAATTCCTGGTAAATAAATTTTATAAATCTTTAAATAATACAAAAAAAAACTCTTATAGTAGGATTATAAGTTGCGCAGTTTTAGAGCATTTAGAAGATTTACCTTACTATCTATATCTTAGCTCTCAAAAAATGAAAAAAAACGGATATCAATCTCACTCTATTCCTTGTGAGGGATATCCTATATGGAATATCACATGGTTCTTAATAAGTGGAATTACATTTAAATTAAGAACTGGTAAAAGTTTTAAAGAGATTCAAAGGCATGAACATTTAAATTCCTTTGATGAAATTTTAAAATTAGTTAAATTTTTTTATAGAGATGTTCAAATAAAATATAGTTATCCATTTTTTTTTAGTCCATATGTCTCATTTTATTCAAATTTAACTTTTAAAAATCCTATCAGGAAAAATATTAATGCTTATTTAAAAATAACAAGGAATAATAAAAGTTAATAATGCAAAAATTCTCCTTTCTTATACCATGTTATAATTGCGAAAAATTTATTTTAAGTAATGGCTTAAAGCTTCTAAAAAAAATTAAAAAATTTAATATTAATTTTGAAATTTTTTTTCTTAACGATGGTAGCAAAGATAGTTCGCTGCAAGAATTAAGAAAACTTCAATTTAAATATAACAAAGTTAAGATTATAAACTTCCAGAAAAATGAAGGTAAATCAGCAGTTCTTAAGAAAAGTATAAAAAAAACAAAAGGTAATATAATTGTGTTTTATGACTGTGATTTACCTTATTTTAATTATTTTAATTCTATAATCAGACTATTAAAAAATGGTCATGATTTTGTAACAATCGATAGAAGGGCTATTCAAAGTAAGTTTTATTATGCTAATTCGAATTTATATCAAATATTTAGATATCTAGTAAGCAAGTTTGTTAATATTCTGATATCTTTTACAATACTAAGTAATTATAGAGGAGATACCCAGTCAGGCTTAAAGGGATTTAGGGTTATCAAGCACTTAAAAAATCAAAAATTTATATCAAATAAATTTTTTCTAGACGCTGAAATAATATCTTTTTTTGACCAAAAAAATTTAAAAATTACATCGGTACCTATTAAATATAAAATTTCAAAAACATCTTCTATAAGAATATTAGCTCTAAACAATATTTTATATTTTTATGAACTTTTTAAAATTATAATTACGAGATTAGTAAAGTTTAGGTAGGCAACTTATTTTTGATAGTACATCATCTAAATTAAAACCAATTATATCACTAAAATTTTTTAATGTATCATATCTAGTTCTATTATCTTCTTTACAAAGTTTTAACGCTTCCTCTCTAGAAATTAATCCTTCTCGAATTTGGTTTGATCTAAAATTATCATATTCTGAGAAACCAGCTATCGTGTAATACACAAAATTATTAAATGCTGTTTGTCCATCTCCCATTCTCCATTGGTTTTTTCCATATGATATATCGTCTTTCCAATTATATTCCTCATTTAAGACTTTTATGATTGTATTTTCATTCCACGTCTCATAATTATAAAGATGTAAAAAACTATCTTTTCTAACAAAACTATAAATAAAACCTTTAAAATTATCAAAAAGTGCAGCATTAATGTACTTGGGGTTTAATAAAAATTGTAGTGAGTACCAGTATAACATGCGAAACTTATTAAATAAGTTATAGGAATATAGACTTTGGTTATTTTTAATTTTTTGATCTATGCCAGCGAATCCTAAAAAAAATTCTCTTTGTTCTAATTGATATCCAGTGCACTGTATCATGAGTTTAACATTTATTTCTTTTGAAATTTTTCTTCCATATTCGTAAAAACCTTTGTCTCCAGCTTGAATAATTGGTAGCATACCAAGATGTGGCCTGTTAAGCCATGCAAACAAATTCATATTTACAAATTTACGCTTTTTCTCTATGTCAGCAGATCGAATTATATGTTCTATACCTAATTTTCCACATACCTTTGAAGCATTAATTCTTGAAACATCAGTTGTAAGACCCCAATCATAAGTATAGGCAATTGGGTTCATTTTATATTTTTTCTTAATTAAATGTAAGCCATAGCAACTGTCTCTACCGCCACTCAATCCTACTATGCAGTCAACTTTTTCATTATTAGACCTATGCTTACTAAATATTTTATTTAATTCTTCCTCTCCTTTAAACTTTTGTTTTTCGTATTCATTACAGAAATTACAGATGTTTTTTTCGTCAAATTTTATAAATGGATATGTTTCAGGTAAAATACATTTTGAGCATTTTTTAAGGTTTTTTAACCTTGATTTTTCTTCGTCTAAGTTATGATGAATTTTTAATTTAAAATTATTATTTGTTAAATTATTAAATTTATTTATATCATCACTTGAATGATCAATAATATTTATATTTTTTGAGTTTAAATCATAAATAATTGTATTATTTAAGCACTTTTTAATATTTTTATTTTTATAATCATGTATTTTTGAATCTTTCAAATAAAATTCTAAAATTTTTTTTTCAGAGGCGAATGCAAAAAATTCGTTGTCATAATAATAATATAAAGAACCACAATTTGAGGATATAAATATTTTTTTTTCATTATTCAAAAAAAAAGCTATAGAAAAATTTCCGATCATACTATTTATATATTTGATATATTTTTCAATAAAATTTTCAGAATTTGCAATTTTTGATAATTCCTCAAAAAATATTAATGAGTCGCTCTTAACATTAAAGCTCTCATAATTAATTGTCTTATCTGAAGGACTATGATCTAGATTTGTAAAGATACCATTATGTATACCAACAATGTTTTCGGTAATTAATGGCTGATTGTTTAAATAAGAAAATTTTGATCCATTTGTCACAAGCCTATTTTGACCTATAAGCATTAATTCATTATTTTTATTTTTCTTTAAATTATTAGAAATAAAATTTTTAAATTCTGGGTTTTTTACAGCTTTTTCGGGTTTTTGATTTAATTTATAAATAAAATTTTCTTTATTGTTGTAAAAGGATATTCCAAAAGTATCTGAACCTCTGCTCGAGCTCAAGTTTACTATTTTTTTTATATCACTAAAAATATTTTCAAAGTTTTTGTCTACATCTATTTTTTTTGAAAAGCCAAATATTCCACACATTAAATTATTTTTTTTTATACAGATAATTAGATATAATAAATATCACAAACATAATTACAAAAGGAACATAAAAATTTTGATCAAGAAATATAGTAAAAATTGATATGGAGGTACTATAATCAAAATTATTCATTGATTTTCCAATAGAGTTTAAAGCATATAACATAGGCACTTCTGACATTATAACAAACAAAGTAAATTTTTTTAGTTTAACATTTAATATGCCATAATAAATATTATGAAAAAAATAAGGTAATATATATCTAGATAAAAGTATAGAATAATTACTTTGAGAAAATTTTTTCACATTAATTTTTTTAAATATTTTATTCTTATAGTTGTTAAGATTAAAATATCCATCAATCCTTTTTGCAAGCGAAAAAATCAAAGCTGAGCAAATTACAACTTGAAAAATAGATATTATAAAACCCATATTTTCAAAAAAATAGCCATTGGCTATAATAATTAATGTGACTGGTAGCGGAGTCATAAAATACAAAAATGATATAAATATAAATAATAAAGTGTGATATTTATTAAAAGATTGATATTCAATTAGCACATTTACAAGATATTTATAATCAAAGACGTACAAGGATACAAAAAATAAAAATATAAAAAGTAAAATTAAAATAATTTTTTTTTTCATTAGTTATTAATTTTAAAATATATATGTTAAGCATTATGGTTTCAACTTGTAGAAAATAGATCTTTGAGTCTTCTCATTTTTGATTTGATTGCAATATTTTTTTAAAAATTTATTTTCCTCTGTTATTATCTTTATTTTATTGCCTATTCTTTCAGATGGCACTAATCGTTGTGTGTATCTAGCAAGCCATTCCATTGGAATAGGTACCAATTCAATAAATGAAGATTTATTGTAGTTTTCAATATAATTTTCTGAATTTTTCCATTTTATTATTTCTATTTTTTCATAAGCACAAATATCATAAACTCTTGGCTCCCTATTAAATATATTTGTATAAATATTTGATAAAGCAAAATTTTCACTAATGAAAATAATTGAAATGCAAAAATAGAAAATTATTATAAGTTTATTTTTTAATTCATTAAATATAATTGCTAAAATAATTACATATAGAGGAAAAAGATAAATATTGTAGCCATGTGTTTCACGTAAATTAAAACTTAAATATAAAATAAATATCCCAACAAATAATGACATTGATAATAAATTAATTTTAGTTGTATTTTTTTTTTTTAAAGAAAAATAAATCAAAAAAATAAAGAAAAGGACTTGCAAAGTTCTAAAAAAGGTCCTCGGATCCATGTATAAAATAGATGATATTTCTTTTTGTTTATTAAAATTAATTTCTAAAAATCCTACGAACCCTAAAATAAAGTGTTTCATGCTGTTTAGAATGTTTGTATCGGTTTGATATTTTTTAGTAAAACTTGTCATATACTCTAATGGATTAGTTAATCTCATAAAATTTAGTTTGTTAAATGGAACTAAATTAATTAAGTCTAAAAAAAGAATAAAAACAATACAAACAACATAACCTACTAAAATTGACGAAATGACAATCATTATCTCTGAGGCATTAATTATATTTTTTTTAGATAATATTTTAACAAACAAGTAATAAAAAATTATAAAAGCTAGCAAAAAAATAAGATCTATATTGTTGGTAAAATAAAATCTTTGATCATCAAACTCTTTAATAAAGGCAATTCCTAGTACTATCTGAAAAAAAATATAAAAAATTAAAAATAATATTAAAAAAACTAAACTTAATAAATAAAAGTTTTTAGTATACGATAAGTTTATTTTAGAGATATTTAGATAGCTAATTAAAAATGGCAAGCTGATTAAAAAGGTAAAAAATAAAAAAATTACTTGTATTTTAGCCAACATCGCCAAACAAAAGAAAAAACCTGAAAAAATCGAATATTTAATTTTTTTTTCTTTGATAAATTTTATTAAAAAATAATAAAATAATAGTATTAAAAATACCGACAATATTTCTGATCGTATTAAAAAAAGCAGTTCATAAGTATCTTGAAAAATTAGTAATAAAAATATAATAGAAATTGATAGATTATTTTTTATATTAAGTTCTTTTAATATAACAAATAAAATGAAAGCTACTAAAAATACATAAAAACTATTCAAAATTCTCGCAATGATAAACAATGTTTGAAAACTCTCATCTATTGCCTCTGACTTAAAAATTTCATAAATGGTATAGCTGTCAGAAAATAACGATAAAAATTTAAAAAAACTCCCAAGTAACAAAAATGTTGAGTAGGCTGGATGATCTCTATACTCTTGTTCAATTCCTGAGGATATTAATAGAGAATTATATATAATTTTTATATCTTGATCTAACATAGAACTCCAGTGCTGCTGAGATAATTGAAAAAGATTTAGCAATATTATGTATAAAAATAAAAAAATAATTAAAATATTTGTATTTACTCTAAAAATATTCTTTAAACCTGACATAACTCAATGATTGTAAATTATAATTTTAGTTCTATATTACTCGCGTTGGATTTCCAACTACGACGATAAACGAATTTCGTAATAAACATTACGGACGTGGGGGCAGTACCCACCACCTCCACCATTTTCAACTTATGGGGGTGAATTAGGATCGACGGATGTCTAAAGGCTATTCTTTCGTCCGGTATTGTTCCGCCGTAAAGGGCAATTTTATAAATGCAAATAATAAATTTGCACTTGCAGCTTAATTAATTTTTATTAATTAAGTTACGGGGTTTGGGGCACCTGGCAACAGAACGCCCCTTTCATATAAGTAATATGATTAATAAAACGTGCGGCCAGAGAGACTCGAACTCTCATGGGAAAATTCCCACTTGGCCCTCAACCAAGCCTGTATACCAATTTCAGCATGGCCGCTTATGCGTCAGATTAAATGAATGACAACTCTATTTCAAGTTGATAAAAATATTTATGGAATTTACATCAGAAATTAAAAAAGCTACTAGCTCAATTTATCAAAAAATTTCAAAAACTATACCCGATATCGAATGGTCAATTCACGCACCGTATATTTACGAAATTAATAAATTAAAAAAAGAGAAAAATGCAGTAATTTTAGCTCACAATTATCAAACACCAGAAATTTACCACGGGATATCAGATTTTTCTGCTGATTCTCTTGCGTTAGCTATTGAAGCCGCTAAAACAAAAGCAGACATAATTGTGATGTGTGGTGTTCACTTTATGGCTGAGACAGCGAAATTAATGAGTCCAGATAAAAAAGTTTTATTACCTGATTTAAAAGCAGGTTGTTCATTATCTTCATCTATAACTGGAGCTGATGTAAAAGAGTTAAAAAGAAAAAATCCAGGTGTTCCAGTAGTTTCTTACGTTAATACATCAGCAGATGTAAAAGCTGAAACAGATGTGTGTTGTACCTCTGCAAATGCTGTTAAAATTGTTAATTCTTTAGGAGTTAAAAAAGTTATTTTTCTACCCGATGATTATTTAGCAAAATATGTAGCTTCGCAAACAGATGTTGAAATAATATCTTGGCGAGGGACATGTGAAGTACATGAGCAATTTACTGATACAGAAATAAATGAAATAAGGAAAAATAATCCAGGTATTAAAGTTATTGCACACCCAGAGTGTCCACCAGAAGTTATTAATGCAAGTGATTTCGCTGGTTCGACAAGCGGTATGATAAAATACGTCAAAGAAAATCAACCGAAAAAAGTAATGATGGTTACTGAGTGTTCTATGAGTGATAATATTCAAATAGATAACCCAAGCGTCGAATTTATTAGACCGTGCAATTTATGTCCTCATATGAAAAGAATTACATTACCAAAAATTTTAGATTGTTTAAAAAATGAGACAAATGAAATTGTAATGAGTAAAGATATAATTGAAAAAGCTAGAAAATCTGTAGAACGAATGGCAGAAATAGGCAGATAATATCTGTGCGAAGAAATAGTTTAAGTAAAAAATTTATCGAAAAAATTGTCAAATCTGCATTGAAAGAAGATTTATATCCGAGTGGAGATATCACATCTAAATTAATAAAAAATGATAATTTTAAATCTTTTAAAATAATCTCTAATCAAAAAGGAATTCTTGGAGGCATAGAGTTAGCTAGATGCGTATTCAAGCTAGTGGATAGTAAAATCAAATTTAAAATAAAAAAAAAAGATGGCTCTAAATTAGTCAAAGGCAGTATTGTAGCTAATATAAATGGTCATCCTAAAAGTATTTTGATTTGTGAAAGAGTTGCTCTCAACTTTCTATCTCATATCTCTGGTATAGCAACCGAGACAAATAAGTATGTTAATAAAGTTAAGGGAAAAAGTAAAATTTGTTGTACACGTAAAACAATACCTAACTTAAGATCAATGCAAAAATACGCTGTAAATATTGGTGGTGGAATAAATCATAGATTTAATCTTAGTGATGAATATTTGATTAAAGACAATCATATTGCTATATCAAATTTAAAATTTTTAGTGCTAAAAGCAATCAAAAATAAAAAAGGAAAAAAGATAACTGTTGAAGTAGATAATTTAAATCAACTTAAATCAATATTGGGATTAAAGTTTAATACTGTATTATTTGATAACATGACTATTAGAAATTTAAAAAAAGGTGTTATGATAGCTAAGAAATACTACGAAACCGAAGCATCTGGAAATGTTTCTCTTAAAAATGTAGCAAATATTGCAAAAACAGGTGTTAATAGGATTTCAGTAGGAAGAATTACACATAGTGCATCTGCTATGGATTTTAAATTAGAAATTTAAAGAATTTATTTCCAATTATTAGGAAGAGAACTGCTGATTATTTATTTTTTTAATTCAGCTTGAGCTGCAGCTAATATCGCTACTGGAACTCTATAAGGAGAACAAGAAACATAATCTAGGCCAGTTTTTGAGCAAAAATTTATACTTTTAGGATCTCCTCCATGTTCTCCACAAATACCAAGCTTAATTTTTTTATTTTGTTTTTTACCCTTTTCTGCTGCAAATTCTATAAGGTCGCCGACCCCGTCATCAATTGAAACAAATGGGTCAACATCAAAAATTTTGTTTTCAATATAATCATTTAAAAACTTTCCACTATCATCTCTACTTATTCCAAATGTCGTTTGTGTTAAATCATTAGTACCAAAGCTAAAAAATTCTGCGTGTTTTGCTATTTCTTTAGCTTTAATTGCTGCTCTAGGTAATTCAATCATTGTACCTACCAAAAAATTAATTTTGATTTTAGTTTTATTTTCAACCTCTCTTGCTATTTTAATAACTAGATCTTTCATTATTTTTATTTCAGCTTCAGTAGAAACTAATGGTATCATAATTTCAGGTATTATAGATTTAATTTTATTTTTTTTGCATTCGACTAAAGCTTCAAATATTGCCTTACATTGCATTTCATAAATTTCTGGAAAAGATATTGCCAATCTACAACCTCTATGTCCTAGCATAGGATTTTGCTCATGTAACTCTTGTATTCTTTGATCTACTTCTTTGTAAGAGATGTCCAAGGAGTTTGCTACACTTACGATCTCTTCCTTTGTTTTTGGTAAAAATTCGTGTAATGGTGGGTCTAATAATCTAACTGTAACTGGCAAACCTTTCATGATTTTGAATATTTCTATAAAGTCTTTTTTTTGGTAAGGTAAAAGTTTAGACAAAGCTAAATCTCTATCTTTTTTTGATTTTGAAAGTATCATTTGCCTAACAGACAAAATTCTATCTTCATCAAAAAACATATGCTCAGTTCTACAAAGACCGATTCCCTCTGCTCCAAATTCTCTCGCGGTTTTAGTATCAGATGGTGTTTCAGAATTTGTTCTTATTTTAAGTTTTCTATATTTATCTGCCCATTTCATTACTGTAAGAAAATCTCCAGATATGTTGGGTTTAATAGTTTTGACCTCTCCCAGAATTACTCTTCCAGAAGATCCGTCTATTGTTATAATTTCTCCTTCTTTTACAGTTTTATTATTAGTCTTAAAAATTTTTTTGTCATAATCAATTTCTATCTCACTTGATCCTGAAACGCATGGTCTACCCATGCCTCTTGCTACAACTGCTGCATGACTTGTCATACCTCCTCTTGAGGTTAATATTCCTTTAGCAGCATGCATGCCGTTTATATCCTCTGGAGAAGTCTCTATTCTTACCAATATTGTATCTTGCATCATAGAATTAAGTCTTTCAGCTTCATCAGATGAAAAAACCACTTTTCCACTTGATGCACCTGGTGAGGCAGGCAACCCATTTGCAATTACATTCATCTCGGCTTTTTCATCTAAGGAAGGATGTAATAAATTATCAAGCGATCCAGGATCGATTCTTAATAACGCTTCTTTTTTTGTTATTAACTTTTCTTTAACCATATCTACTGCGATTTTAATTGCTGATCTAGCGGTTCTTTTACCTGATCTTGTCTGAAGTATCCAAAGCTTTCCGTTTTCTATAGTAAACTCGACATCTTGCATATCTTTATAATAATTCTCCAGTGATTTTAAAATTTTTTTAAGCTCTTTAAACCGCTTTGGCATAGATTCTTCTAAAGAGATTTTTTTATTATTTGATTTAAGTCTTGATCTTTTAGTAATATGTTGTG
>CACGAM010000013.1 GCA_902571055.1 uncultured Pelagibacteraceae bacterium | reverse complement strand
CCAATCCTCGTCTTTTTTTGAGGGAAAGCCATTTTTGCTAAAATCTAACAGTGAAAGTTTTCTATCTTCAATTTGTTCCTTGCTAAGATTCAAAATATCTTTTATTTCATTTAAATTTGTTTCTAAATTATCCATTAATTAATTCCTTCATAACCTTTTTTTTCTAGCTCGATAGCTAATTCAAAATTTCCTGATTTTATTATTTTTCCGTTTTTAAGCACATGCACAAAATCAGGCTTAATGTAATTTAACAATCTCTGGTAATGTGTAATAATTAAAAAAGAATTTGTATTATTTCTCAATGAATTTACACCGTCAGATACGACTTTTAGAGCATCTATATCTAATCCCGAGTCAGTCTCATCTAGAATAGAAAGTTTTGGCTCAAGTATAGACATTTGTAAAATTTCATTTTTCTTTTTCTCGCCTCCCGAAAAGCCTACATTAAGCTGTCTATTTAAATTTTTTTCCTCAAATTTTAAATCCTTAGCTTTTTGTTTTACCAACTTAAGAAATTCTAATGCATCATATTCTTTTTGTCCGTTGGCCTTTCTTATTGAATTGACTGAAGTTTTTAAAAAATTGTTATTATTAACACCGGGTATTTCTAATGGATATTGAAACGCTAAAAAAAGTCCTTTATGAGCTCTTTCCTCAATCTCTAAATCTAATAAATTATCTTTCTCGTAAAATACTTCTCCTGTTGTCTCGTATCCTTTCTTGCCTGATAAAATATTTGATAGAGTACTTTTTCCTGACCCATTCGGCCCCATTAAGGCATGCACTTCACCGGGATTTATACTCAGGCTCAATCCATTAAGGATACTCTTGTCTTCAACTTTTGCAGTCAAGTTTTTTATTTCAAGCATTATCCAACACTTCCTTCTAGGCTAATACCAACAAGTTTTTGAGCCTCTACTGCAAATTCCATTGGTAATTGTTGCAATACTTCTTTACAAAAACCGTTAACAATTAAGCTCACGGCTTCCTCTGAATTTAGGCCTCTTTGTTGGCAATAAAATAATTGATCTTCACTTATTTTTGAGGTTGTGGCTTCATGCGCTATATTTGAGTCAGAGTTTTTATTTTTAATATATGGAATTGTGTGTGCACCACATTTGTTACCCATTAACAATGAATCGCATTGTGTAAAATTTTGTGCATTATTTGCTTTCGGAAAAATATCTACTAATCCTCTGTAGGTATTATCAGCAAAACCAGCTGATATTCCTTTTGATATAATTTTACTCTTTGTATTTTTTCCTAGATGTATCATTTTTGTTCCAGTATCAGCTTTCTGATGGTTGTTTGTAATCGCTATAGAATAAAATTCTCCAACTGAATTATCTCCCTGAAGAATACAGCTTGGATATTTCCAAGTTATAGCTGATCCAGTTTCAACTTGTGTCCAAGATATTTTTGAATTTTTTTCTTTACACAAACCTCTTTTTGTAACAAAATTATATATACCTCCGTTTCCGTCCTCATCACCAGGATACCAATTTTGGACTGTTGAGTACTTTATTTCAGCACCCTCTAAAGCAACCAACTCTACATTTGCGGCATGTAATTGATTTTCATCTCTCATTGGAGCAGTACAACCTTCTAGGTAACTAACATAACTGTTTTTATCTGCAATAATTAATGTTCTTTCGAATTGGCCTGTTTGTGATGCGTTAATCCTAAAATAAGTAGATAGTTCCATTGGACATTTCACTCCTTCAGGTATGTAAACAAATGAACCATCAGTAAAAACAGCTGAGTTCAAAGTTGCGAAATAATGATCATTAATTGGAATTACTGATCCGAGGTACTTTTTAACTAATTCTGGGTGTTTCTGTATTGCCTCAGATATGGAGCAAAATATTACACCAACTTCATTCAATTTATCTTTAAATGTTGTTGCAACAGAAACTGAGTCAAATACTGCATCAACTGCTATACCATTTAATTTTTTTTGCTCATCGAGTGGTATGCCTAATTTTTTATATGTTTCTATTAATTTAGGATCAACTTCATCTAAACTCTTTGGTTTGTCTTTCGCAGTTTTAGGCGCAGAATAATAATAAAGATCTTGATAGTCAATTTTAGGATATTTAGGCTTTTGCCAATTTGGTTCTTTAATCTTTTGCAATCTCTCGAAAGCTCTCATTCTCCATTTCAACATCCAATCTGGTTCATTTTTTATTTTTGAGATAAACTCAATTGTATTTTTCGTTAGACCTTTTGGCGATCTAATATTTTCAATATCAGTTGTAAAACCATATTTATATTCTTTTAATTTATCTATTTCTTTTTCTCTCATTATAATCTTTTCTCTAAATCATTTTTATGAGCTAATTCACTTAAAAGTTTTTTTTCAAAAAATGAGTTTATGTGGATATCTAATTCATCCCAAAGTTTGTGCGTATTACATTTAATTGATTTACCATTGCAACCTTTTTTAAGATGCTTTACACATCTGACTGTTTTTATATTTTCGTCCACTGCTGAAAGTATTTCTGATAATTTTATTTCTGTTGCTTTTCTATCGAGTTTATATCCTCCTTTTGTGCCCCTTATACTCTTGACTATTTTATATTTCTTTAATTTTAAAAAAATTTGCTCTAGATAAAATAAGGAAATATTCTGCCTTAGGGATATATCTCTCAAGGACACAGGACCATTATTGTGATATAAAGTAAGATCCGTAAGAGCCATTACAGCATATCTTCCTTTAGTAGATAGTCTCATAAATTCAAATAAATTGCGGTTAATATATACATTCCCGACTGATTTAGTCAACTTTAAGCATTTTTAAACTTGCAATTTGTCACTCTGTTTTGATAGAAAAATATAATTTTTTTTTGAGAGTGATAATCAGTTTCATTTATGGATAGTAAAATTTCAGAAATTTTCATACCAGGTCCAGCAGGAAGACTGGAGGCAAAATACTTTAAAAGCAAAAAAAATACATCTCCAATCGCATTAATATTACACCCTCACCCACAGTATGGCGGTACGATGAATAATAGTGTTGTTGTTAACACTTTTAATATTTTTATGGAAAATAATTTTTCTGTTTGTAGAGTTAACTTTAGAGGAGTAGGTAAAAGTGATGGAGAATTTGACAATGGACAAGGCGAACTTGCGGATGCAGCAGCAGCGCTTGATTGGGTCGAAAGAGAAAATTTTGATAACTCTCAGTGTTGGATTGCAGGTTTTTCATTTGGATCATTAATTGCTATGCAATTATTAATGAGAAGACCAGAGATAAACAGATTTATAGCGATTTCACCCCAACCAAATGTATATGACTTTTCATTTTTATCACCATGTCCTACCTCGGGTTTAATTGTGTACGGAAAAAAAGATGAATTGGTTCCCTATGAAAACGTTAATGATTTAAGCAAAAAGCTTAATTCTCAAAAAGGAATAGATATAGATTTCATTGCCTTAAACGACTCAAATCATTTTTTCACAAATTCTGACAAAGATTTTCATCAGGTCATTAATAAATACATAAAAAAAGAAACTGCTTTATATTAATAATTTGAGGCTAGAATCCCTCCAGTACATGGTAGCTTACATCTTGTGGTCTTTGGAAAAGATAAAGGTAAATTCAAAAATGATCTAATTGCAAGATAAGCGAATGCTTGAGACTCGATATAATCACCATTAATACCAAAATTTTCTATAGGAAAAAATTTTAAATTATCATGGTTAGACAATTTTTTATTAATCATATCCATTAAATAAATATTTTTTCTACCACCACCACAAACTACATTCAAACTATTTTGAGAATTGCTATAGTGAATAATGGCATTAGAAATTATTTCTGCAGTCAAATCAGATAATGTTGATGCACCATTTTCTAAATTTAAGCCTCTAACAAAAGATATATCAAAATCATTTATATCTAGTGATTTATTATATGGAGGTAAAATATTTAAATTTTCTAATGCTTGATTAAGTATTAAGCTATCTGTTTTTCCATAACTAGCAATTTTTCCTTTATTGTCGAAAATACTATTAGAATTATTTCTTATCCAACTATCTATCATACAATTACCTGGACCGATATCAGATGCTTGAAGAATGTCTGGGGACCTATAAAATTTTTCCCATTTAGCCGTTCTTGTAATATTTGCAATTCCCCCTATGTTTAAAATATTTATTGAATCAAATTTATTAAATTCTTTATTTAAATTCTTATTAACTACTGCATTATGAAAAATAGGTGTGAGTGGAGCCCCTTCTCCACCGTTTTCAATATCAGCTTTTCTGAAATTAAATATTACATTCTTTTTGCATAACTGGGATAAAAGATTTCCATCTCCAATTTGTTTAGAAATTTTTTTTTTACTATCATGAAACAGAGTGTGTCCATGAAATCCAATAAAATCAATTTTTAAGTTATTTTTTTTTATTAAATCATTAGCTGCAGTAGCGTGAAGAAGAGTTAACTCTCTCTCTATTGCTGAAATTTCAGTTCCAAAAGAGACTAAATCTTCATTTGTTAAAATTTTTGATCTGATACGAGCTAATTTATCACGAAATTTATCCTCATATTTATAGTATTTATCAGCTATTAACGAATATTCTGAATGTCCATCTGAAGTAAGAACTGATGCATCTATTCCATCCATTGAAGTGCCACTCATTAGACCTAGGGCTGTATAAATCTTACCCATTATTATTTTTTTTTATCAAAATTTGTATATTGTAGAACTATAAACATATGAATAAATTTTTAAATGAATTTATAGATAGAGGTTTTTTTTATCAATGCACTAATAAAGAAGAATTATCAAATATTTTAGATAAAAAAAAAATAAATGCATATATTGGGTTTGATAGCACTGCACCAAGTTTACATGTAGGTAGTTTGTTGCAAATAATGTGTTTAAGGCTATTACAAAGATACAGACATAGACCTATTGTTTTACTAGGAGGAGGAACTACAAGAATTGGAGACCCATCTGGTAAAGAGAAAACTAGAAAAATATTATCCGAGGAGGAAATTGAAAGTAATATAAAAAATATCAAAAAAGTTTTTAACATATTTTTAAAAACTGATAACCCAAATTTAAAACCAATTTTTGTTAATAATTTTGAATGGCTTGGTAAACTTAATTATATAAACTTTTTGAGAGAGGTGGGTAAACATTTTACTATAAATAAAATGTTAAGCTTTGATAGTATCAAACTGAGATTAGAAAGAGAGCAGTCTTTGAGCTATATGGAATTTAATTATATGATTTTACAGGCTTATGATTTTTTAGAATTAAATAAAAAAAAAAATTGCTTATTACAAATTGGAGGCTCAGATCAATGGGGTAATATTGTTAATGGAGTTGAATTAATAAAAAGACATACTGGCAAACAAGTTTTTGGCCTCACAACTCCTTTAATAACATTAGCATCTGGAACTAAAATGGGTAAAACAGAGGAAGGCGCTGTGTGGTTGGATCCAAAGCTACTATCAGCTTATGATTATTGGCAATTTTGGAGGAATACTGATGATAATGACGTGATAAGATTTATTAAAATGTATACAGACAAAAGTATTGATGAAATAGAGAATATAAAAAATCAAAATATTAATGAATTAAAAATAATTTTAGCAAATGAAGCTACTGCTATGCTTCATGGAAAAACCGCTTCTTTAAACGCTGAAAAAACTGCAAAAGAAACATTTATCGACGGGATAGCAGGAAAAGATTTGCCTGTCATTAATTTGAAAAAAAAACAAGGCAACAAAATAAGTATTTTAGACTTAGTTTTAGCTTCAAAACTATTAAAGTCTAAGGGTGAGGTTAGAAGAGCGATTAAAAATAATGGTATCAAAATTAATGATACTATAGTCTTGGACGATAAATTAATTATTGATTTTAATCAATATGACAAAAATTCTTGTAAACTTTCTTTTGGTAAGAAAAAACACGTTGTTATTAAACTATTCTAATTTTTAATTTTTTCTAGAGTTCGTGTTATAAACCTTGGAGTTAAAGTTTTAATTGGATTAACTGTTGTTTTTAAATTTTTTGGTGGTCCTTTAATTTTAAAACTTACACCAAATACACCTTCACCAATTTTTTTTCCCACTAATATATCACCTAAAAGAGGTATTGATGATATTGTCCGATTTATTGTAGTAGCGGGAACCAAAGTTCCACGCAAGCTAACCAATTTATTTTTTTCGATATAACCGCTCATTAAAATTGAAATTGCAGGTCCTATTGCATAAAGTTCATCGATTTCGATAATGTTATTTTGACTAGTGTACTTCATTTCAAAATCTGTAAATCTTATTCCCTCACCAGTAAGCAGGTCAGCAATACCTTGAAGAGAAGCCAGTGTAAGAATTTTGGCTAAAGCAGGCACCTCTTTAACTTTAAAATTATCTATAATTAATAGAGAGTTAAACTTATTATTTCTTTTAATAGATTGAAAATCTAATACACCTTCCTCAAAACCTTTGATAAATTTATATCTATCAATTAATGGTTTTGGATAATTAGTAAAAATATTAGTAATTAACTCTTCATTTCTTTTAAAAGTTTTAATCGATAATGCCTCTCCGTTATTAAATAACCCATCCAAATTTAATTTGATAATTTTATTATTTTTATATTTTATTTCTCCCGTTACGTTTTCTATGTAATTATTATTATCAATAAATAGCCTCGTTAGATCTATTTTAATATTTTTATTTAAATTTTCAAAAATTGATTTATTTTCATATTCTAAAATCTTATCTATTATTTTCTTTCCATTAAAATTATTAGACTTTATAGATATATTTTTTTTCTTATTATTTATAGAGATATCAAATTTATCTGTTTTGTTGTTTGAATACTCTAATATTAATTTTTCGAAATCTTTTATTTTCTTTTTTTTTGATATCTCTAAATTATTTATTTTAACAAAATTATTATTACTTATTAGCTCTAAATAATTGAATTTAATATTTTGTTTTTTTTTAATGTCAAAATCAACCATTAATGAGCTAGGAATTTTCTTATTTTTTTTGAAATTGATTAAATCAAAATAAAAAGGGATATTATCTAAATTGATGGTAGCTTTAACTTTATTTTTATTTTTATCGAAATAATATTCATACTTGAATTCATCTATATTTCCGTTTACGTCAAAATTTCCCTCGCTACTTAATAATATTTTTCTATTTCCATCTTTAGCTAAGTTTGTATAGGTTAAATCTATATTTTGATTTTTTATCAAAATATAATCTGTTTTTCCAAAAATTTTAAAAAAGTATTCCTCATCAACATTATATTTCAATTTATCAAGACTAATTTTTGATTTTATTGACAAATCTCTTAATTTAAGTTTTTTGTCAATATTAAATGAAAATTCTGATGAAGATTTAAATTTTGTATCCGAATTTAAAAAATTTTTTAAATTAATTTTTGCTAGTTCATTAAATTCTTTTAAATTAATACTTGATAGTGGATTATTTACATCTCCTTGCACGTAAAAGGTATTTTTATTTTTATTGATATCTATTCTTTCTGAATTAAACTTTATCTTGTCATAAGTAAAATTTAAACTATTAACAGACAAGTGATTTTTTTTTATTAAATATAGTAAGTCACTATCTATTGTTTTTTTATTAAATAATTTAATTTTAAAATTATTTAATTTTCCGCTTACATAATAATCATCTTTAATTTTACCATCTTTATTAAAATTTAAATTAAATTGAAATTTTGTGATGCCTTCATGAATTAGTTTATCTAACAACATTGTTTGAAAATTATTTTGATATAGTCTGTAAATTTTGACTAAATCTTTGACGTCATTCTTATCAGTATTGATGATTAAATTTTTAATTACTGGTTTCTTCGAAAAAATTGTTAATATTGGAATATTAGATTCTATCTCTTCAATATTTATTCTAATATTTTTTACTTTAATTGTGGGATTGTTAGTTATTAATTTTAAAGATAAATTTACGAAATCTAATTTAATATAAACATAATCGATATCTGCTTTTATGTTCTCTTCTTTCTCAGCTAATTTTTTTAAAATAATTGGATTAAATCTATCTGTTTTAATTCCAAAAAATGATAAATAAAATATAAAAATAGACAAAAAGATAAAAAATATTATTAATAATTTATAAATTCTAGACATTAGGACCGTATAAAGAGCTCTCTAGAAAAGAGTCAATCTCCCCATTTAAAACTTTTTCAGGATCTGTTCTCTCATGATTTGTCCTGTTATCTTTGACGAGCTGATATGGCTGAAGTACATAGGATCTAATTTGATGACCCCATCCAATATCTGATTTTGATTTTTGCTGATTTTCGTTTTCCATTTCTTTTTTTTGTAATTCAAATTCATACAATCTTGCTCTTAGCATGTTCATGCAAGTTTCTTTGTTTTTGTGTTGAGATCTTTCGTTTTGACATTGCACCACGATTTTACTTGGTAAATGAGTAATTCTAACAGCACTGTCAGTAGTATTAACGTGTTGGCCACCTGCTCCACTAGATCTATATGTGTCAATTCTTAAATCTTTATCGAGTATTTCAATATTTATCTTATCATTAACCACTGGATAAACCCATACACTTGCAAAACTGGTATGCCTTCTTGCCCCAGAGTCAAATGGTGAAATTCGTACTAATCTATGTATTCCTGATTCTGATTTTAAAAAACCATAAATATAATCCCCTTTAATTTTTAAAGTTGAGGATTTTATGCCTGCTTCATCGCCTTTATGCTCACTAATAATTTCAACATTAAATTTTTTGTCGTTTGCCCATTTCATATACATTCTTCTTAACATTTGTGCCCAATCTTGACTCTCTGTTCCTCCAGCCCCCGCATGTATCTCCAGATATGCCTCTAAAGAGTCTGTTTCATTTGATAAAAAACATTTTATTTGATTTTTAAAAGCTATTGTTTCAATATTTGCTAAACTCTTTAAAGTCTCATTAATCACTATTTGATTGTTTTCGTCTTGAGCAATTTGATAAAGATCGGCTAATTCTTGAGTTTCTTTTGTTGTATAATTGAAAGTATTGATTAATTCATCAAGTTTTTTTTTAGATTTAATTTTTTTTTCAGCGTTAAGCTTATCACTCCAGAAATGTGGATTTTCTATTTCTAAATTTATTTCCTCTAATTTTTTAATAATTTTTTTTTGGTCAAAGATACTCCTTAACTTTATTGTTAATTTTTTTTATGTTATTCAGCTTATTTATAAAGGTTTCGTTCATTAATAAAAATTAAATATATTATTATTACTTAGCTTATAATTTAAATTTTCATTTTGTTCAAAAGAGTTTTTATCAAAATTTTCAGTCTTAAAAGCTTCTATAATGTTGTTGTCAGACCCATATTCAGCTTTTTTTCCAGTTTTAGAATCTACTACCATCATTTTTATATTTTTAGAAACTTTAAATGGTCTTGCATCGCTCTTGTTTATTACTTGTTTAATAAACTTTTTAAAAACTGGCATTGCTGTTTTAGCGCCTGTTTCATATCTGCCTAAACTTTTTGGTTCGTCATGACCAATAAATACACCTACTACTAGATTAGAGGTAAAGCCAATGAACCAGGTATCGGTATTTTTGTTGGTAGTTCCAGTTTTTCCAGCTAAGTCAAGTTTTAATTCTCTTAAACCCTTGCCAGTTCCTCTTTGTATTGCCCCCTCCAGCATAGATGTTATTTGGTATGCAGTTTGTGATGAAAAAACTTGTTCAAAACTGTCCTCTATTACCGGCAAGTTTTTACTTAAGTATGATATTTTTTTACAATTTTTGCAATATCTAGACTCAGAGTTAAAAATTGTATTACCCTGACTATCCTGAATTCTATCAATAATTATTGGATTAATTAATTTTCCACCATTTACAAATGAACAATATGCTGATGTCAATTTTAAAAGCGTTGTTTCAGCTGAGCCTAAAGAAATTGATAGAAGTTTATCAGGATCTTTATAAATATTTAATTGTTTCGTTAAATTTATAATTTTTTCAAGACCAAGCTGTTGAGCAATTCTAACGGTCATAAGATTTCTTGATTTTTCTATACCAGTTCTTAATGTTGATAAACCATAAAATTTTTTTCCATAATTTTCAGGTTTCCATAATTTTAAGTCCTCGCCTTGATCAAATACGATTGGTGCGTCTAAAACTAATGAAGATGGAGTAAAATTATTTTCTAAAGCTAAAGCGTATACGAAAGGTTTAAAAGCTGATCCAGGTTGTCTATTTGCTTGTGAAGCTCTATTAAACTCACTTTTTTTAAAACTAAAGCCACCAGAAATTGCTTTTACTCTTCCGGTGAAGGGATCTATAACCACTATTGCTCCATTTGCTAAAGGCAATTGTCGCAGTTTATAATTTTGATCATCTATCTTTTCTACATAAATGATGTCTCCTATTTTTAAAATTTCCTCAAATTCTTTTTTTGTCCATGTAATATCACTATAATTTATTATCCCATCAGAATTATTTTCAGTTTCTATTAATACTTTAAATTTTTGAATTTTTTTAACTACAGCAAGCTTCCATTGTAAAGAGTTTTCCAATTTAAATTCTTTTAAGTTATTTGACCAATTTTTTGAATAAAGAATATTTTTTAATGGTCCTCGCCAACCTTTTCGTTGATCATATTCAATCAGTCCATCTCTTAATGATTTCGTTGCAATAGTTTGCAGCTTTAAATTTAATGGAGTTTTGATATTAAAACCTTGTTTATACACTTTGTCAAAACCGTATTTTTCAACTATATTTTTTCTTACATCTTCAACATAATATCTAGCATCTTCTAAATAAATTTTTTTTCTTTTTTTTAATTTTATCTCAGAACTTAATAATTTTTTCTTTTTTTCTAAGCTAATATAAGAATTTTCAAATAAGTTATGAATAACCAAATCCCTTCTAAATTTAGCTAACTCGAGGTTTTTGTAAGGATTATATTTGCTTGGAGCTTTTGGTAACGCTGCTAAAAGAGATGTTTCGACATATTCAAGTTCACTAATTGGTTTATCAAAATAATTCAAACTAGCTGAGGCAACTCCATAACTTCCCTCTCCTAAATATATTTGGTTTAAATATAGCTCAAGTATTCTTTCTTTGCTTAATGCTCTTTCGATTCTAAAAGCTAAGATAGCCTCTTTAATTTTTCTATCTAAGCTTACCTCATTTGATAATAAAAAGTTTTTAGCTACCTGCTGAGTAATAGTAGATGCACCCTCGAGTCTCTTAGATAAAATAATGTTGAAAATATTATTATAAGTTGCCCTTATAACCCCCTTTGCGTCCACACCAGGATGACTAAAAAAATTTTTATCTTCTGCAGATAAAAAGGAATTAATTATCTTTTTAGGGATAGAATTATATGGAACAAATATTCTCTTTTCTGTTGAAAAATCTATAACTAATTCGCCATTATCAGAATACAACTTGCTGGATACAGGAGGTTTATAATTTTTTAAAAATTTATAATCGGGTAACTTATTAGAATAATACCACAACAAGCTTATTAAAGAAATAAATAATAAAATAAGCAAAAGTAATGAACTTAATATAATTTTGTCAATAAATTTACGCATTTTAGTTTAAATTAGTTTATGAATTTGTTAATGTTATGGCACAGAATTTTATAATGAAAAAAAATAATTTAAAAATATGGAAAAACACTTATTTATTGATGCATCGCATCCAAATGAAACTAGAGTTGTACTTAAATCAGAAAATAATATTGAAGATTACGAATACGAAAGTTTAAATAATACTTTAATTAAAAATAATATTTATCTAGGCAAAGTAAGTAGAATAGAACCATCTCTTCAAGCTGCATTCGTTGACTTTGGCAGAGACAGACATGGTTTTTTATCTTTTAATGATATTCAAAGTGACTACTATCAATTACCCAAAGATGATTTGGAAAAAATAAAAAAGGAAGAGGAAAAGGCAAGAGAATTACTTTCTAAAGAAAGTGAAATTAAAGAAATTTCACAAAGTGATACAGTTGATGAAAATAGTATTTTAGAAAATGAAATTAAAATTTCTGATGATGAGTTGGAGGAAAAAAAAAAAGAAAGAAAATATCCTTCTAAAAGATATAAAATACAAGAAGTTATTAAGCCAAATCAAGTAATACTCGTTCAGGTTCTAAAAGATGAAAGGGGTCTTAAAGGTGCCGCACTAAGCACCTTTATTTCAATAGCTGGTAAATTTATTGTTTTAATGCCAAACACTCCTAAAGGCGGAGGAATATCTAGAAAAATATTTAACCCGATCGACAGAAAAAAAATAAGATTAATATTAAATGAAATAGATATTCCAAAAGAGATGGGAATAATCGTTAGAACAGCTGGATCAAATAAAACAAAAAATGAAATAAATAATGATCTTAAATCTTTAATAAATACTTGGGAGAAAATTAAAAGTAATGCATTAAATTCGATAGCACCTTCGCTAATTCATCAAGAAAGTGACATAATTAGAAGAAGTTTAAGAGACATGTTTGATGATGAGACTCAAAGTATAATAGTTGAAGGTAATGAAGGTTATCAAAAAACAAAGAGTTATGTAAAGGAAATGTTGCCTAAACACTTGAAAAAAGTTAAAAAATATAGAGATAAAGTTCCATTATTCTTTAAAGAAAAAATTGAAACAAAATTATATGAGATTTTTAAAACTGAAGTTAAACTATCATCTGGTGGTTATCTTGTAATAAATCCAACTGAAGCACTAATATCTATAGATGTAAACTCTGGAAAATCAATAAAGCAAAAAAATGTGGAAAATACAGCCCTAGATACAAATTTAGAGGCTGCAGAGGAAATATCTCGGCAGATAAAAATAAGAGATCTTTCAGGATTAATTATTATAGATTTTATTGATATGATAAGTTTCAATAACAAGCGAGTAGTTGAAAGAAGGCTTAAAGATAGATGTAGAAAAGATAGAGCCAGAATACAAATTGGAAGAATTAGTAATTTTGGCTTACTTGAGATGTCTAGACAGAGGTTGAGAGAAAGTAATGTTAAATGGCAAATCAAATTAACAAAAGAATCTTACGCAATTAAAATTTTAAAGTTATTAGAACTAAAATCTATTGAAAATAAAGCAAAATTTATAGAGATGAGAATAAATGATAGCATTAAAACTTTTATAGAAGATAACTTAATAGAAAATTTAAATTACTTTAAAAATAAAAATAAATTAAAAGTAATATTAGAAAAAGACAATAATTTCGATATTTCAGAATATGTAATAGAATTTAAATCAAAAACTAATAAACTGCTGGAAAAAATAGAGAATATTTCGTTGTTAAAAAATAATTTAATCGACGAACGACCGGATAATAAAAAAATATTAAAATTTAAAAAAAAGAATTTTTATAAAAAAAAATTTTATAGGAAAAAAGCTAAATAATACCCTTTTTGGGAGATGAAGCCGATCCGTAAATACTTTTTTTTATTCTTCCCGATAAATAAGATTTTCTTCCAGAAATAACAGCATATTTCATTGCTTCAGCCATCAAATATGGTTTTTTTGCTTTTGCAATAGCTGTATTTATCAATACTCCATCGCTACCCAATTGCATTGCTTCAGCTGCATCTTTTGCGTCTCCTAAACCAGCATCTACAATTAATGGTAATTTTGTTTGTTGTCTTATAATCTTTAAATTAACTTTATTTAAAATTCCTAAACCTGATCCGATGGGTGAGGCTAGAGGCATTATTGCTGATGCACCCACATTCTCTAACCTTTTAGCCATTAGTGGATCATCACTACAATAAACCATCACTTTAAAACCCTCTTTAACTAAAATTTCTGTTGATTTTAAAGTTTCTATCATATCAGGGAATAGGTTTTGTTTGTCACCTAAAACTTCTAATTTCACTAGTTTCCAACCACCTATTTCTCTAGCCAGTCTAAGGGTTCTTAAAGCTTCATCTGATGTAAAACAGCCTGCGGTATTAGGTAGATAGGTAATTTTTTTTGGGTCGATATAATCCATCAAGATTGGTTTTGACTTATCAAATATATTTACTCTTCGTACAGCAACAGTAACTATTTCTGCACCCGAAAGTTTCACTGATTTAGAACATTCTAAAAAATTTTTATATTTACCGGTCCCAACTATAAGGCGAGATTTATACTCTTTATTAGCAATTATAAGTTTGTCTTTACTCATATTTCAACCACCGCCAATAAAGTGTACTATTTCAAGACAATCTTTTTGTTTAAGTATTATTTTTTTAAGCTTTTTTTTATCTACAATTTTTTTATTTAATTCTATTGCGACCATTTTCTTAGGAATATCTAACTTATTAACAAGTTCATTTAAAGAGTAGTTATTATTTACAATATAATTTTTACCATTTACTTTAATTTTTATTTTATTTTTTTTTATCATATAATATAAGTCATTCGTGAATAAAAAAATTCTAATTATAAACGGTCCAAATCTTAATCTATTAGGAGAGAGAGAACAATCCCAATATGGCAAAAACACTCTCAACGACATTCAAAATAAATGTTCTAAGTTATCTGAAGAAACTAATGACAAAATAGAGTTTTTTCAGTCAAATATTGAGGGTGAAATTGTAAATAAAATCCAACAAGTAAGAAATGAATTCCATGGCATTATTATTAATGCTGCAGGATTTACTCATACATCTGTTTCAATAAGGGATGCATTAGAAATATTAAAAATACCTATAATTGAGGTGCACATATCAAATATTTACAAAAGAGAGGAATTTAGACAAAAATCTTTGTTAAGTGGAGTTGTAACTGGCGGAATTTTTGGTTTAGGAACAGAATGTTATATTTTGGCCATAAAGGCATTGCAATCTTTAATGAAAAATGGAAATTGATAAAAAAATTATACTAAAATTAATACAAACTCTAGAGGAGCTAAAGAAATCAATTCAAGGACAAAATTTAAATGTTTCAGATGAGACGCAAGAAGTTAAGGAAGATTTCGTGTCATCAGACAATGTGGTAGTTAAAAGTCCAATAGTTGGCACTGCTTATCTAGCGCCAGAGCCAGGAGCTAAAACTTTTGTTGAGGAAGGAAAAAAAATTAAAAAGGGTGAAACGGTTATGATAGTAGAGGCAATGAAAACTATGAATCACATACCATCTACATCTGATGGGATAGTAAAAAAAATTTGCGTTGAGGATGGAGCGCCAGTAGAATTTGGTCAAAATTTAATAATCCTAGAATAATGTTTAAAAAAATTTTAATTGCTAATAGAGGTGAAATAGCTGTTAGAGTAATAAGGGCTTGTAAAGAATGGGGTATATCAACAGTAGCAATCCACTCTGACGTAGACAAAGATAGCATGCATGTCAAACTTGCTGATGAAAGTATATGTATAGGATCACATAAACCTGTAAATAGTTATTTAAATATCCCCGCTATTTTGTCTGCAGTAGAACTTACTAATTCTGATGCAGTACATCCTGGTTACGGTTTTTTATCTGAAAATTATAAATTTGTAAAAATACTTGAGGAATATGAGATCAAGTTCGTAGGACCATCATCAAAATTAATAAAAATGATGGGTGATAAAATTGAGGCAAAAAAAATTGCTAAACAACATGGCTTACCAATAATTGAAGGATCGGATGGTGGAATTTTCGATGTTAATGAAGCAAAGAAATTATGTAAAAATATTGGTTTTCCAGTATTAATAAAAGCTGCTGGTGGCGGAGGTGGTAGAGGCATGAAGATAGTTAATAATGAAAAAGAATTTGAACCACAATTTAAAAATGCAAAATTAGAAGCAAAAAAATACTTTGCTAATGACGAAGTTTATATCGAAAAATTCTTTCAAAACCCTAGACATATTGAAGTTCAAATACTATCAGGCAAAAACAGAACCGTTCATCTTTACGAAAGAGACTGTTCAGTTCAAAGAAGACATCAAAAATTAATTGAAGAAACACCTAGTCCAGTCTTATCTGAGAAAGTTAGACAAGATTTATTAGAAAAAACAGTAAAAATGGTAGAAAAAATTGGTTATGAGGGGGCTGGGACTGTTGAATTTATATATGAGGATGGAAAATACTTTTTTCTTGAAATGAATACGAGAGTTCAAGTTGAGCATCCTGTAACAGAGGTTGTGACTGGAATAGATATTATCAAGGAGCAAATTAGAATAGCTTTTTATGGAGAAACCTCATTAAAACAAAGTGATATAAAGCCTAGAGGACATGCAATCGAATGTAGGATAAATGCAGAGGATGCAAGTAAAAACTTTCAACCATCTCCAGGTATAATAACCATGTGTCATCAACCATCAGGATTTAGAACTCGTGTAGATAGTTCAATATATCAAGGCTATAAAGTAACTCCGTACTACGATAGTATGATTTGTAAACTAATCTGTCATGGTAGAGATAGATATGAAGCTATACAAAGAACTAAAAGGTCTTTAGATGAATTTGTTATTGATGGTATTACTACCACTATAGATCTACATAAAAAATTATTAAACCACAAAAAGTTTATAAATTCCGATTTTAATGTGAATTGGCTGGATAATGAAAAAATTATTTAATTAAAACATTTTTTTAACCAAATATCATATATTGGATGATCGAATGGGTTTAAAGTCGGACTAGATGCAAACGTCCATCCATTGAAAGTAAAAACTTTATCTTTATTATTCTTATTGTTATCTTTAACTTGTAAATATGCTGTTATTTCTGGATTATCATCAAATTCTGAATTTTTACATTTTAAAGCTTTAATACTAAGATTCTTAAATTTTTGTTCTTCACCAATTTTCAGGACTAAAGTAGAGTTTTTTGAATTTACCTTATCCAAAATTTTAATCTCTACAAATTTGCCAAATAAAGTATCATTTGAATACAAGTTTGTTTGAAGAAAAAAAAATAAAATAAAATAAAATAAAAAAAATTTAGTTTTTCCAAGTATTATATTTTTTTTTGGTTGCATTTTTGTTATTTTCTGGATGATATGCTTTATCAGTGCCTGTCGCATTTGGCTTATGTTCTTTTTGCCAATCATATTTACTAAATTTATTTACTTTCTCTATTTGATTTTTTGTAAAATGCATCCAAGAATACCATTCTTGAGGGATGTTTGAAGCATCTATTTCATTTTTATAAATTACCCACCTTCTCCCATTTTTATCTGTGTAGTATTTGTTTCCTAGTTGATCTGTTCCAACTAGTTTACCAAAAATTAAAGTATTAATTCTTGTTCCAAGAGTTTGGCGATTCCACCAAATAAAAATTTCTTTAAAAATAGTCAACATTTTTTTTTTCAATTTTAAATTGTATAAATACAATTAGACTAAATATCATTTTTGTATATATATATTTAACTCGACTCAAAATACAATTTTAAAAAGGAAATAAAATGGCAAAATATTTAGTTGAAAGTTATTATACCTGCAGCTTCAAAGTTCAGCATTATATTGATAATTTAAGTGAAAAAGAGTTAGACAATCTTGACCAAAGAGAAGATGGGAAATTTGAAGTATTAGATATTAAATTAGATAATAGAAAGACAAAAAATCTTGAAAATATTGACAAAAATAACGAAGTAGTCCAAAAAAAAATGGAAATTAATAATACTTCTAACACTCAATCGAGCATTAAACAGAATTTTAATAAACAAAATCTTATTAGCAAAGTGTCAGATGGAATAAGTAAAAGGTTTAGCATGCCTGATAGAAGAAAAGGATACATACAAAAAGCAAGCATAGACAATCATAAGGTATATTTACATACTGGCGAGTATGAAGATGGTAAGATTGGTGAAATATTTATTGATACAAGCAAAGAGGGCGAACTTGTTAAAGCTTTAATGAACAATTTTGCAATAGCTATATCTTTAGGTTTACAGTATGGAGTGCCACTTGATGAGTACGTTAACGCTTATGTTGATACAAAATTCGAGCCTTCTGGTAAAGTTTACGGTAATGACAGAATTTTAAGCGCTAGTTCAATATTAGATTATATTTTCAGGGAATTAGCAATTTCATATTTAAATCGTGAGGATTTAGCTCATACACCTTCAATTGCTGTTACAACTGTTGATAAAAATACTGAAAAAAATAATTCAGATGAGAATAATGAGGATCAGCAACAAATATTAAAAATAGTGAAAGATATTACAAGCAAAGGTTTTGTGAGAAATAATTACAAAAAAAAACTCGTAGATTTGTCTGATATAAAATTAAATTTAAAAGGTAAAAAATAAAAGAAATTACTTTTTAAGTATTTTTAATCTCAACTCTTTAAGCTGCGGCTCTGATATATTTGATGGAGCGTTCATCATTAAATCTTGAGCATTTTGGTTCATAGGAAACATTGTAACTTCTCTAATATTTTTCTCATTAGCTAATAGCATTATAATTCTATCAATACCTGGTGCGATTCCACCATGTGGAGGAGCACCAAAACTTAAAGCATTTATCATGCCACTAAATTTTTCATCTACATCCAATTTATTGTAACCTGCGATAGAAAAAAGCTTATACATCAAACTTGGAATATGATTCCTAATTGCTCCAGATGAAAGCTCTATACCGTTACAAACTATATCATATTGAAAAGCCTTAATATTTAATGGATCTTTAAAGTCTAGTTCTTCAATTTTTCCTTGTGGCATCGAAAAGGGGTTGTGACTAAACTTAATTTGCCTTGTTTTTTCATCCAACTCAAACATTGGATAATCAACGATCCAGCAAAAAGCAAAACTGTCTTGATTTATTATATTAAGTTCTATAGCTATTTTATCTCTAGCAATTGAAAGTAGTTTTTCAACATCTTTTTTATTACTGCAAGAGAAAAATATACTATCTCCGACCTCTGCATCAGTAATTTGCATTATTTCCTTTAAAGATTCCTCTGTAAAAAATTTACCAACAGGTCCCTTTGCACTTATTTTTTCCTCTTTAAAAATTGAAAAATAAGCAAGACCAGATGAGCCCTCATTTTTGGCCCATTTATCAATACTATCAAAAAAACTTCTAGGTTTGTTTATTGTATTTTTAGTAACTATACATCTTACAACGTTTCCTTTGGATACTAATTTCTTAAAAATTTCGAACTTTACATCCTCTCTTGTAAATATTTTAGTGACATCTTTAATTATTAAAGGATTTCTTAAGTCAGGTTTATCTGTGCCGTACTTTAACATTGCCTCATTAAACGGGATCTGTGGAAATTTCTTAAATAATATTTCATTTTTTGAGAAGGTTTTAAAAACATCTATCATTAAATCTTCAATTATTCTGAAGATATCTTCTTGTTCGACAAAAGACATTTCAATATCAAGTTGATAAAACTCTCCTGGACTTCTATCTGCTCTTGCATCCTCATCTCTAAAACATGGTGCGATCTGAAAATATTTATCAAAACCTGATACCATTATTAATTGTTTAAATTGCTGCGGAGCCTGAGGTAAGGCATAAAATTTGCCTGGATTTAATCTACTAGGAACAAGAAAATCTCTTGCTCCCTCGGGGCTTGATGATGTTAAAATTGGAGTTTGATATTCAAGAAACCCCAAGTCAGTCATTTTATTTCTTATAAATGATATTACTTTAGACCTTAAAATAATATTCTCATGAATTTTTTTCCTTCTTAAATCTAAAAATCGATATTTCAATCTTATTTCTTCAGAATACTCTTGATCGCTAAATACAGGCATTGGCAACTCTTTACATTCGCCTAAAAGCGAAAAGTTTTTTAAATGTATCTCAATTTCTCCAGTTTTAATATCTGGGTTTATAGTTTCCTTTGATCTTTCAACAACTTTGCCTACAACCTTTATAACACTTTCTAATTGTAATTTTTCTAGTTCAGAAAAATTTTTATTGTTTTTCTCTACAACACATTGCGTTATTCCATAGTTATCTCTTAAATCAATAAATAACAAATTCCCGTGATCTCGCTTTTTATTTACCCACCCAGATAATGATACATCTGTGTTTGTATTTTTTGAGGTTAATTCCCCACAATTATGAGTGCGATATTTGTTCAATTTGCCCTACAATAAGTTTTTAATAATTTTTAAATTAATCGATTTCTTTTTTTTTAAGCTTATTTCATCAACTTTATATATAAAATTTGATATTTTTCTATAAGATCTATCTATTCTTTTTACTATATAATCAATAAGCCTTTTCTCAATTTTAATTTGCATATCAGAAAAATTTTTTAAAATAAGTGCAAAAATTAGATCATCATCTGGAGCTTTTATCTCCGCTAAAATACAATTTTTAGCTCTTGAGCTTAAATCAGAAAGTTTAAAACTCATTTTAGTTAATGGAATATTTGAATTTATAATTAAATATTTATTATCTTGATCAACTAAATTGAATAAAGAATAAATTAGTTTCTCATCAATATTATTTTTAAAATTTTCTAGAATTAAATTTTCATGAAGTTTCAATGATTTAAATAGTTTATCGTTTAATTGGTTTTCTGTAAATTTTAAAGCTTTATACTTTTGCTTAAATATTTCTGCTAAATGAGATTTACCAGAATATTTTTCACCATAAATATTAACAATATTTTTTTCCCATTTTGGCCAAGTTTCAATAAGTTTAAATGCAAAATAATTACTATTACTCACATAAAAATCATCATAATTAAAATTTTGATTTTGATTAAAATTTAATAGTTGCTGGTTCAAATCACTCATTTAATCAACCAAATTTCATTAGTATATTCTAATTGAAAATTTCTATCCTTAAAATTTTTAATAAATTTTTTAGGTGTACTATTGTAAATTATTTTATAAATCGTCTC
>CACGAM010000012.1 GCA_902571055.1 uncultured Pelagibacteraceae bacterium | reverse complement strand
TTAGGTGATAACTTTTTTTATGGGCAATCTTTAACCAAAAGATTATTAGAATGTGTTAAATTAAAAAATGGATCTAAAATATTTTTACATAGAGTTTTAAATCCCGAAAGGTACGGAGTAGCTAAAACACAAAAAAATAAAATTATTAAAATTGTAGAAAAACCAAAAAAATTTTTTTCAGACTTAGCTATAACTGGATTATATTTTTTTGATAATCAAGTAATTAAATATGCTAAACAGTTAAAACCATCTAAGAGAAATGAGCTAGAAATTACTGATTTGCTAAACAAATATAGAAACAAAAATAAATTAAATGCAGAATTGCTTGGCAGAGGAAGTGCCTGGCTAGATACAGGGTCTATAAGTGATTTTTATAAAACAAGCGACTTTGTTGCGGCAATTGAGAAAAGGCAAGGATTTAAAATTGCATGTCTTGAGGAAATAGCTCTAAATTATAAATGGATATCGAAAAAAAATATCCTTTCATCTATAAAATTTTATGGGAGGTGCGAGTATTCAAATTATTTAAAAAAAATTATCTCCTTATGATTTTGAAAACAAAGTTTAAAGGATTAGTAATTGTTAAAAATAAGATATTTTTTGATCAAAGGGGTTATTTCAAAGAGATTTTAAGGGAAAATAAAATTAAAAGTAAATTTCCTTTTCATGTAATGTCATTTTCAAAAAAAAATGTAATTAGAGGTTTGCATCTTCAAAGAAATAATACCCAAGGAAAGTTTGTGACTGTCCTAAAGGGTAAAATATTAGATGTAGCAGTTGATTTAAGAAAAAATTCAAAAACATTTGGAAAACATTACTCAACTATTATAAGTGAAAATAACTCTATTTCTATATATATTCCCCCGGGATTTGCTCACGGTGTATGTGGCCTAGAAAGAGAAAATTATATAATTTATAGCTGTTCAAAATACAGAGATAAAAAATCAGAAATTGGAATTAAATTTAATGATAAACAACTAAGAATTAAATGGCCAATAAAAAAACCTATATTATCGAAAAAAGATAAAAATAATATTTCTTTTACTGAATATAAAAAAAAATATTTATAAATTGATGGTAGCGGGAAGTGGGATCGAACCACTGACCTCGGGCTTATGAGTCCCGCGCTCTAACCAACTGAGCTACCCCGCCATTCTTTTTCCGAGATGAATTAAGTATATCTTTCGTCATTAATCAACTCTTATTCTTTGAGAATCTTACAATATCAAGGACTCCTGAGCAACAATTTTTGTGTGCCCTATTGAGTCCTATGTGAGTCCGTTGAGTCCTAAAATTGAGTCCTATTTTTTAGGGGTGCTAAAAATGATACTTTAAAAAATCTCAAAATCAGAATCTGCTAGACTACCCCACCCCCCTTTTTGTCAGTTGGGACTCCTATATGTAACTATATATGCAAGGATCAATAAACTTAGTTATCAGTAGAACTTTTTGAAAAAGTTTTTTTTACAAGTTCTGTAACTAGTTCTCTTTCATAAGGGGTAAGCTCCGCAACTGTTGCGCCCAATCTAAAGTAATCAGAAATATTTAATAATTTTTTTGGACCTTTAGGTCTATTTTTATCTGCCACTCCTCCCTCATCATAATATGTAAAACTTGGATCACGGATAATGCCGCCCTTAGCAACCAGGCTCCGCATAATACCGCCCATAGCGTCATCTATTTTATTTAGGGCACTAGAAAGCATTACTTGATCTAATTGTTTTTTTTGTTGTTTCTGTATAAGTTTTTGTTCTTTCATAAAATCTTGAAAATCTTTACCTGGATTATTTTCTTTAAAAATTTCAAACTCTTTCATTAGAATAGGAAACTCTATTGCCTCAAACTCCTCCTCCAGGTCTTCTTTAGATTTTGCAAATTTAGGGGGTACCTTGGTATCGGATTTCTTCTTCAAGGGCACTCTCCGTTGATCTATGGAGTCTTTATTTTTGTTTCTAACAAGATGATTCATCATTTGTTTATATTGTCGTGGATTTAGCTTATTATTTTTTATTGGTTCATTGTCCACGGAACCTGGATCATCGAACTTGTTAGAGAGCTCTAATATTTTGTTACCTAGATCATTCATAGTTACCTCGAATTATTTTTTAAATATTTAGTATTTTCTAGGTTTTTTAATCTTTTTACCTGAGTTAATCCGTACCAAAGGTAACGTCTAAAACTTTTTCAAATGGTATAGGGAGTGACTAGCTCCCCACACCTGAAGATTACTAATACCTAAAAGGAATTAAATATTAATAACTTTCGTATATCACACACTATTATATACACCTAAAATTATCTCTAATAGCATTGAACATTCAGGTGTCTGTCTGTCTTTTTTTAAAAGCATATATATTAGAAGTCATCATGCGTTGCTTGTTGCAGCTTTTGCATTTTTTCATCTTCTAGTTTCTGCATTCTTTCACGTTCTCTTTTTTTATGAGCCATATCTCTAATATGATTTTTTTCGCTATTAGATTTCAAAGTATCAGAGTGGTTACGCTCATAGTTCTGCGAAAAGTTTTTAGTTCTAACTGTATCGGTTTTAGATCTTATCAGATCTACAGGAGCTCTCCATGTACGATAATCTTGACCATCAATATTTAAAGTCTTATGTTCAGCATTATACCTGTCTCTAAGATATTGAGTAAGCTTTCTTTGCTCATACTTTAACCTGGCGTCATTAATCTTCATAATTAAAGAGCTTAGTCTAAAGTATAGTAGATTATTTTTTTTATCCCACCAAGTACCCCAAGGAGTTTTTAAAGCCTTTTTTTCATTGTAGGTATCTTCACTCCAACGATCATCTCTATTTAGATACTCATTTATAACTGCACTTATTTGTCCAAAATAACTTTCGCTTTCATCTACTTCTATTTCTTCAACATTCTCTAAAAGATGATTGATAGTTCTTCTCCAATCAGCAGGTTTCATTGGTGTAGGCATTTGGTAGCAATTATCTAAGATATGAATTGACATCTTAGTCCATGATAACAAGTGAGAGCTATCCATAATTGTGATCCAGGTATCTTTGTACTTAATCTTCCACATAGTAGGATCTGTTTTATATACTTTTAGCTTACTGAAACTGCTCCCTGTGTCTTGTACTCCAACCCAAGAAAATAACTCAGCTATATCCGACTGTTCAACTTTTAAAACTTTAGCTAGCGTTGGTATGCCATAAGTTTTTAATTTGTCATTCCGAGCATTCGTAGCTTTGATTATGTAACGACTTGGACTTTTAGAACCTGAATGCAGCGCAAGTTTAAATAAACCTTGTCCAATTTTTTCATCAGTCCAATCAGTATGTCTTGCTAGAATGCCTGCTATACTTGTCATATAATCGTCTATAGCGCCCTCTTCAGGGAACATTACCGACAAGGCAGTCCACAAACAAACCTCGGAAAGTTTTTTTAAAAGCAACGGATCAAATTCTTGAAACGAAGTGAACTTCTTCCACTCAATTTTTTCAGATCCTTTTTTGTTAGGTGTGATTGATCCAGGCACATAAGTGAAATGTCCGGAACCTGATCTAATGTCTAGTATCCTAGTGCCATGTGCATATTTTTTAAAATATTTTGCAAAACCTGATGGAACTATAAAAGAAATATTTTCTGTAGTCCCTTTGAATAGCATGTGAGACAAGGGATTACTTTGCCTACCAAATATAGCACCACAAACAATATCATCTAAAAAATTTTCCATTTTTGGATTGTCGTAGTCGAAGTCAACAAGATCATTAAGTCGTACACCAAAAACACCACTGTTCCAATAATGCTTAGGAAATATTTTAGAATATGTTTTTAAATTTATTATTTTTTCTCCCCATTCTTTTAATAAGGGGACACCCTCAGGAGAACACGGAATTACAGTATAACCTAGCTCATACCATTCCTTATAACTTCTAGGAGCTCCATCAGAAAAACTATTCATTGGAACCTCCATTTTTTATTCTCAGTACCTGCTCTAACTCCTCCAGGAATTCATTATCTAAAGCTTTCATCTCCCTAATTGTTTCAATTAGGTTCTTATAAGCACGATAATATTTGCCATACCAAGACCACCCCTCAATGGATTTTTCAGTATAGTGTATCCACAAAGCATGAACTTGTTTTCTTTCGCTCTCTTGTTTTTTGATTATTTTTTCTTGTATTTTAATTATCTGTTTTAGATCAGATAAAATACTTAAAGTTTTTGATTTAGACATTTAACCTCCTTATAGTTAGTCAGTAATCTTGGAGTTTAAGGGGCTACCTACCCAGGCATGTCTCGTGTTTAATGATTATTGTTTCGCGGTTTCTGTTTTCTTTTTTTTAATTGGTAGCTCCAATTTGTATAGGTATGTTTTATGCATTTATTTTAGATGTGTTCAAGAAAAATATAGCTCTATAATTAAATTTTTTTAATCAATGAGTCGTGAGTCTTTCAACCAACTTTTCTCATTTATTAGAACTACAATATCAAATGTATAGTTAGAAAAGATGAAAGGCGGGGGGCGGCACACACCGCCCCGAATAATTATTTATCCAACTTTTTAGCAAGATAACGAGCGTCTATAAAAGTGTAATGTTTTTTGAGAACATTCAAATCCTTGTGCCCAGTCTGACTAGCTATATCTAAATGGTTCCACCCACTCTCTGCAGCTCTTGTCGAAAAGGTTGCTCTAGTACTCTTGAACGTCTTATTTACACCCGACCACTTTTTTAATTGCCCCCAGTAAAATTTAAATTGATTAGGTGATTTAACTGAGAAGAAGTTACCTGTCGGAGATATAGGTAGTTTCAACAACTCCTGTATAGCTCTTGATGTTATTCCTACAACTCTTGTTTCTCCATTCTTAGTTTCTCTTAAGGTTGCAGTTTTATTTATTACGTCTAGATCTTGTTTTCGAAGACGTAAAATTTCAGATCTTCGAGCTCCAGTATCAATGCCCATGATTAAAGCAGCTCTCAACCAATAGGCTTTGCTTTTATAACTAGCTTGTACCAGTTTCACCTCCTCGTGCTTAGAGATTATTTCACCTGACCAATCAGATTCTTTTAATCTTTTAACCTGACTTGCTACATTTTTTGGTAAATAAATATCTAGATCATTTACTGCATAATCTAGAGCCATTTTAATTAATGAAACGTATTTATTAATCGTAGATTCTTTATGCGTATTCTGTAATGCCTTTTGAAATTTTTTAAGTTTCAATACAGTAAGTTTAGCAATAGCAGAACTCGCAATATCAAATCTAATCAACTTACCTATCTTATAGCTTTCCTCCTTACTTCCACGTTTAGTTGGTGTTACATTCTCTCTATAACTTTCTAATAAGTTTTTAAGAGTCATGCTCATAGCAGCATTTAAGTTAGCGTAAAGACCACGTTCAATATTAACCTCTGTATCCCGTGCCCACTCCCTAGCAGCTTCTGAACTTACGAAACTTTTATAGATATGCGGGTGATCTTTTCTCCGAATGATAACTTGATATTTTTTTTTATGTTTTCTAATAGTAGCCATTTTTCTCCTTTCGTTGTGCCCTATGTGTGCCCACGAATAAGAGAAGATGAATTTAGGTACAAAGAACCAGGATAATGAACCACTGACCTCGGGCTTATGAGTCCCGCGCTCTAACCAACTGAGCTACCCCGCCATTAAATTAAAGTTGATATATACTACTTTGATCTTTATGAAGCAATATGCTTTATAAGGTAGTATAATATGCCAGTAATAATTGTTGCAATTATAAAACCCTCTGCAAATAGAATTAAAATTTTTTTCTTATCATTATAATTTGTTTTTAAATAAACATGCACTAACGTGTAAATACCTACTATTGCAATACTTAATAAAATATCTGTTGCTAACATAATTTTATTTACCGCCTACAGTAATACCATTAACTAACATTGTGGGCGAATTTGTAGAATATTTAAACTCCAAATCATCTGCTAAAATAATGTTTTTAAACATTTCATTAAAGTTGCCTGCTATAGTTATTTCACTCACCGGATATGTAAATTTCCCATTTTCTATCATTACACCGGATGCTCCGACAGAATAATCGCCAGTGATAATATTTGCGCCTCTTCCAATTGTTTCCTTTATATAAAGTAATTTTTTTTCTGAATTTATTAATTGGTCAAATGATTTATCACCATTTTCAAAGTATAAATTTGTTGTGCCGCTAGAACGGCCGTTGGATTTTCTGTTAATCTTTTTTCCACTGTAAGTCTCAATAAGATAATCTTTTAAAATTCCATTTTTAACAAGTTGTAGATCTTCAACTCTGACACCTTCGCTATCAAAATATCTTGAGCCATTCGCTTTTTTAATATTAGCTTTATCAATTATATTAATTTGATCATTAAATATTTTTTTATCTAAACAGTCTTTCAAAAAAGTTGTTCCTTTAGAAATCGTATTAGATGATATTGCGCTTGCAAATGTTGATAGTAAGTTTTGCGCTATCCTTTTATCAAATACAATTCCCATTTTATTGCTCTCAATTTTTTTTGGATTTAGTTTGCTAATTGCCAATTTTGCAGCACTCTCTCCTATTTGTTTAGGAGTAAGGAGATCTTTATAGTGCCTTTTACTACTATACTCATAGTCTCTCTCCATGCTGCCATTACTTTTAGACACGACTTCACAATAAGCAGTAAATTGAGAAGTTTTATAACCATCTGAGAAACCATTAGAGTTTGCAAGAATAAAATTGGATTTAGTTTCACTAAAACCCGATCCATTTGTGTTAACTATTTTATCATGGGAAAATGCAACTTCTTCTGCCTCCTTTATAAAATTTATTTTTTCGTCATTACTTAAGTGCGTATTATCATATAACTCTAAATTTTTTTCACCATTAAAATGTAATTCTTGATCTGGTAAAGAATTATATTCATCTTCTGGCGTGACCTTTGCGGAGTCTATACATCTTTTTGCAAGTTCAGTTAAATTATTTTCTGAAAGATTAGTTGAAGATATTGATGCTTTTTTTTTTCCAATATAGGTCGTTAAAGTGACACCAAGATTTTCTGATCTCTCTGAACCATCTAATTTTTTATTTCGAATATTCACATTTTCGGAAATTGTATTCATCACCAAAACATTTGAACTTGTTGATCCAAGATCTTTTGATTTAGAAATACAAAAATCTGCGATTTTTTTTAAAAATCTATCTTCTTTGAACATTTAAATTATATTTGAGTGCCACCAACTGTCATTTTGTCAATAAGTAGTGATGGTTGACCAACACCCACTGGAACACCTTGACCAGCTTTACCACAAGTTCCGATTCCTGGATCGAGCATCATATCGTTACCTACCATAAGAACTTCTTTAAGAGATGAGGGACCGTCACCAATTAATGTTGCACCTTTGATAGGTGATCCAATTTTTCCGTTTATAATCTCGTAGGCCTCTGTGCAACTGAACACAAATTTTCCTGAAGTTATATCTACCTGCCCACCTCCAAAACTTACAGCAAAAATACCTTTGTCTACAGACTTTATCATTTCGTCTTGAGTGTTATTACCGTTTAACATTATAGTATTTCTCATTCTTGGCATTACTATATGTTTATAGCTTTCTCTTCTTCCATTTCCTGTGGATTTAGTATTCATTAATCTTGCATTTAACCTATCCTGCATGAAATTTTTTAATATACCATTTTCTATCAAAACTGTTTTTTCTGTTGGTGTTCCTTCGTCATCAATGTTCAAACTTCCTCTTCTTTTATCAATTGTTCCGTCATCAATAATTGTAACGCCATTACTTGCTACTTTCTTTCCTACCAAATCATGAAATACCGAAGTTTTTTTTCTATTAAAATCACCTTCTAGTCCATGTCCAACAGCTTCATGAATTAAAATTGCAGGCCAGCCAGGTCCTAAAACTACCTTCATTTCACCTGCTGGTGAGGCCTTACTTTCTAAATTTGTTGTAGCAATTCTATAGGCTTCGTCACAAATTTTTTTCCAGTCATCATTTTTTAGAAACTCGTCATAAGATTGTCTGCCTCCTACACCGTAAACACCAGTTTCTTTTCTTCCATTCTTCTCAACCATCACTGAAACATTAATCCTCACTAAAGGCCTTGAGTCTTTAAGTAATTCTCCGCCACACCTTAAAATTTCTATATTTTTTCTCTCTCCTAAAAAATTAGCAGTTACTTGTTTTACAGATCTATTTATTGATCTGGAATATTCGTTGATTTCATTCAAAATTTTAATCTTGTCAGATAAATTCTTTTCATCCACGGGATCTAAATCATTATAAAATTTTTGATTAGTTTTTTTAATTTCTGAATTATATATGCCTTCACTATTTTTTAGTGTGGACTTAAGGTTTTTGCTTGAATTTTTTAAAGATTTTTCAGAAATATCGTTAGAATGAGAATAAGCAACTACGTCACCATTGATTGCTCTAAATCCATAGCCAGAGTCCTTGGTATAGTTTGAACTTTTAATTTTATTGTCGTCTAATACAATTGACTCGGACTTAGTGTCTTCTAAGTACAATTCTCCATCATCGCACTTATTCAGCGTTTCGGAAACAATTTTTTCTGCTTTGCTTAGATTTAAGTCAGTGTTTTTAAAGAATGAAGACATTCAAATAATTTAATTATGATTTGTAATATATCAACTGCAAAGTTAACACATGTATGTAAGCACGTATTTTTAAATTATGTATATAAATGGTTGAAATAACTTACTAAAAACTTATAAAATTAGCCTAAATGGATAAAGTTGCTAACAATGAGAAAATTAGTGAGGCTGTTAAACTTATAAATAACAGGTCTTATAAAGAGGCTTTAGAGTGTTTGAAAGATGTAGTAAGCGAAAATAAAAATGATCCGAAGATATTTAATTTGTATGGAATAGTACAATTACAACTAAATAAAATGAATGAGGCTATTAATTCTTTTGAACGAACTATCCTATTAGATAAAAAATTTATTCAAGGATATAACAATTTAGGTAATGTTTATGTAAAATCAGGAAAGCTTCGAAAAGCTGTTGAGATGTATAACAAAGTCTTGTCTTTAAAACCTGATTATCCCGCTGGATTTAATAATTTAGCAAGCGCTCAAAGTGATTTGGGCGAACTTGAAGATTCGATTAAAAATTATGAAAACGCGCTTAAACATGATCCAAATTATGTTTCTGCAAAAAATAACATTATTCAAGTACTAACTTTTTACAGCCCAAAAAATACAAGTGAAAATGTTTTTACAAAATCAAATTCCGAACTTCAGCAAATTGAAATTCCTTATAAAGAAAGTAATGAAATATCAGATGGAGAAGTAATATTTTTTTACAAAAAATGTAAGGAAATAGTTGATAGAAATTTAAAAGATTTTGATTTTCACTTATCTCAGATATGGAGAAGTAATACAATTAATTTGGGATGTAATAGACATTTTGAAATATTTAATAAGTTTAAAGTCATTCCTGAGTATTGTTTTGGATGCTTTAAAGTCCAAATTGAGCTTAAATCTATAATAGACCTCATCAAACTTTATTTCATTTTTGATAAATTAAATTTAAGTAAGAACAATTCAAGAAAATGTATGATTGAGCTTAGAGAAAATGCAACTGGAACTTATAAAGGACTAATATATTGCTCCGGCATTGATGAAGCAAATCTAATTTATGAACAGTTATTAAGAATACTTCATGAAAAAATTAAAAGAGAAATTAAAGTTGGCGTTAAAAGAGGATGTACAGAATTCGGAATTGAGCATCCTGAGTATAAAATAATTGATAAAGATTCTAAAGATTTTATGATTTATAATAATGATTGGAAAGAAAAAGAAAATATTATTGATAGCAATACTATAAAATATGCAAGAGAAAACAGCGTAAATAGAAAACCTACTATCAGTGGTGTCACATTAAACGATATTTTAATTATGAAAAATTGGATTTATTACGCTAAAAAAATTGGTGATGTAGATTATAAAAAATTGGATGAAAATATTTTTGCTTCAAGTCATATAGAAAATCAAACATCTAAAAAATTGAAATATGTTAAAAAAGGAACCTCTTATAATTTGTCTTAATTTAGGAGTATCTTGTAATTTTTCTTAATTAAGCTTTAATTTATGATGACTTTTGATTTGGTTTTTCTCCTCAAATTTTTTATGAAAATCAAAACTTAACTTTACCCATTCATCCATAGTTTTTTTATGTAGCAAGTGATTTTCGATCTTTGCGGGATGATACTCAGACGTTTCTTCAGAAAAATATTTTGATTTTGGAGCATTCAAAATACTTGGATCTATAAATCTTGCAATTCTAAACCAATTACCTCTCATTAGTCTTGAAAAATAACTGTGATCGCTTTCTAACATTATTTTCGGAATGTCATATCCTTTGCTATCAATCCAAAAATTATATGGAGCCGCAATACCTCTTAAACTCGGATCATCAGGACTATTTAACAATTTAAATACTTCAACATGATTTACTATCAGGCAATTGTGTGTTGAACCTTTTCTGTAAACTTTAACTAAATAATATTCAGGCCTTTCATAACAGCCATCATATTTATCGTAAAAAACAATCTGATTAATTATGCTATCAATTGCACCAACATATTTACCTGAAAGTAGCCCTTCATAAATCTCGATTATTTCGACAACTTTATTATTTTCCACTCTTCCGATACCAATAATTCTTTGATTTAAAGTTCTCCAATTAAAAATGGTTTTTCGAATTACCTCCCACTCCCCTGGAGAAAGTTCAATACTTAGATGTTTATTTAATTTAAATACTCTATTAACTTTTTCTCCAATATAATAATCTGCGGCAAAAGAATTTAAGGGTAATATAATTAAAAATAAAATTAGTATTTTTTTCAAAGTGAAACTATTAATCCGGTAGCTAGTATACTTATACAAACTAAAGATATAATTATAAAAGTTTCTAATTTTTCTTTTTTTTTATCTTCACGAACTCTATTAAGCAAAATATTAATATCAACTCTATTTTTTTTATTTAACTTTCTATCTTGAGTAGTACTCAATTCTGAATTTTTAATTACTTGGTTTCTGTTTAGCATTTCTTATGTTTATAATTAAACTATAGATTTAGATTATTTACAAACATTATCAGGCCCACTTTAGAATTAATATAAACTAGAAAATTCTAGTTATAAATTTTTATAGTTGTTGTCATTTAAAGGACTATCTAATACCTCAGCCACATATTTAGATTTTTCTACCTCAATATAAATATTTTTATTTTTTAAAATCTCTTTGGTATTGCCAGAATTTACATAACCAAATGCTAAGTTTGTATTAAAATTAAACGAATAATTGCCAGATGTTGTCCTTCCAATTATTTGTTTATCTAAATAGATAGGTTCGTCATGTAATAGTAGTGGCTCACCAGGCATTGTATCTTTTAACTTAAACATCATTAATCTTTTATTAATTTTGCTATCCTTTATTTTAAGTAAAGAGTCTTTTCCAATGAAATCTACATTTTTTTTAAAACTAATGGCAAATTCTAAACCCGCCTGATATTGATTTTCCTCTGGTGAAATGTCATGCCCCCAATGTAAAAAACCATTTTCCATTCTCATAATATCAAGAGAATGCACCCCACAGTTACTAATATTATATTTTTTTCCTTCATTAATAATTAAGCTATATATCTCTACTGCCTTATCAAATTCTACATAAATCTCATAACCAAGTTCTCCTACGTACGATAATCTTTGCACCCATGTATCTACATTATTAATTTTGATTTTTTTTCCAGTTGCAAATTTAAAATTTTTATCTGAAAAATCCTCTTTACTTATGCTGCTAATTAATTCTCTACTTTTTGGCCCAAACAGACCAAATACACAATATTTATCTGTTACATCTGTTAATTCTATGTTTGTTGTTAAATTTTTATTTATATGAAATTTATCTCTCTCTCTTGTTGCCGCAGAACTTATTATTCTAAAATAATTTCTTTCTAGGCAAACTATAGTCACATCAGCTTCTATACCACCATCATTGTTTAGCATTTGTGTATAAACGCATTTTCCAGTTTCATTTTTTATATTTGCCGTACAAATTCTTTGCAATTCTTCAAAAGCTTTATCTCCTTTTAGCTCAAATTTTGAAAAAGGTGTAAGATCGAACAATCCAACATTTTTTCTACAATTTTTTGTTTCAAATTCTACTGATGGATACCAATTTTGATATCTGTAACTGTAATTATAGTTCGGCTCTTGGTTATCGATCGAAAACCACATTGGTCTTTCATATCCACCAGACACACCAAAACACGCACCATTTTTTTTTAATATTTCGTGGTGAGGAAATATTTTTATATTTCTTGCGGTCTGATGTTGTTTAAATGGCCAATGCATTCCATATAAATCTCCAAGAGTTTCTGTAACTCTTTCTTTAATAAATTTTATTTCTGAATGAAATTTTTGAAATCTTTTAATATCATAACTAAAAATATCTTCATTAATATGTCCATTCATCATCCACTCAGCAGTAACTTTTCCAACCCCGCCAGCACTAGCTATTCCGATACTATTTAAACCGCAGCAAACAAAAAAGTTTTTAACTTCTGGGACTTCACCTAATAAAGTATTTGTATCTGGTGTAAAAGACTCGGGACCTGCAAAAAACTTTCTAATTCCTGTTTGCTCTAATATAGGGAACCTTTTCATACATGCATTTAAATATGGTTCAAAATGCTCAAGATTTTCTGGAAATTCACCAAATGAAAAATCTTCTGGAACTTCATTGGTTTTGTCAAATGCAGGAATAGATTTTCCCTCAAATATACCAAGTAACAATTTTCCTGCGTCCTCTTTAAAATAAGTTCTACTATCAAAATCTCTAACAACAGGTAAATTTTTTGGCAAATTGTTAATTGGCTCTGTGATAACATAAAAATGTTCAGCAGGATATAATGGTATACTCACATTTAATTTTTCACCAATTTGTCTTGACCACATACCTGTCGCCAAAACTATGTATTCGCATTCAATTTTTTGTCCATCAACAATAACACCTTCAATTTTTTTATTTTTAACTAAAATTTTTTCTACGGGTGAGTCTTCAAAGATTTTCGCACCTTCGGCCCTAGCAGCTTTTGCAAGAAGTTGTGTAATTCCAGAAGGATCTCCTGAACCATCGCCGGGCATAAGAATACCACCTAATAAATCTTCATTTTTAATAAGTGGAATTTTTTCTTTAATATCTTCTTTATTTAAAATTTGGACGTCAAAATTGTAAAGTTGTGCTGTTGTTGCTTGCCTTTTTAATTCCTGCCATCTACCTTCTTCTTGTGCAATAGATAATGCTCCATTTAACCTCAACCCTGCTGAATGATCAACTTTTTTTTCAAGTTCTTTATATAACTCTAAAGAATATTTCCTTATTTTAGTTATAGTTGCAGATGGACCAATTTGACTTACTAAACCTGCGGCGTGCCAAGTTGTACCTGAAGTTAGTTTATCTCTCTCTAAAAGAATAACATCTTTCCATCCAAACTTCGCTAAATGATATGCGCAAGAACATCCTACAACACCTCCACCAATAACGATTGCTTTTGCTGAACTTGGTATTTTTTTCATACTTTAAAATAAAGCTTCTGCAGGAGAAAGAAATTTATGTCCAAAAGTATCTGCAACAGCCTTGTATGTTACATTGCCTTTACAAATATTTAATCCAGCTAAAAAGTTAGGGTCATCTTTTAATGCTTTTTGATATCCATCTTTAGCCAATTTATTTAAAAAAGGTAATGTTACTTTATTTAAAGCTAAAGTTGATGTCCTAGGAACACCTCCGGGCATATTAGCTACACAATAATGAACAATATCATCTACTATATAAGTTGGATTAGCATGAGTAGTTGGTTTACTCGTTTCTACACAACCACCTTGATCTATGGCTACATCAACTATAACGGACCCTCTTTTCATTAATTTCAACATATCTTTTGTGACCAACTTTGGAGCTTCAGCGCCAGGAATTAATACTCCACCAACCAAAAGGTCTGCATCTGATATTAGTTTTTTTAAATCAATATTATCTGTTTGTTGAGGAATTATTTTATCTCCAAACTTTTGTGTAAGTTCTTTTAGTCTTTCTTCAGATTTATCAACAATATGAACTTTTGCTTGCATACCAGTTGCTATATCAGCCGCATTTTCACCTACAACCCCTCCTCCTAAAATGACTACTGTACCAACCTCTACACCTGGTGCTCCTCCAAGCAAAACACCTCTACCTTTTTGATTTTTTTCTAAACAATGAGCGCCTGCTTGCACCGACATTCTTCCAGCAACAGCACTCATGGGAGCCAAAAGTGGCAATCTGCCGTTTTGATCTGTTACCGTTTCGTATGCTATACAAACACCTTTAGAATTGATTAATCCTTGTGTTAATTCTTTTGCAGCTGCTAAATGAAGATAAGTAAAAACAATTTGGTTTTCTCTAATCATTTGCACTTCATCTGAAAGAGGTTCTTTTACTTTAACAATAATTTCTGAATCGTTGAATATGTCTTCAGCTTTATCAATTATTTTTGCGCCTGCAGAAGTATAATGTGAATTATCAAATCCAGCTTCAGATCCCCCATTATTTTCTATTAAGACTTGATGTCCATTAGATACTAAATCTTTAACGCTATCTGGGGTTAATCCTATTCGAGTTTCTTGAGGCTTTATCTCTTTTGGAACACCAATTTTCATATATGAAAATTAATTCTTTTTACTTTTACTATAATTTGTAATCCCTGTTCTTAACTTTTCAATAATTTCATCGATGTGTTTTTTTTCACAAATAAACATTGGAGCAATAATAAGTGCATCACCTGTTGCTTTAAAGTTTACACCAGCTTCGTAACAATGTTTAAAAGTTGCAAGTCCTGCTTTACCAGGTCTTCCATCCATCTTAATATCAATTCCACCCATCATTCCATATCCTCTGATATTTTCTACTATATCAATATCTTTTAGTGAAAATAAACCTTCTTGAAAATACGGACTTAATTCTTTAGCTCTATTAAATATATCTTCTTTTTCAAATATATCTTGTACTGCTAATGCTGCTGCAACGGAAATTGGAATTCCAGAATATGTATAGCCATGGAAAAGTTCGATTACCCCTTTAGGCGAGTTGTCCATTACTGCATCATAAATTTCTTCTTTACACGCAACAACACCGAAAGGAACAATTCCGTTCGTTGTTGCTTTCGCCATTGTCATAATATCAGGTGTTACTCCAAATTCCTGTGCGCCAAATGCTGATCCTGTTCTCCCCCATCCTGTTATTACTTCATCAAAAATTAACAAAATATTATGTTTATCACAAAGCTCTCTTAATCTTTGTAAATATCCAACTGGTGGTACTAATGTTCCAGTTGATCCTGCGATTGGCTCAACAATGCAAGCTGCGATATTTTCAGCTCCAAAGTTTGTACAAATTCTCTCTAAATCATTTGCAATTTCTGCTCCAGTTTCGGGTTGACCAGAAACAAATTTATGTTCGTCTAAATGAGTATGTCTCATGTGAACTACGCCTGGCATTAAAACACTTGCGTAAGCTTTTACATTATTGATCATTCCGCCAACAGATGTAGCACCGATATTCATTCCATGGTAAGCTCTTTCACGACCTACAAATCTGAATCTTTGACCTTCTCCTCTAGCTTTATGATATGCAACACTGATTTTAATTGCTGTCTCTACTGCTGTAGATCCACAAATTGTGTAAAAAATTCTGTTTAAATTTCCTGGCGTGTGTTTTGCTATTTTTGTTGCTAATTCAAATGAACCCCCAAAACCTTGTTGAAATGGTTGGGCGTAATCTAAAGTTTTTAATTGATTTGTAATAGCATCTATAATTTCAGTTCTTCCATGTCCTAAAGGATTGCAAAATAATCCTGAACTTGCATCAATTTGAGTTTGTCCCTCATGGTTTTTTAAGTAAACGCCTTTTGCACTTGTTATAAGTCTTGGTCTTTCTTTAAAATCTTTATTGGATGTAAATGGCATCCAGTGTTCATTTAAAGAATTCGGTATTGGATTTTTTTCTGAACTCATATTTTTATTTAAAGTATAATTAAATTCTTAGACTAAAATTTTTGTTAAGACTAGACAATTTTAATTTATAAAGTGTGTAATAGTAACACAACTTAAACGTGTAATCTTTAATAGGCATCTCTGGTCTTATTAATTCATCATTTACATGGATCGATTTATGAATTTAAATGCTGCTATTAAATTAAATTAATGGAGACAAAATGAAAAAAATAATAAGTTTCATTTTAGGAAGTTTAGTTGCTCTAACTATGTCTATAACAGTTGCAAATGCAGCTGCTAAAGAAGTAAGAGTTGCTTACTTTTTAGAGTGGCCAAGTCCAAATTTGGAAGACATGCAAAAAAAAGCGTTTGCTAAAGCTCTTGGAGTACCTGTCAAATGGACTAACTTCACAAATGGTGGTGCAATGACAGATGCAATGTTAGCAGGAGATATTGATATTTCTTATTCTCAAGGATTAGTACCTTTTATTAATGCTGTTAAATCAAAAGCACCGATTAAGTTAGTTGATATTGCTATGGAATACGGAATGGGAGGAACAACATGTGTTACTTCTAACGCTTCAGGAATTACAAAAGCAAATGCAACTGAATTAGAAGGTAAGAAAGTTGCTGTACCATTAGGAACAATGGCTGAGTATGTTTTTGATGAAAGTATGAAAGTTGTAGGCGCTGATAGAGGCAAAATGGATATTATTCAAATGGACCCTGAGGAAGGAGCTGCTGCATTAGTTAGCGGTGATGTTGTAATGGCATGTTTATTTGGTGGTAATTCAATTAAAGCTGCAACAGCTGTTGGAACTAGATTGTTAACAGTTGATGAAGCTAGAGCAGCTGGAATACTTGGTATAGATATTACTTCAGTAACTGACAAGTTTATGAAGGAAAATCCAGGTATGCTTAGAACTTTTATTGAAGTAACTCACGAAGCTAATGATAGATATAGAGCTGGTAAAAGCGATATGAATTCAATGTCAAAAGCTTCTGAAATGAAAGTAGCTGACATGAAAGAAACGCTAAGTGGTTTCAAGTTTTTAACCCCTGAAGAGACAAAAAAATCTATGGAGAGTGGAAACTTAGATGCGTTCCTAAAAGGAATGGGAACACCATCTGGCAATGTAAATACAAGTTTCTTACCTTTGTAAAAGGAACAAAATAGATAGGCGCCAATTACAATTTAATTGGTGCCTATTTTTTTATAAAAATTTCTAATATAGTAAAGTTATATGAGTGATTTAGTTTCTCAAAATCTTAATATGATTTTTAAATCCCCAAAGGGAGAAACAGTCCACGCTTTAAAAGATTTAAATTTTAAAATAAAGAAGGGTGAACTTTTAACTGTTTTAGGACCTTCCGGTTGTGGAAAAACAACCTTACTTAATATTGCTGCAGGGTTTATAAGGCCGACTTCAGGAAAAATAACTTTGGGCAATAATGAAATAAATGGTCCTGGAGTTGACCGTGGAATGGTATTTCAGCAGGGTGCATTATTTGAATGGTTGACTGTTGCTGAAAATGTAAATTTTGGATTAAGGATGAAAAAACAAAACCCAATGTCCACACAAGAAAGGGTAGATGAATGGTTGGATATTGTTGGTTTAAAAGGCTTTGGCAATACTCCAACTTATCAATTGTCAGGTGGTATGCAGCAAAGAGTTGCTCTTGCAAGATGTTTAATAAACGACCCTGAATTAATTCTTATGGATGAACCTTTAGGTGCTTTAGATGCATTAACAAGAGAAAAAATGCAGTCTTTAGTATTAAAGATTTGGAAAGAGACCGGTAAAACAATTATTTTAATTACTCACTCTGTTGAGGAGGCATTATTATTAGGTGAAAGATTATACGTAATGGCTCCAAGGCCTGGAAGAATACACAAAGAGTATAATCTTCCCTTTGCTGAAATGGGATTAAAAGAGGATCTAAGGGAAATTAAAAAAAATAAAGAATTTTCTTCAAAGAGAGAAGAAATTCTTTCTATGATTTGGAATATGGAAGAGGAAATCATGGGGAAAGACAATTAGATGTTTACGCAGATCGTTACAATTCTAATTCTTGTATCCATTGTAGGATGTATTCTTTATGGCAGAAAACTTATAAAGACTGAAAAAGTTGATGCTGTTTTTGGAAATCCTGAAAGAGCTAAAGGAGGTACTCATTGGATAATTGTGGGTAGTAGTGCAATATTATTAATTTGGTTATATTATTCTTGGGATATTGCTAAGGGGTTTTATCCAAAATCCGCGAATGAATTATGTCAAGTAGCCAAAATAAACGAATCATTATTGGGATTAAAATATCAATTTCCAATAGAAGAAAGAGAATTCAAAAGCACATCTATTATAAAGATTGAAAATGAAAACCTAAAAAAAATCAATCTTGAAATTACTAATTCACAAGATATTAACGATCAACAAAAAATAATACTTTCTAGTTTTATAAAAAAAACATCCAAGCTTATTCCTTTGCTTACAAATGATGAATTAATGGAGATGGAAACAAAAATACAGATAAAAGAAATGACTGAAGATTTAAAATTACTGAGTTCAAATTTTCAGAGGCAAGATTATCCATTTGAAACTGAATTAGAACGAAATGAACGACAAAAAGCCATTTTAAAAGAAGGTGGATGGGGAATTACAACAGTGCAATCAGGAACAGGTTCTATCGAAAATACTTTAGAAGTTCCGTTAATACCCGCAACAAATAGAGGTTTAAAGTTTCATGCAGCCGCTCAAGAACTAAAAATTATTGATGATAAATTTTTTAAATTAAAAAATCATAACCCACAATTTAAGAATTCGATTAAAAATTTAAAGGATGAAATAAAAACCTATAGAAAAAATTTAGATGATACTGAGGAGATAGCTTCCACTTATGCAAAAAACATTGTTAAAATTGCAAGAAGAATTGAGTTTGCAAGTATTTACCCACCAGGTGCTCTAAATGAAATACAAAATGCAATTATAGAATTTGATAACTTACAAAAAAAGGAGCAAGGTGGATTAAGATTAATAGATATACTTCTATTCCCTGCAGGAACAATTGTTGCAAGTGGTCCTAGTTGCTCTGAGCAAGGATCAGGCAGATGGTTACCTAAGCCATCTGATACCTTTAATAAATTTATTTTAATGTCTAAGCCAAGTGTTGGTTATAAAAGTATTCCTCTTCTTTGGATTGATATGATGGATGTAAGTAAAATAATTGGATTTATCCTACCAGACTGGATTGCAGATATATTGCCTGGAGATTATCCTGTTCATAATAAAAACGGTATAGTTGAACAAAATTTTAAAGGTCAAGTATTAAAAATTGTAACTGGTGACTTTAAATTGTTTAGAATTCCTGTTCCATACGGGCATATTTGGGACTCGTTCATGAGAGTATTTTTAGGTTTAATATTTGGAATATTAATTGGTGTTCCCTTAGGACTATTTATGGGTCTTAATAGATTTGCAAAAGGTTTTTTTGATCCCTTGATTGAACTTTATAGGCCTGTGCCTCCTTTAGCCTGGGCACCACTTATAATTTCTGTACTAGGAATTGATAATACAGGTAAAGTATTTTTACTTTTTATGGTCTCTTTATCAATAATGATTATTTCTGCACGAGCTGGAGCTTCAGGAACACAACTTTCAAAAATTCATGCTGCTCATTCACTAGGCGCATCAAAAAAACAAATATTAAGATATGTTATTTTTCCAAATTCACTTCCTGAAATACTAACTGGTATTAGGGTTGCAGTAGGAATGTGTTGGGGTACTTTGGTTGCTGCTGAATTTTTAGCTGGTACAACTGGTATAGGATTTGTTGAGAATGTTGCAAAAAAATATTTCCAATACGAGGTTATTTGGATAACAATTTTTATAATGGGTATGCTCGGATTACTATTTGATGTTACTTTAAGGAAAATTATAGATAAGACTATTCCTTGGAGAGGCAAAGGATAATGTTATTTAGATAAACTAATGATTAATTGGGGTATATTAGGTTTTGGGCGTATGGGCTCGATTTTTGCAGAAGCAATAAAAGAAACATCTAATTCAAAATTAATTTCTATAGGAAGTAAATCTCAAAACAAATCAGATGTAAATATAACTAATGATTATGAGGAAGTTATAAAGAATAAAAATATTGATGCTATTTATATAGCCACATTAAATAATTCACACTCAAAATTAATTTCTGAAATTTGTAAAGAAAAAAAAAATATTTTGTGTGAAAAACCAATAACTACAAATTTCCAAGATACTTTAAAATTAAGCGAGGAAATAAAATTTACAAACATAAAATTTATTGAGGCTATAGCATATTATTCTCATCCACAAACAACTGAGATTATTAATATATTTAAGCAGAATGATATTGGAGAAATTATTAAAATAGAAAGTAATTTTGGTTTTAAATCAAGGGTTAAACCTAATTCAAGGATATACAACAAAGAACTTGGAGGAGGAGCATTACTTGATTTGGGTTGTTATCCAATCAGCTTTTTAATGTTATTTTGTAAAGACATTGATTTATTCAAATTTGTAAACAAAAAAATTTTATTAGCAGAGACAGGTGTGGACAAATATGCTGAGGCAAAAATATTATATGATAATAATATTAATATTGAAATAAAAGTAAGTATTAGTTCAAATCTTGATAATAGATGTATTATACAAGGAACCAGAGGTAAAATAATAATATCGGATCCTTGGATACCAAAAAATAAATCGTCCATAGAGATATATACAGGGAAAAATTATTATAGAAAATTTATAAATTCAGAATATTCGACTTACGCAAACCAAATACAAAACGTTTCAGATTTTTTTTTAGGAAGATCAAAAAATAATTTAAACTTATTTGATATTAATAAATCTTTAATATGCATGAATCTAATTAATAAATGGAAAGAAAAATAAAATGATTATATGGTTAGCGTCTTATCCAAAGAGCGGGAACACATGGGTAAGATCATTCATTTCAACTTTAATGGCAACAGAAGATGGAAATTCTGATTTAAGGAATTTAAAATTAATTCCTCAATACCCTACTAGATCTTTTTTTAATGGAATTTTAAAAAACTATGAGGATATGCATGAAATTAAAAAAAAATGGATACCGTCGCAAGACATTATAAATTTAGATAATAAAACAAAATTTTTTAAAACTCATCACCTAAATTGTAAAGTCGATGAGTATGAATTTACAAATTTACAAAATACACAGGGTGTTATCCACATCGTAAGAGATCCAAGAAACGTTATTACATCAATTAAAAATCACTATCACATTAATGATTTTGAAGGTGCGCTGAAATTTATACTTAATGAAAAAAATTGTATAGGTTTTGCAAAAAATAATAAAATAACCGAAAATGTTTTCCCAACAATAATT
>CACGAM010000011.1 GCA_902571055.1 uncultured Pelagibacteraceae bacterium | reverse complement strand
AGCTTTTCTGTATTTTTGAAATAATTTAAAACCTTTAATTCTCTCTATCGAAAATGACACCTTTTCATCAAAAGCATCATGATTTAATTCATAATCAGCATAAACTTTTAGTAAATCAATTTTAGATACTGCATTAGCCAAACCCCACATAAGATTTTGCATTCCACCAATAGTTGGTGGAAAAGTTCTTGTAACAATCAAGTTCATTAAATTATTTCCACTTAATATTACAGCCCATACTTGGAATTTGCTCTTTGGGTCCATTACCTGTCTTCGATATTTGTGTCATTGCTAATAAAAGATCGCTATCTCCATCTCTTATTGGTTTTAAGTCTTTTAGCTCTCTTATTCTCCCCCTATATTGAAGCTCCAAATTTCCATTATATCCAAAAAAATCAGGTGTACATACAGCTCCATATTTTTTTGCAACTTCTTGTGTTTCATCATGTAAATATGAAAAATTAAAATTATTTTTTTTTGAAAATATACTCATATTTTCAAATGAATCTTCTGGATAATTTACAACATCATTAGAGCAGATTGCTAAAGAATTCACTCCTAATTTTGAGAGTACATTACAATCTTTTACAACATCAGATATAATAGCCTTAACATATGGACAATGATTACAGATGAACATTACTAATGTTCCATTTTTACCTTTTAGATCCTCTAAAGTTAAAAATTTATCATCTGTTGATTTTAATTTAAAATTTTCAGCTTGTTTTCCAAAATCGCATATTGGTGTTTTTGTAAGTGACATGTTATGATTATTTATAATTTATGTTTTACGATTTGGAAGATAAAAAACCAAAAAACTCTGGTGAAAATTGGGTCGCACCTAATGCTGTAGTAATAGGTGATGTTACATTAGAAAAAAATACCAGTGTTTGGTTTAATGCTACTTTAAGGGGAGATATAGAAAATATCCACATAGGCGAGGGGTCAAATGTCCAAGACAGTTGCGTACTTCATACTGACCCGGGATATCCTTTAAAAGTTGGAAAAAATGTTACTGTGGGTCATTTAGTAATGCTTCATGGTTGTTCCATTGATGATAATAGTTTAATAGGTATTGGTGCAGTTTTACTTAATGGATCAAAAATTGGAAAAAATTGTCTAATAGGCGCTAGAGCATTAATTACTGAAAATAAAGTAATCCCAGACAATTCATTAGTTATAGGATCTCCTGGAAAAATTGTAAGACAGGTCACAGAGGAAGAAGTTGAAGCAATGAAGCAAAATGCAATTAGATACCAAAATAATTGGAAAAAATATTTAAAGTCTATTTTTTAAAGAAAATAATTAAAATATAGTATTTAACTATTTTTTCATGTTAAATTTAAACTTAATTCTTCAAGAAGCAAATAATTCTAAAGCCCTTAATAATTTTTTGTCTGCGATTGGCCATTATAAGAAAGCATTAAAATTAAGTCCGAATAATACTAAAATTTTGTATGAACTTGCAAGTATTCATAGATCTTTAGGTAATAAATCTCAGGCTGAAAAATATCTTACAAATATAATAAACCTTGAACCAAATAACACCAAATCTCACAGGATGTTAAGTTCTCTTATTAATTATAGAGATAATGAAGAGCATTTAAAAATTATGTTGAAAATATTTAATTCTAAAGAATTAAATGAAGAAGGACTAATAGATTTGGATTTTGCATTAGGTAAGGCTTACGAGGATAAATTAGACTATGAAATATCATTCAAACACTACAAAAACGCAAATGATAAAAAACACCAATTACTTGGATCAAATATACAAAATTTAGAGATACACTTCGAACAAATTCTTCAAACTTATAATAAACTCAATTTTGATGCAAAACCTTTAAAAATATTAAGTGAAAAAAAAATTATATTTGTTTGTGGAATGCAAAGATCTGGAACAACATTGGTTGAGCAAATAGTCTCAAAACATATGGATGTATACGGTGCTAATGAATTAAATGTTTTACTAGAAGCTATTAGAAATAATTTTTTAACCAATTTTAATTTAGATCATTTTAAAATACTTGAGAAATTTAAAAAGGAGGACAACATTTTTGAACAAGCGTATTTAAATAAGTTTTCAAAATTTAAAATTAATGAAAAAAATATTACAGATAAAGCAAACGAAAATTTTAAATGGATTGGGTTAATCAAACTTTTTTTACCAAATTCAATTATTTTACATTGTGAGAGAAATCCCTCAGACACTTGTTTTTCTATTTATAAAAATAATTTTAATTCAAAAAATATGAATTGGTCTTCAAAACCAGATCATATAGCAAGATATTATAAACTATATAATAAAACTTTAAAATTTTGGAACAAGGTTTGTGGAGATTTTTTTTACAATATTAATTATGAAAAACTTGTAAATAACAGTGAAAATGAGATTAAAAAAATAATTAAAAATTGTGGTTTAAACTGGGATAGTAATTGTCTGGAATTTTACAAAAATAACAAAACATTCATTGGTACAACATCTGCAGTACAAGCCCGAAACCCAATATATTCAAGCTCTATTAGTAATTACTCCAATTATAAAAAATATATTCAATTTTTTTAATCTTTCAAAGATAGAATTTTAGTATTAATTTTTAAATTTGGGAATTTTTTATTAATAATTGATTTAATTTTTTTGAAAGAATTTTTATGTATTTTATTTTCTATAATACGGTCAAATTTTTTACTATTATTTACAATTTTAGCACCACCACAATCTTCATGATTAATCACTATTAATTTTTTAATTTTATGAATTTTAATAGAGGTTGATAAATTTTCCAAAAAGGTGGATTGCCAATTTTTAAATTTTTTGTGGGTTACCCCAACACCTGCACCTGCGATAGTAAATGAGCTATATTTACCTGTTAGTTTTTTGTTTTTTAAATATTTATACACTTTTGGTTGAAATCTTGGATCAATACAAGACAACACCATAGCTTCATACTTTTTCATTATGGAACTAACCAACTTTCCTTTTTATTTTCAAAGTCAAACTTAGCTCTTCTATGTCCTTTTGCTGCTAAATAAAGCCATTCAACAGATTTAACCTTACATTGAATAACTGTAAAATTTTTATAACCTTCTTCACTCTGTTCCATCGTGTAATCAAAATCTTCTAATTTTGAAATCATTCCTGAGGTTGGATTATTTGAAATTGTTCCAGGCGGATCATCAGTTAAATAACACCTTCTACTTATATGTTGTGTTTTTTTCCAAGACTCCTCAGTTATAGAATTTTTATTATTAATTATGCATTCTACTTTTACTCGCAATTGAATTTTTTCTTCTTTATCATAAAAAACTAGTGATGCATTTTTGTTTTTATTTAAAATATTTATTTTGGAAGATCTTAAATCAGTATGAAATTGTAAAAGATTATTACCTCTATCTGATTTTCTTAACACAACTATTCTGCCATCAATTTCGTTTTGGTCGGAACAAATAAATACTGGAATTCTAAAGGGTGAATTTCTATTCTTTACAGCGTCATCAAGCATTGACCAGTACTTATTTTGAATTTCTTTTAAATCTTCATAGTATGCTGGCTGCATACAATATTACTTCCTAAATCTCTTGATTAAGCTAGAAGTATCTAATCTGTTTCCACCCATATCCTGTACTTCTGAGTAATATTTATCTACAAGTTCTGTTACAGGCAACAATGAACCATTATTTTTAGCTTCGTCCATTGCAATTTTAAGATCTTTTCTCATCCAATCTACTGCAAAACCAAAATCAAATTTGTCATCTATCATAGTCTTGTATCTGTTTTCCATTTGCCAAGATTGAGCTGCACCTTTAGAAATAACTTCGATTACATCTTCCATATTTAAACCAGCTTTCATACCAAAATTAATACCTTCTGATAATCCTTGCACTAAACCAGCAATACATATTTGATTTACCATTTTTGCTAGTTGTCCATTTCCCGGTCCACCCAATAGTTTCATTTTCTTACTGTAGCACTCAATTTTGTCTTTAGCTTTGTCAAAGTCAGCTTGATCCCCTCCTATCATTACAGTAAGGGCACCATTTTCTGCTCCAGCTTGTCCACCTGAAACAGGAGCATCTAAAGAACCAAAACCATTTTTTTTTGCATAGTTATAAATTTCTTTTGCTATTTTTGCAGACGCAGTTGTATTATCAATATAAACTGATCCTTTTTTAATACTTTTAAATGCTCCTTTATCACCAAAGGTCACTTCTCTTAAATCGTTATCATTTCCAACACAGGTAAATATATACTCAGCATCTTTTGCTGCCTCTTCAGGCGTATTAGCCAATTTACCTTTATATTCACCAATCCATTTTTCTGCTTTTGATTTTGTTCTATTAAAAACAGTTACATTATGTCCACCTTTTGATATATAACCAGCCATCGGATATCCCATGACACCAAGACCAATGAAAGCTACGTTACAAGTCATTTATTATGTTTAAAAATTTAAGTTTAAAAGTAATTTTATTTGGTTTCATATTTACATTTTTTTCAAGTTTTGGACAGAGTTTTTTTTTAGGGTTATTTAATACTAGTATAAGAAACGAATTATCAATTACACATGGACAATTTGGTTCAATTTATGCTTCAGCAACTTTGCTTAGTGGTTTTGTTTTAATTTGGTTTGGAAAAAAAATAGATGATATAAATATATCTAAATTTGCATTTTTTGTAATTTTATTGTTATCATTTTCTAGTTTTTTTTTTTCAACCATATCATCAACTTTATTATTATTCCTAGCTATATTTTTAATGAGATTTTCTGGCCAGGGCATGATGTCTCACACAGCAACTACTACTGTATCGAGATATTTTACAAAATCTCGTGGGAAAGCCTTAAGTACCAGTTGGTTTGGTTTGTCTTCAGCTGAATTTATTTTACCTGTATTAATTATTTATCTTTTATCAATTTATGATTGGAAAACTATATGGAAATCTATTTCTCTAATAGTTTTACTAATTTTGCCTTTAGCTCCTTATTTTTTGGTAAAGAATCTCAATTTCGAGTCTAGAGAAACAGATGGAACAGGGAAACAAAAAGAAAAAAATATTAAAAATTGGAAAAGAATTGAAGTTTTAAAAGATTATAGATTTTATATTATTTGTGCAAACATGTTGGCTATGCCTTGGATAGCAACTGGAACTTTCGTTTATCAATCATTTATTTTAAGCTCAAAAAATTGGGGACCTTATATAATTGCACAATCCTTTATGGCTTACTCAATTTTGTCTGTTATAACTTTAATCATATCTGGAATTTTAATAGATAAATTTACTAGCAGAAAATTAATTGTTTATATGAATATACCTTTATTGATTTCAGTCATTATAATCATTTATTTTGATCAGTCTTTTACAGCTTTTGTTTTTCTTGGATTAATTGGAATATCTAATGGATTTGCAAACGTACTAGGGTCTTCAACATGGGCAGAAATTTATGGTGTAAAGTATATTGGATCAATAAAAGCCCTGACAACTGCGTTGATGGTATTTGCAACCGCATTTGGAACTGCTTTGTTTGGTTATTTAATAGATAGGGGTTTTTCTATAGAACAAATAGCGATGATATCAGCAATATACATATCGATTTCCCTTATTTCTTTATTTTTTATAAGAGGAAAACTAAGTCCTGAATTATCTAATTAAAACTTGATTTATTCCTCTACCAAGTATAAATACCTCGCATGGCTAGAGTAACAGTAGAAGATTGCATCGATAAAGTTGATAGTCCTTATGAGTTAGTGCTCGTTGCCAAAGAAAGAGCAACGCAACTAAATTCAGGTCTAGAAGCAACTGTTGATAAAGATAATGACAAAAATACTGTTATAGCGCTTAGAGAAATCGCTAATGAAAATGTTAAAGTTTCAGATTTAACTGATAGTGCAGTTTATAAATTAAGAAAACATGTGGAACAAGTTGATGAGACATCTGAAGAGGATGAGGAAGTAGGTGATGATTTTGAAAATCTATATAAAGGTGAAATTTCAAAAAGTGGTGTTCCTATACTGCCATCTAAAAGAGCAAGAAAAATACCAGAAAAAATACAAGTATCTAAAGACGATTTAAACGAATTACAAAATTCAACAGATCAAGTTTCACAAGAAATTCCTAGCGAAGAGAGCGGAGAAAACGAAGTCTCAATTGATGAATTAAAAGATCAAGAGACTGCCGAAGCATTAGATGCTTCCGATACAAACGATCAATAATTTATTTATATTTCTTTTAAAAAATTTCTTAATAAATTATAATAAATTCATTCATAGTTTATGGAAAAATCATTAATTATCGCATGTGATGGTGAAGCGGCTAGTGGAAAAAGCACCGGAGCAAAATTAATATCAAAAAAATACAAGTTATTACTTATTAATTCTGGATTACTTTATAGATATGCGAGTAAATTGATTATTGAGAACAAACCTAAAAATTTAATTATGTTTTTAAATAAAAAATTTAAGAATATTAATTATAAAAATATATCAAAACTAAATCTTCATACACAAAAAATAGATGAACATGTAGGTCCATTAGCTAAAATTAAAAATGTTAGATTAATTATGAAGAAAACACAAAAAAAATTAATTAAAAATAACAAAAAAATTTGTGTTGAGGGTAGGGACATTGCATCCACCATATTAAAAAAAAATCCTAAATATGATATTGCATTTTACTTTAAATGTAGTCTTAAAAAAGCAAGCTATAGGAGATGGGTTGATTTAAAAAAAAAAATACCATTAAAAGAAGTTAGTAAATCTTTAAGTAAACGTACCTCAATGGATAAAAAAAGAAAGCATAGTCCACTAAAAAAAGCTAAAGATGCAATTTTGATAAGAACAGACATTTTAAATAAAAAGAGGATGTTAAAGAAAATGTCAGATGCTATTGAAAAAAAAATTAATTAAATTCTTTGATGATTTTTTCCCTGTGCTCGTCTAAATCTGGAATGTCCCCACGAGTTTTTTCATCTTTATATGTGGACATTTTGATTGGATTACCTGCAAGTTTAAAATCTCCAATAACTTTATGATAAGCTTTCACGATCATATTTCTCGCCTCTACCTGAGGATTTTCAACTGCTTCTTTTATATTAAAAATTGGACCGCATGGAATTTTCAAACTTTCTAAATTTTTTACCCATTCATTTGTGGTTTTATTAATCAGTTTTTGTTCTAGAATTTTTTTTAATTCATTCATGTTTTCACTCCTCGAAGAATTTGATTTGTATTTTTCATCCATTATTAAATCTTTGAGATCTAAAGCATTACATAAATTTTCAAATAATTTATCATTACCTGCAGCAATTATTATGTAACTATCTTTTGTCTTAAAAGCCTCAAATGGAGCTATCGATGGATGACGTGATCCCATTGGTTTAGGAATTTCATTTTTAGATAAATATCTTGCAATTGCGTTTTCAAGAATTGCAATTTGACAATCTAACATAGATACGTCTATGTACATCCCCTTACCTGTTTTTTGTCTATCATATAAAGCAGCATTTATTCCAATAGCTGTAAATAATCCTGCAGTAATGTCACCAATTGATGTCCCTACTCTTGTTGGTTCTGAATTAGGTTGGCCTGTAACGCTCATTAATCCACCCATACCTTGTACGACCATGTCATATGCTGGTAACTCTTTCAATGGACCTGTTTGTCCAAAACCTGATGCAGAAGCGTAAATTAATTTAGGATATTTTTTTGAAACTTGTTTCCATCCAAAACCCCATTTCTCTAAAGTTCCAGGCTTAAAATTTTCAACAAGAATGTCAGCTTTGGCTAAAATTTTTTTCAAATATTTTTTTATCATCTTCATTTTTTAAATTTAAAGCAATGCTCTCTTTACCTCTATTTAAAGACATAAAATATGCAGAGTAATCTTTTACAAAAGGTCCAAACTTTCTTGAGTCGTCGCCTATTTCTGGAGCCTCTATTTTAATAACTCTTGCACCTAAATCGGACAATATCATTGTGCAGTAGGGACCAACCAATACTCTTGTTAAGTCTACAACTAATAAATCTTTTAAAGGACCATTCATATGCAATTTCTTGTACTTTTAGGCAACTTGACTCTTAAGCCTAAGTTATCTTTAATACACTTTTTTTAATAACTACAGAAGGAAAAAAAATGTTTAGAAAAATATCATTATATTTCACTTCATTAGTATTTCTTTTAACCACTATAGGATCTGCATATGCAGTTACTTTAAAAGCTAGTCACCAATGGCCAGGTACGCCTAGAGCTGATGGTTCATTCGATCCGAGACACGAGATGGTTCAAATAATTGCTGATGAAATGAAAAAAGCAAATGTTGGTGTAGATATAAGAATCTATCCAGCTAAATCATTATATAAACCAAAAGAACAGTGGAAACCAATGACAACAGGCCAATTGGATATTTCTGCTTTTCCATTAGCCTACGCATCTAAATTCCATCCAGAATTTGACGCAACCCTAATGCCAGGAACGGTAAAAAATCACGATCACGCATTAAGATTTAATAAAGGTCCAATGATGACTGAAATTAAAAAAATTATTAATGATGCTGGCGTTGTTGTATTATCAGATGCATGGTTAGGTGGTGGTTTTGCATCAAAAACAAAATGTATTAAAAATCCAAGTGATGCAAAAGGTCAAGTAATGAGAGCAGCCGGTAAAGCTTTTAACCAAATGTTAGAACAAGCTGGTGCTGGAATTCAAAGTATGCCTTCATCTGAGATTTATACAGGTTTACAAACTGGTGTACTAACTGGTGCTAATACAAGTTCTGGTAGTTTTGTAAGTTACAAAATTTATGAACAGGTATCATGTGCAACACCTCCAGGTAAATTTGGTTTATGGTTTATGTACGAACCAATTTTAATGTCAAAAATGAGTTTTGATAAATTAAATGCTAAGCAACAAAAAGCTTTAATGAAAGCAGGTAAAGTTGCTGAGGAATACATGACAGCTCAAGTTGAAAACTTAGATAAAAAGTTTGAGGAAGCTTATAAAGCTGCTGGTGTTAAATTAGTATATATGGATGCCAAAGATCATGCTGCGTGGGTTGAAATTGCAAAACAATCATCTCATAAAGCATTTGCTGAAAAAGTTCCAGGTGGTGACAAGCTAATGGAAATGGCTTTAGCAGTAGATTAAAATAATATATAAAGAACCCCTATTTAATTTTATTAGATAGGGGTTTTTTTATGAAAAAAAATTATCTAAAATTTTGTGATTTACTTGCAAAAGCATGTGGAGCTTTTGCTGTTTTAGCTTTGCTTTTATCAATTTTAGTAATTGTAGAACTTGTATTTGAAAGATATTTTTTTCAAAGAGCAATCACTTGGCAAACAGAATTAGTAACCATGCTTTTAGTTGCTTCAACTTTTATAGGAAGTGCGTATGTATTAAGTGAAAAGGCACATGTTAGCATGGAATGGATATATGATTTTTTATCTAAAGAAAATATTTTAAGACTTAAAATATTTACTTCCTTAGTAAGCCTATTATTTTTTTTAATTTTATTTTATTTTGGTTTTTTAATGGTTGAGGAAGCTTTTACAAAAAATTATTCAACAGGAACTGTCTGGGATCCACCTTTATGGATTCCGTATTCATCAATGATGATTGGAGCAGGGTTAATGATTTTGCAGTATATCGCTGAAATAATCAAACTTACTGACGAGAAAGATATAAACTAATGGATCCATTATTAATTGCAATAATAGTTGCGGTCTTTACTTTAATAGTCTTGTTTTCAGGAATCCCAATAGCGTTTGGTCTAAGTTTTGTATCAATAGCTCTTTTAGTTGCTTTTGAAGGTTTGCAGATGTTGGATGTTTTTGCTGAAACATTTTATGCAGGTCTTAATTCTTTCGTCCTTCTTTCAATACCAATGTTTATTTTAATGGGAATGGCAGTTGCTAATTCTCCTGCTGGAAAGGATTTATATACTGGACTAGATAGATGGCTTTGGAGATTACCAGGTGGGTTAGTAATTTCAAATATAGGCGCTTGTTCAATTTTTGCTGCTCTTAGTGGATCAAGTCCTGCAACTTGTGCTGCTATTGGAACAATGGGAATTCCTGAGATGAGAAAAAGAGGATATTCGGATCAAATAGCTACAGGAACCATAGCAGCAGGTGGTACATTAGGAGTATTAATTCCACCTAGTATCGTTTTAATTGTTTATGGAATTGCTACCGGTACATCTATTGGAAGATTGTTTTTATGTGGTTTGATACCTGGTTTTATGTTAGCTGGAATGTTCGCAATATGGGCACTAATACACAGTTATTTTATAGATAAGGACTCTGCAAAAGCTTTAAAAAATAGGAAACCTCCAACTCTAAAAGAAAAACTAGAAGTTTTACCACGAATACTTCCTTTCCTAGCAATCATAGCTGGTGTTCTATATGTATTATACGGAGGTGTCGCAACGCCTTCAGAAGCATCTGGTGTTGGGGCATTTTTAGTTTTTGTATTAATTGCAGTTGTTTACAAAATTTATCAACCAAAAAAAATATGGAACATTGTTAAAGTCTCTATGAAAGAGAGTGTAATGATAATGTTTATTATTGCTGCGTCATATCTTTTTGCATTCACCCTTTCTCAACTTTATGTAACTCAATCACTTGCGCAAAGTATGGTTGAGTTAAGTTCGAATAAATGGGTAGTATTTATTTTAATAAATATATTTCTTCTAATAGCAGGATTTTTTCTACCTCCTGTTGCTGTTATTGTTATGACTTCAGCAATATTACTACCTGTTATAACAACTTTAGGTTTCGATCCTTATTGGTTTGCAATAGTGTTTACTATTAATATGGAAATAGGATTAATAACACCTCCAGTTGGATTAAACCTTTATATAATCAAAGGTATTACTCCTGACGTAAGTTTGTCGGAAATTTTAAAAGGATCTATACCATTTATGATAATAATGGCGTTAGCTATACTAATTTTATGTATTTTTCCTGAAATCGTTACTTGGTTACCTGATAAAATAATGGGTAAAGCACTTGGATATTAATAAAAAGATCAATAGAAAAATTTCTGTCGCACCTATGATGGATTGCACAGACAGACACGATAGATTTTTTTTAAGACTTATAAGCAAAAATGTAATGCTGTATTCAGAGATGGTTGCAACAAAGTCAGCAATTCATGGGGATAGAAAAAAAATATTAGGATTTAGAGAGGAAGAAAAACCTGTTGCACTGCAAGTAGGTGGTTCTGATAAAAAAGAACTATCTGAGGTAGCTAAAATTTCAGAGGATTTAGGTTACGACGAGATAAATCTTAATCTAGGGTGTCCAAGTAAAAAAGTTCAAAAAAATTCTTTTGGTGCGTGTTTAATGAAAGAACCAGATCTTGTTGCAGAATGTATTAATGAAATGTCTAATTCTTGTAAAATTCCAGTTACTGCAAAAACAAGAATTGGTTTTGATAATACTGAAGAATTTGATTATCTTAATATGTTTATCAATAAAATTAAGGATGCTGGGTCGTCGACTATTATTCTACATGCCAGAAAAGCTATTTTAAAAGGGTTAACGCCAAAGCAAAACCTTAATATTCCTAAGCTAAACTATAAAATGGTATATGAAATAAAGAAATCAAACCCAGATTTAGAAATTATTATAAATGGCGGTATTACCTCAATAGACCAAATAAAAAATCATTTACAAAATTGTAATGGTGTGATGATTGGAAGAGCAATTTATCAAAATCCTTACTTTTTAAGTGAAATAGAAAAAGAAATTTTTAACAATACTAATGTTTTATCAAGAGAGGATATTGTTAAAAAACTTTTAAGTTATTTAGAGGAGGAAGTTAAAAATGGAACTAAAGTTAATCATATAATGAGACATACTGTTGGTTTGTATCATGGACAACCTGGTTCTAAAGAGTGGAAAAGATATTTAAGCGACAATATGATGGCAAGAGACTCTGATTTTCAAAAAGCAAAACACATCATGGATATTGCTCAAAATAATGAAAAAGCAAATCAAGCTTCAATTTAATGGAAAACATAGATACTAGTACAATTATAAATTTACTTACAGTTTTAGCTATTGCAGCTACTGTAGCTGGTTTTATGGCAGGATTGTTGGGTGTTGGTGGAGGAATTATAATGGTACCTGCTTTATACTATGCTTTTAGCGTACTTGATTTTGATATCTTAACAAGAATGCATTTATCAGTTGGAACATCACTCGCAATTATTATTCCAACTTCAGTCATCTCTACAAAAACACATATGGAATATAAAGCTGTTGATTTTAAAATGGTTAAAACTTTTGGTTTGTTAATTGTGCTTGGTGTTCTAGCAGGTACATTTTTAGCTGTTAATATGAAAACACCAGCTTTGGTTTTATTTTTTGCCTTTTTTTCATTTTGTGTTGGTCTATTTTTTATATTCTTTAGAGATAAATTATTAGAAAATCCTAAAGAGATTTCAAAAACGATAAAAAATATTTCAGGTTTATTAATTGGATTTATATCGGTGCCTTTAGGAATAGGTGGCGGTTCGTTGATGGTTCCGTTTTTAAGAACATTTGGTTATGATATTCGTACATCTATTGGGACAGCTGCTGCAGTTGGTTTTTTAATTGCTTTAACAGGAACAACAACAATGATTATTGGTGGAAATATAATTGACAATGTAAAATCTCCGTTCTCTTATGGTTATATTAATCTCATAGGCTTTATTGTATTTGTCCCTATAACAATGATAATGGCACGAATAGGAGCTAAAGTTGTTTATAAAATAAACAAAAAATTACTTAGTAGAATATTTGGCTGTTTTTTACTTATTGTTTCTGTTAGATCCTTCTTTGAGTATTTTAGCATAACTTAATTAAGTAGGTTTATCTGTCTATAACGTTTCTTATAAATGAGTATTGGCACTTTTTTTTGTTAATCATATTTGCTGCTAGTGCTGTAGGTTTTTTTGCTGGTCTCTTTGGAATAGGTGGTGGATTAATTTCAGTTCCTTGCTTATTTTTTATTTTTGAAACATTAAATTTTGATAAAAATTTTTTAATGCATTTAACAGTTGGTACAGCTTTTACTATTACAATTTTTACATCAACGGTATCTGTAATGACACATAATAAAAATAAACTCGTAGATTTTAGTGTAGTAAAAACTTTTGGTATTTTTGTTGTTATTGGGGTTTTATTAGGAACTTTGTTTGCATCAATAATGAAAACAAAAACTTTGGTTTTATTTTTCTCAGTTGTCGTATATTTCTTTGGTGCATATTTAATGATGGCTCAAGAAAAAGTTAAAAAAATTAAGCCTAATTCTTCCATTACACCAAGAGTAATATTAGGTTTGTTTTCAGGCTTTGTTTCGGCGCCGATGGGCATAACAGGCGCAATGATGAACGTTCCAATTCTTAGATATCTTGGTTATCCAATTAGTAAATGCATCGGTAGTGCAGCTGCAATTGGTTTTTTTATATCTTTTACAGGTTCAATAGGTTTTTTAATTTCAGGTTTTTATTTTAATGTGAATTTACCTTTTAGTATTGGTTTTATAAATATTCCTGCATTTATATTATTTGTTCCAATTACAAGTTTTATGGCAAGGATAGGCGCAAATACAGTTTATAAAATGGATAAATTAAAAGCACAAAGACTTTTTGGAGTTTTTCTTTATGTTGTAGGAACAATATTTATATATCGTTTCTTTAATTTATAGTGGTCGACACTTTTCGAGTAAAATATAATTTACTAACTAATTTTTTGATCGTATTCACCAATCTTACCTGTTTCTTGTAAAAGCCTATCTATAAAATAAAATATCTCTTTTTTTATTTCTTCTGAGGTTGGACTTTCAGTTACAACCACTAAGGAAGGTTTATTAGAGGATGCTCTTATCAATCCCCATGATCCATCTTCTAATGTAAATCTAATACCATTAACAGTTAATATATCAAAAATATTTTGACCACCGATTTTAAAATTTTCATCTTTTAGTTTGTTAATTTTTACTATTATATCATCGATAACTTTATATTTTTCGTCATCTTTACAATATGGTCCCATCGTAGGGCTTTGAAATGTTTTAGGTAATTTATTTAAAAGAATATTTAATTTTTCTGTTTGGTTATCTAACAAATTACAAACTTGTATTGCAGAATTTATTCCATCATCAAATCCGTAACCTAACGGATGATTAAAAAAGAAATGCCCGCTTTTTTCAAAACCCGCTATTGCCATATCTTCATTGACTTTTCTTTTAATATAAGAATGACCAGTTTTCCAATAAATAGTTTTACAATTATTTTTTTTTAAAACTTCGTCATTCATAAATAATCCAGTAGATTTTACATCTACAACAAATTTAGTATTTTTATGAGTATTAGAAATATTTCTTGCAATTAATAATCCTATTTTATCTGCAAATATTTCATTACCAATATTATCTATTACACCAACTCTATCCCCATCACCGTCAAATCCAAACCCAACATCGGCACTATTATCCTTAACACACTTTGCAATTTCATGAAGCATCTTCATATCTTCAGGATTAGGATTATATCTTGGAAATGTATAATCTAAATTACAATCTAACTCTATCACCTCACAACCTATTCTTCTTAATATTTCTGGTGCAAATATACCTGCCGTTCCATTTCCACACGCAGCAACAACCTTTAATTTTTTTTTTAATTTATTTTTACTAAGTTCACTAATATAAACTTTATTAAATTCTTTTATTTCCTCATATTTTCCAGATCCAGTTACAAACTTTTCATTTAGTACTATATCTTTTAAATCTGACATTTCATCTTTGCAGTGTGTTAAACCTTTTTCAATACCCATTTTTATGCCAGTCCATCCATTTTCATTATGACTTGCTGTTATCATAGCTACTGCATCTGAATTTAATTTAAATTGTGAAAAATATACTGTAGGAGAAAGGCACAACCCTATATCTTTTACATTGCATCCCGTTGAAATTAATCCTTTTACAAAATTTTTTTTAACATTCTCACTGTAGGATCGATAATCATGCCCAACGATTACAGTTGGATTTTTGTTTTTTTTAATGACTTGAGTACCAAATCCTTTTCCTACAGATTCGATTCCCATTTCATTAATACTTTCTGGGAATAGCCATCTTGCGTCATATTCTCTAAAACCAAAGGGGTCTATTTTCTTTTCATTTTGCATGTTGATATTTGTATATTTATTTAATTTTTTTATTGCATATTTTTTTTGTGTGTTCTATAAATGTTCTATTGATTTCTATTTTATATAGTATATTACAGAAATCTGCACACAACATATAGTTGTTTTACTTATAAAGTATAAAAAAGGGAGTTAAATGAACAAAGTATTGTCTCAGGCTATTAAGAAAGCTGTCTCTGAATATACACCTAAGGTTGTATCAGATAATAAAACAAAAGGTCCAGATTTATTCTCATTAAATAGCAACACAGAGCTATTTCAGAATTCAAAAGGAATAACAATTAAAATTGATAGAAGTCGTGACGATAATTTAACAGATTTTGGAAGAGCAACTTTGAGTGATAGACAAAAAACAGGTAAGGGGATGTACATAGACGTATCTATGTTAGATTGTCAAATTGCAATTCTTGAAAACGCAATTGCAAGATATTTATCTAAAAATGAAATTCCTAAACCAATGGGATCACGTCATCCATCGATAGCTCCATTTGAGGCTTTTAAGACAAAAGATAGTTACATAATAATTGCTGCAGGTAATGATAAATTATTTGAAAATTTATGTAATGCTTTAGATCTCAAAGATTTAATAATGGATGAAAAATACAAATCAAATTCTTCGAGGAGTGAAAACATGAATGAATTAAAAAAAATTCTAGAACAAAAACTGATTAATAAAACCACAAATGAATGGGTAAAAAATTTAGAAAGTTTGAAAATTCCATGCGGTCCAATTTTTAATATAAAAGAAGCAGTTGAAAATCCTCAGGTAGAGGCGAGAAATATGATCGTGAAAGCTTATCATAAAGTTATTGGAGATTTTAAACTTGCAGGTAATCCAATCAAAATGTCCACATATAAAGATGAAAAAACTCGTGGGGACATTCCAGATTTAGACGAGCACAGGGAAAAAATCATCAAAGAATTTAATTAATTTTTTTTTCAATAGCATCTGACATTTTCTTTAACATCCTCTTTTTATTTAAAATGTCTGTTCTTATCAAAATTGCATCTTTAGCTTTTTTTAGTGGACTATGCTTTCTTTTTTTATCCATTGAGGTACGTTTACTTAAAGATTTACTAACTTCTTTTAATGGTATTTTTTTTTTTAAATCAACCCATCTCCTATAGCTTGCTTTTTTAAGACTACATTTAAAGTAAAATGCAATATCATATTTAGGATTTTTTTTTAATATGGTGGATGCAATGTCCCTACCCTCAACACAAATTTTTTTGTTATTTTTAATTAATTTTTTTTGTGTTTTCTTCATAATTAATCTAACATTTTTAATTTTAGCTAATGGACCTACATGTTCATCTATTTTTTGTGTATGAAGATTTAGTTTTGATATATTTTTATAATTAATATTCTTAAATTTTTTATTTAAAAACATAATTAAATTTTTAGGTTTGTTCTCAATAATCAATTTACTCGCATATCTATAAAGTAATCCAGAATTAATAAGTAATAACTTGTATTTTTTTGATATTAATTTTGCTCCGGTGCTTTTTCCACTAGCCGCTTCACCATCACATGCGATAATTAATGATTTTTCCATAAACTATGAATGAATTTATTATAATTTATTAAGAAATTTTTTAAAAGAAATATAAATAAATTATTGATCGTTTGTATCGGAAGCATCTAATGCTTCGGCAGTCTCTTGATCTTTTAATTCATCAATTGAGACTTCGTTTTCTCCGCTCTCTTCGCTAGGAATTTCTTGTGAAACTTGATCTGTTGAATTTTGTAATTCGTTTAAATCGTCTTTAGATACTTGTATTTTTTCTGGTATTTTTCTTGCTCTTTTAGATGGCAGTATAGGAACACCACTTTTTGAAATTTCACCTTTATATAGATTTTCAAAATCATCACCTACTTCCTCATCCTCTTCAGATGTCTCATCAACTTGTTCCACATGTTTTCTTAATTTATAAACTGCACTATCAGTTAAATCTGAAACTTTAACATTTTCATTAGCGATTTCTCTAAGCGCTATAACAGTATTTTTGTCATTATCTTTATCAACAGTTGCTTCTAGACCTGAATTTAGTTGCGTTGCTCTTTCTTTGGCAACGAGCACTAACTCATAAGGACTATCAACTTTATCGATGCAATCTTCTACTGTTACTCTAGCCATGCGAGGTATTTATACTTGGTAGAGGAATAAATCAAGTTTTAATTAGATAATTCAGGACTTAGTTTTCCTCTTATAAAAAATAAAGAAATAAGGGAAATCGATATGTATATTGCTGATATCATCGCTATTTGTTCTATAGAAAAACCCCTATCTATTAAATAACCAAACAAAGCAGTTCCAAATGCGGTTGCAAATACCATCAACGCAGTTGTCAGGGCTTTTATTGATCCAATATACTTTACACCATAAATTTCTGCCCATGTTGAAGACCCTAGTACGTTTGCAAATCCATTAGATATTCCAATTAATCCAAGAAAAACAAAAGCTGTAAAAGACTGATCAAAATAAATGATTATAATGACTGAAATCAATAAAGGTATATTCATATAAACAATTAATTTTCTGCTAGTAAATTTATCTATTAAAATTCCAGATATGATTAAAGTTATAACAGACAAAATTGAGTAAGCCATAAAGGATTGTGCAATTATATAAGGTCCCCAATTTTTTGAGCTTAAAATAAATGATTGATAAACGAAAGTTCCAGTTGCTATCCAAGGCATAGCCAACATGTTTGCACAAATAATATAAAATCTATAATCTTTTAAAACTTCAATTCTTTTCCAATTTTTAATATTTTTTTCTTTTTGTTTCCCTGTTCCATCTGTTTCTCTAGACTCGAAATTGAGATTCTTTACCAAAAAATAAGGAGCTAAAGGCAAAATTAGTAAAACTATTAGAGAAATAGATTTCCATATAGTTTTCCAATCATAAATTGATAAAAGATAAATAATTAATACAGGTAAAATAAATTCAGCTGAAGACAAACCAAACCAACTGGTACTTAAGGCTTTCCCACGAGATTTTGTAAAATATCTCGATACAGTAGTAGTTGCTGTGTGAGACATCATGCCCTGGCCAGAAAATCTCATTAAAAATATAGCTAGGAATAATAATAAAGTTGATGATATGGTTGAAAAAAAAAAACTAGAAAATGATAACAATAAAATTACAAAAAATGCAAATTTAGATATATTTATATCATCTATTTTTTTTCCAAACCAAATTAAAACAAAACCACTAAGCAAAGTTGCTGAAGCATAAATTGAACCAAATTGTCCATGTGTAATTGATAATTCGTTTCTTATACTAGTATTAAATAACCCTAAAAAAAAACTCTGTCCAAAACTTGAAAAAAATGTAAATATGAAACCAAATAAAATTACTTTTAAACTTAAATTTTTAAACATAATAAATGACTTGTAACGTAGCTTTCATTGGTCTTGGTGTCATGGGATATCCGATGGCTGGTTATATATCAAAAGGTGGACATAATGTAACTGTTTTTAATAGAACAAAATCAAAAGCAGAAAAATGGATTGGTGAATATAAAGGTAAATTGGCTAATACGCCTGAAGAGGCAGCAAAAGATGCTGAGTATATATTTACCTGTGTTGGAAATGATAACGATTTAAGAGAAGTGACCTTTGGTGATAAAGGAGCATTTAAAAGTATTAAAAAAGGATCAGTTTATATTGATAATACAACTGCGTCTGCAAAAATAGCAAAAGAAATTTATAACTATGCAAAAAAAAATGGTTTTGGTTCTTTAGATGCTCCTGTTTCAGGTGGACAAGCTGGAGCAGAAAATGGTGCCCTTACTGTAATGATAGGAGGGGATCAAGCTGACTTTGACAAAGCTAAAGACAAAATTGAGTGCTACAGTAAGAAAATGAAACTATTGGGTGGACCGGGAAATGGACAACTAGCAAAAATGGTAAATCAAATATGTATTGCTGGTTTAGTGCAAGGATTATCAGAAGGTATTAATTTTGGTATGAAAGCTGGTTTAAATATGGAAGATGTAATCGAAGTTATTTCTAAAGGTGCAGCTCAATCTTGGCAAATGGAAAACAGATACAAGACTATGATAGATGACAAATTTGATTTTGGTTTTGCAGTAGATTGGATGAGAAAAGATCTTAAAATTGCAATGGACGAAGCTAAAAATAATGGTTCATTGTTGCCTGTAACAGAACTTGTAGATAAATATTACTCAGAAGTACAGGATATGGGTGGAAACAGATTAGATACTTCTAGCTTAATCAAGAGATTTAGGAAGTAATATTGTATGCAGCCAGCATACTATGAAGATTTAAAAGAAATTCAAAATAAGTACTGGTCAATGCTTGATGACGCTGTAAAGAATAGAAATTCACCCTTTAGAATTCCAGTATTTATTTGTTCCGACCAAAACGAAATTGATGGCAGAATAGTTGTGTTAAGAAAATCAGATAGAGGTAATAATCTTTTACAATTTCATACTGATTTAAGATCTTCCAAAATAAATATTTTAAATAAAAACAAAAATGCATCACTAGTTTTTTATGATAAAGAAGAAAAAATTCAATTGCGAGTAAAAGTAGAATGCATAATTAATAATAAAAATTCTATAACTGAGGAGTCTTGGAAAAAAACACAACATATAAGTAGAAGGTGTTATTTAACTGATGATCCGCCTGGAACAATTTCAAATAATCCAACCTCAGGAATGATTTCAAAATTAGAAGATTTTGATTACACGATGGAACAGAGTGAAGAAGGTTATAAAAATTTTACAGTTATTCAATGTAAGGTTAAATCTGTTGAATGGCTTTATTTAGCAGCAAAAGGACATAGAAGAGCTAAGTTTGACTTTGAAAATAAAAAGGAAAGTTGGTTAGTTCCATAATGAAAAAGTATGAAGCTATGGTGTTGTCTTGTATTGATCCAAGATTTCAACCAAAAGTGTATAAATATTTAAAAAACAAAAAACTAACAGGTAAATATAGCTCATTTACTATCGCAGGTGCAGGTGTTGGGGTAACCCACAAAAAATTTAAAAATTGGCAATCCACCTTTTTGGAAAATTTATCAACCTCTATTAAAATTCATAAAATTAAAAAATTAATAGTGATTAATCATGAAGATTGTGGTGGTGCTAAAATTGTAAATAATAGTAAAAAATTTGACCGTATTATAGAAAATAAAATACATAAAAATTCTTTCAAAAAAATTAAATCAATTATTAATAAAAAATTCCCAAATTTAAAAATTAATACTAAAATTCTATCTTTGAAAGATTAAAAAAATTGAATATATTTTTTATAATTGGAGTAATTACTAATAGAGCTTGAATATATTGGGTTTCGGGCTTGTACTGCAGATGTTGTACCAATGAATGTTTTGTTATTTTTGTAAAATTCCAGACAATTACTATCCCAGTTTAAACCACAATTTTTAATTATTTTTTTAATCTCATTTTCACTGTTATTTACAAGTTTTTCATAATTAATATTGTAAAAAAAATCTCCACAAACCTTGTTCCAAAATTTTAAAGTTTTATTATATAGTTTATAATATCTTGCTATATGATCTGGTTTTGAAGACCAATTCATATTTTTTGAATTAAAATTATTTTTATAAATAGAAAAACAAGTGTCTGAGGGATTTCTCTCACAATGTAAAATAATTGAATTTGGTAAAAAAAGTTTGATTAACCCAATCCATTTAAAATTTTCGTTTGCTTTATCTGTAATATTTTTTTCATTAATTTTAAATTTTGAAAACTTATTTAAATACGCTTGTTCAAAAATGTTGTCCTCCTTTTTAAATTTCTCAAGTATTTTAAAATGATCTAAATTAAAATTGGTTAAAAAATTATTTCTAATAGCTTCTAGTAAAACATTTAATTCATTAGCACCGTATACATCCATATGTTTTGAGACTATTTGCTCAACCAATGTTGTTCCAGATCTTTGCATTCCACAAACAAATATAATTTTTTTTTCACTTAATATTTTTAAAGGTTTTGCATCAAAATTGAGTTTATTATAAGTTTGAAGAATTTGTTCGAAGTGTATCTCTAAATTTTGTATATTTGATCCAAGTAATTGGTGTTTTTTATCATTTGCGTTTTTGTAGTGTTTGAATGATATTTCATAGTCTAATTTATCCTCGTAAGCCTTACCTAATGCAAAATCCAAATCTATTAGTCCTTCTTCATTTAATTCTTTAGAATTAAATATTTTCAACATAATTTTTAAATGCTCTTCATTATCTCTATAATTAATAAGAGAACTTAACATCCTGTGAGATTTGGTGTTATTTGGTTCAAGGTTTATTATATTTGTAAGATATTTTTCAGCCTGAGATTTATTACCTAAAGATCTATGAATACTTGCAAGTTCATACAAAATTTTAGTATTATTCGGACTTAATTTTAATGCTTTCTTATAATGGCCAATCGCAGACAAAAAATTATTAAGGGCTTTAGAATTATTTGCTTCTTGAAGAATTAAGTTTAAATTTAACATGAAAAAATAGTTAAATACTATATTTTAATTATTTTCTTTAAAAAATAGACTTTAAATATTTTTTCCAATTATTTTGGTATCTAATTGCATTTTGCTTCATTGCTTCAACTTCTTCCTCTGTGACCTGTCTTACAATTTTTCCAGGAGATCCTATAACTAATGAATTGTCTGGGATTACTTTATTTTCAGTAATTAATGCTCTAGCGCCTATTAGACAATTTTTTCCAATTTTTGATCCATTAAGTAAAACTGCACCAATACCTATTAAACTATTATCATCAATGGAACAACCATGAAGCATTACTAAATGACCCACAGTAACATTTTTTCCAACTTTTAAAGGATATCCCGGGTCAGTATGAAGTACGCAACTGTCTTGGACATTTGACCCCTCGCCTATGTGGATATTTTCTATATCTCCCCTTAAAGTAGCATTAAACCAAACACTGGTATTTTTTTCTAATGTAACATCACCTATTACTACAGCATTAGGTGCGACCCAATTTTCACCAGAGTTTTTTGGTTTTTTATCTTCCAAATCGTAAAACATAAATTATAAATAATCATAACATGTCACTTACAAAAACACCAATATGCGATTTTGGAAAACAAGCTGAAAATTTTAAATTAAAATCAACAGATGATAAATTTTTAACTTTAGAGGATCTAAAAGGTAAAAATGGAACATTAGTAATGTTCATCTGTAATCATTGTCCATATGTTAAGGCTATTATATCTGATGTTGTAAAAGATTGTAATGTACTCTCAAAATTAGGAGTGAATTCTTTAGCAATCTGCTCTAATGATGTTGTAAATTATCCAGAAGATTCATTTGAAAATATGAGTATATTTTCAAAAAAAAATAATTTTAATTTTTCATATTTACATGATGAAACACAAGAAGTTGCAAAAAAATATGGAGCTGTATGTACACCTGATTTTTTTGGATATAATGGAAATTTGGAGCTTCAATATAGGGGGAGAATAAGAGAGCTAAAAGACTTAAAACCAATAAGAGATGGAGATAGCGATCTTTTATTAGCAATGACACAAATATCGAAGACAGGTAATGGACCCAAAGAGCAAATTCCAAGTATGGGCTGTAATATTAAGTGGAAATAATTTAATGAACTTGATTGTTACAAGAACTTTTCCACCAACTATTGGTGGAATGCAAAATCTTATGTGGGGTTTGGCTAATGCAGTATCTAAAATTGATTTACTAAAAGTTTATGCTGATTATGAATTAAATCATGATGCTTTTGATGAAAAGGTGTCATTTTCGATAGAGAGAATTAAAGGTTTTAAATTATTTCAAAAATACAGAAAAGCT
>CACGAM010000010.1 GCA_902571055.1 uncultured Pelagibacteraceae bacterium | reverse complement strand
ATCTTTTAGTAACTTGTTTTGAGATTATTTCTTGATGTTGTGATGGAATTTTTAAAAATACAGCATTACCTCTTTTATACAATTTAAACTCTTCAAGAAATATCGTAGATATCGAGGTCAATGATTGTGAAAATCTCAATGCTGCTCCAACTTGTTTGCTTGAAAAAATTTCATTATTATTTAAAAAAGTTAGATACTCCATCTTTGGATTATACTTGATACTACAGTACCGCCAATAACATGACAAAGCTAATTGTATTCTTTCTTTATGAGTCAATCTAAGTAAAGGAGTATTTATTGTTTCTTGAAATACCAATTCAGCTTTTTGAAATGCTCCTAATCCCCAATCCATATGACTTAATACACATGCCAGATATAATAATTTCTTATTAAAATGTTCATTGCCTTCAAAAACTGGCTGAATAAAATCATAATATTTTTTATAGTTCGATCCTAGATCACCTCTTTTTTTTGCAATATTCTCAAGTGCTTTATAAAAAATTTCTGATTCTTTTACATCTTTAAAATAGTCAATTGATAAAGAACCTTCACGCAAACCGCTTATAGAACAAATTATATTTCTTGGATTTGTAACTTTCATAATTTCATCAAGTATAATGCAACTATAAGGTAAATACGCTGTTCTAGATTTTGAAATATACTCAACTGTTTTAAGTTTAGATTTATTAAAAGATGAAATTTTTTCAACAAACTTAGATAAAACATTGTTATCAATACTATATTGATGAATTATATGTACCGGATGATTATTTTGAAAAAGATGTAATTTAAATAATGCTCGCCAGGTACCTCCAACTAAATATAGATTATTAAATTTCTTTTTTGAAAGCCATTTTTCTTCTCTTAATAATTTTTTGATATATTTTGCTAAATTTCTTTTTTTAACTATAGGATTATTTAATAATCTTAAAACTCCAACAGGTAATGAGGTTTTATTAGTAACTATATTATTTTCAACTCGAGCTAATTCTAAACTTCCACCTCCAAGATCAGCAACTAATCCATTGACATTTTCAAAGCCTATTTTTACTCCCTCAGCTGAGCAATCAGCTTCTTCTTCACCAGATAATATATTAATCTTAGTTTTAAAAAGTTTTTCAACTTCATTAATAAATGGTTTTGTATCAGTTGCTTCTCTTAAAACTGCTGTTGCAATGATTTTAAGATTTGTGATTTTTGAAACATTTAAAATTTCAGAGAATCTTTTTAAAACTTTTAAAGCATATTCGGTACCAGATCTGTGAAGTTTTTTGGATTTATCTAAATTTTTTCCAAGTTCACAAACTGCTTTTTCATTAAAAAAAGGCACACGAGAAGAACTGAAATCTTCATAAATTAGCATTCTTATAGAGTTTGATCCAATGTCTATTATAGCTAATTTTGCCTGATTTAATTTTAAACTATTTTTACTTTTAATTACTTCCACTTTTAATCAATCTTAAGTGCAGTTGTTTAGGCTGCATTCTTAGTTTAGCTTTACCTCTTCCAGATAAGCTCGGATTATTCATAAAATATTCATGAGCTGAAAAGGAATCGCTCTTACTATATTTAATTTTTTTATAATTACCATCAGCTTCAAGTTCCCAGCTCTGATTAGTATCAAGATAATTTGCCAACATTATTTGATCTAAGATCTGTTCATGAACAGTCTCATTTTCAATTGGGACTAGAAGTTCTACCCTTCGATTTAAATTTCTCGGCATTAAATCAGCGGACGAAATATATACTTTTGCATTTCTATTAGGCATTTTTTTTGTACCATTACTAAAGCAGTAAATTCTAGAATGCTCTAAAAATCTTCCTATGATACTTTTTACAAATATATTTTCTGATCTATCTTTTACTCCTGGTCTTAAACAACAAACACCCCTTACAAATAAATGAATTTTTACACCAGCATTCGAAGCTTCATAAAATTTATCAATAATTTCTGGATCTACTAAAGAGTTCATTTTTGCCCAAATAGCTGCAAATTTTCCATTTTTAGAATTTTTAATTTCAGCATCAATATTTTCATTTAAGGTTTGCCTCATATTTACTGGCGAAATAGAAATTTTATTTAAATTTTTTGGTTTTGCGTATCCTGTTACATAATTGAAAAACTTTTCAACATCTGATGCCATTTTCTTATCACAACTAAATAAAGACAAATCAGTATAAATTTTAGCATTTACTGGATGATAATTGCCAGTTCCTAAATGAAAATAAGTTTGTATTTTACCCTGTTCTCTTCTTAAAACTAATGATGATTTTGCATGAGTTTTATATTTAGCAAAACCATAAACAATTTGAACACCTACTTTTTCTAAACTTCTTGATAGTTGAATATTAGCTTCCTCATCAAATCTAGCTTTAATTTCAATTAAAGCGGTAACTGTTTTTCCGTTTTCTGCAGCTGTTATTAAAGCTTTAACAATAGGTGAGTCTAGAGTTGTTCTATATAGAGTTTGTTTTATAGCTATAACTTTTTTATCATTTGCTGCTTGGTTTAAAAATTCAATTACTGAGTCAAATGTTTCGAAAGGATGATGAACAACTAAATCTTTCTTTTTAATAGTTTCAAAAAAATTATCATTATATTCTTTTAATCTTTCAACTTCTCTAGGTGTAAAATGTTTAAATCTTAATTTTGGATTTTTTACTTTACATATTTGATCTATATCTTGAATTCCAACAAGGCCAGCAACATCATAAATATAGTCAGGATTTATATCTAATTTATTAGTTATAAATCTTATCAATTCGTTATCACTATTTTCAAGAACCTCTAAACGAACAATATCACCCGTTCTACGTCTTTTTAAAGCTAATTCAAAAGATCTAACCAAATCTTCTGCTTCCTCTTGAATCTCTACATCGCTGTCTCTTATTACTCTAAAAATCATTTTCTTTTCTAAATCATGATCTGGAAAAATTTCATTAGCAAAAAAACTTATCACATCATCTAGAATCACAAATTTCTTATGATTTTTTGAAGACTCAATTTCAATAAATCTAGATAATGCTTTTGGTATTACTATTATTGAGTTTAAAATCCTTTTTTTATTTTTTTTTCTTAACTTCATTACAATTGCTCTTCCTTGATTGATTATAAATGGAAATGGATGTGCAGGATCAATTGCTGATGGTGTTAATAAAGGGTAAATCTCTTCTTTAAATATTTCTAAAAGTTTTTTTTTATCCTTAGTATTTAAATTAACTGGTTTAACTAAATTGATATTATTTTTTTTTAATTCCATAATCAGTTGAATAAAAATTTTGTTCTGTTTTTTTAATAGTTTCTTAGTTTCAAGCACTACCTCATCCATTTGCTCTTCAGGTGTCAAACCATCAGAGCTTAGTGAGTCAACTTCTTGTTTTATTTGACTATATAACCCAGCTACACGGACCATAAAAAATTCATCTAGATTAGACCCAGCAATTGATAAAAACTTTACTCTTTCATAAAGAGGATTTTCGATATTTTGCGCCTCTAAAAGTACTCTATCGTTGAATTTTAACCAAGAAAGCTCTCTATTTATATATTTAGATTTCAACTCTTCTTTATGTTGTTTTTTTAAAGCAGTCATATATTTAGATTTTATGTATCAATTATACGTCATGAGACACGCAAAATCTAGTTGGGATGATTTAAGTATTAATGATTTTGATAGACCACTTACTAAAAGAGGCAAGAAAAATGCAAAAATGATTTGTGAATTTTTTGTTAAAAAAAAATTTGAATTTGATTATGCATTAATTTCATCATCAAAAAGAACAAAAAAAACTTTTCAAAAGATTTATATTTAGTTGATGAGAATGCAATTGTAAAAAAAATTAAAGAAATATCCAGTGAATATAAATCAATTTTGATTATAAACCATGAACCATCAGTGAAAAATTTAGTACGAAATCTTACAAAAAATCATAATACGAATAATTTTAAACTAATGAATTATAAATTCCCAACAGCAGCATTTGCAAAAATTGAGTTTGATATTAAATCCTGGAATGAAGTTGAGAAAAAGGGAGTATTAAAAAAATTTATAAGACCCAAAGATCTTCAAGATTCTAAAGAATAACCAGCTGATCTTACTGTTCTAATTAAAGGTTTTGTATTTTGTATATTAATTGCTTGTCTTAATCTTCTAATATGAACATCAACTGTTCTAGACTCAACATATATATTTTCTCCCCAAACATTGTTTAAGAGTTGTTCTCTTGAATAAACTCTTTTTGGATTTTTGATAAAAAAATCTAAGAGTTTAAATTCAGTTGGACCCAAAGTAATTTCTTTATCTTTTCTATAAACTCTTTTTGTAATCCGATCTATTTTTAAATCAGTAAATTCTACAATATCTGATGATGATTGAGGTTTAGATCTTCTCAATAAAGATTTAATTCTAGCATTCAATTCTTTTTGACTAAAAGGTTTAGTTACATAATCATCTGCACCTGTATCAAATGCTTTTAATTTGTCTTCTTCCTCCCCTTTTGCAGTTAACATAATGACAGGAATATCATTAAACTTATTATCTTTTTTTAAGTTTTTACAAATTTCAACACCAGATAATTCTGGTAACATCCAATCCATTAATATTAAATCTGGCTGTTTTAATTTTATTTGTTTAAGAGCATCTTCTCCATTTTCTGAATGACTGACTTTATAACCTTCTTTTTCAAGATTGTACTTTAACAAACTAACAATTGATGCTTCATCTTCAGCTATGAAAACATGAGCTGACATAAATCATTTTTCTCCGGTTACAATTGGCTCTGTTCCCTTGGGTCTATCACCTTCTAAATATTCGCCTTTAACTAAATAATAAACTTGTTCTGCAACATTTGTAGTATGATCACCAATACGCTCTATGTTTTTAGTTACAAACAATAAATGGGTTCCATCTTCTAAATTTTTTTCATTTTCTTTAAGATATTTTATAACTTCTTGCATACAAAGATTTGTTAGATCATCTATTTGCTCATCACCTTCCCAAACATTTACTGCCATTGGCGCAGATCTTTCTAGATAAGCATCTAATGTTGATTTTAATTGTTTTTGAACATTGGTAGATACTCTATTCAATGAGTCTACCAAGTTCTTTGGAAGATTTTCGTTAAGCAAAAGTGTTCTCTTAGATATATTTTTTGCTAAATCACCTATTCTTTCTAAATCTGAAGACATTTTCAAAGCCGTTACTGTCTCTCTTAAATCAATTGCCATAGGTTGTCTTAAAGCAATTAAATTCACAACTTGCTGTTCAATTAAAGTCTCATATTTATCTATTTTTTCATCTTCTTGAATAACAGCTTCTGCAATATTGTTATCTCTTGTTGTAATGGCTTGAATTGCTTTACCTAAAGAATCTTCACATGCACTTCCCATTTTAATTATATTAGCATTAAGATTTTTTAGTTCTTCTTCGTAAGATTTGACTGTATGTGGTGCTTCAGACATTATCCAAACCTCCCTGTTATATAATCTTGCGTTTTTTTATTATCAGGATTCTTAAATATTTTATCAGTAGATCCATGTTCAATCAATTGTCCTAAATGAAAAAAACCTGTATTTTGAGAAACACGTGCTGCTTGAGCCATAGAATGAGTTACAATTATTATTGTGTGCTCTTTTTTTAACTCATCAATCAATTCTTCAATTTGCGCTGTTGCTATAGGATCTAATGCTGAACAAGGCTCATCCATTAATATAACTTCTGGTCTTACAGAAATCGCTCTAGCAATACAAAGTCTTTGCTGTTGTCCCCCAGATAATCCAGTTCCAGGTTCATGCAACCTATCTTTTACCTCTTCCCATAGTGCAGCCTTTTTCAAACTAGTTTCAACAATTTCATCCATTTCTTGTTTTGATTGAGCCATACCATGAATTGTTGGACCGTAAGATACATTTTCATATAAAGTTTTTGGGAAAGGATTGGGTTTTTGAAAAACCATACCAATTTTTTCTCTTAGTCTTACGACATCACAACTTTTATCATTGATATTAAAATCATTAATTAAAATTTCTCCTTTAACACTACAGATATCAATTACATCATTCATTCTATTAAGACATCTTAGGAAAGTTGATTTACCACAACCAGATGGACCAATTAATGCCGTTACTTGATTTTCCTCAATATCTAAACTTATATTAAAGAGCGCTTGTTTTTTTCCATAAAAAACATCAACATCTTTTGCTTTAATCTTTATCATTTTAACTCCATTTTTTCTCAAACTTATGTCTTATTATTTGGGCAAATAAATTCATTATTATTAAAAAGCCAAGTAAGACCATTATACATGCCGAAACTTTTTCTACAAATCCCCTTTCAGCACTTTCAGCCCAAATATAAATTTGAACTGGTAAGCTTGCAGCAGGATCCATGGGTGATCCAGGTATCGTGTTAACAAAAGCAACCATTCCAATTAAAATTAGGGGTGCAGTTTCTCCTAAGGCTTGAGCTAAACCAATTATTGTTCCTGATAACGTACCAGGCATAGAAAGAGGAACTGTATGATGCATTGTGGTTTGCATTCGACTTGCTCCCATAGCAAGTGCTGCCTCTCTTATACTTGGTGGAACCGCTTTTAATGATGCTCTAGCAGCTATAATTATTGTTGGTAAGGTCATTAAGGACAAAGTGATACCTCCAACTAATGGTGTAGATCTTGGTAATTGAAATATAGCCAATAAAACTCCTAACCCTAATAGACCAAAAACTATAGATGGAACTGCTGCTAAGTTATTTATATTTACTTCAATAAAATCGGTAAATCTATTTTTAGGGGCAAATTCTTCAAGATAGATTGCAGCTAGAACCGCAACAGGAAAAGCTATCATTAAACAAACAAGTATAGAAAAAATTGAGCCCATAAATGAACTTGCTATTCCAGCTAGCTCAGCTTCTCTTGAGTCAGCATTTGTAAAAAAACTTATATTAAATTTACTTTCAACCTTACCATTTGCAACAAGTTGATCAAAAATTTTTAATTGATAATCGCTTACTCTTCTTTGGTCTTCAGGTAAATCTCTTGGATAATTTCCTTTAAAGACTTGGTCTAAATCATCTGAAGCAGTTAGATAAACTTCCTTTGTTTTTCCTATTAAATTAGGGTCATTTAAAAGTTCATTTTTAATTTCTTTTTCAAAAAAATAAGACACCATTCTCTTCAATTCATTTTCTTGATCTTCATTGGCGTTTGGATCTAAATCAGCCATTGATTTTAATGCTATATCGTAATAATCAGCGTCCTGTAAATCTTCTTTAGAAGGATTTTGGTCTAACATCATTAATTCAGCATCGAAAGTTACTGGAACAATAAGCCATGTTTTTTGAAAAGCTGAATAGCCAGTTGAAAAAATTTTAAAAATAAAGATTGTTAAAAATAAAAGTGCCATAAAAATTGCACTCAGACCGTATAAGCGAAATCGCTGTTCAGCTTTATATCTTTTATTTAATAATTGTTCTTTATTTTTATTCATATTTTTCTCTATATTTTTTAACAACTCTTAAGGCCACAATATTTAAACAAAGTGTTACTAAAAATAATGACATACCTAAAGCAAAAGCAGCTTGCGTTTTTGGGTCGCCAAAAGCTTGATCACCAATTAGAATAACTACAATTTGAGCTGTAATCGTTGAAGTAGACTCTAAAGGATTTAAAGTTAAATTAGCAGCTAAACCAGAGGCCATAACAACTATCATTGTTTCTCCAATAGCTCTTGAAACACCAAGTAAAATAGATCCAACTATCCCCGGCAATGCCGCGGGAAAAATAACTCTCTTAATTGTTTCTGATTTAGTTGCTCCCATAGCGTAACTTCCATCTCTTAAACTTTGAGGCACACTTGTAATTACATCGTCACTTAAACTTGAAATAAATGGTATGATCATAATACCCATTACCCCTCCTGCTGCTAAAGCACTTTCAGCTGAAACTTCAAGACCCATTGAAGTTCCTAATTCTTTCAAAAATGGTCCAACAGTTAGGGCAGCAAAAAAACCATAAACAACTGTTGGTATACCAGCTAAAATTTCAATTAATGGTTTTGCATATTGTCTAACTTTAGTTGATGCATATTCAGCTAAATAAATTCCACTCATTAATCCAATTGGGATAGCAACGCACATAGCAATAAATGCAATAAAAAAAGTACCTGCAAAAATAGGGACTGCTCCAAAAGTATCTGAATACATTGTCGGATCTAAAGCCTCAGAAGAATCTCTAACAAAAGCTTTTGCTGGATACCAGTGAGTTCCAAAGACAAAATCAAATAATGGAATTACTTTAAAAAAATCTATGGTTTGAAATATAAGTGAAAAAACTATTCCAACAGTAGTTAATATTGCAGCTAAAGAAGCTGTAAATAAAACTGCGTTCAAAAATTTTTCAACTGGTTCTCTTGTTCTAGAATTAGATGAAATTCTTTTATATGCATAAGCAACAGAGGCAATAATTGCAGATAATACTATAACAACTTTTGAACTTTGAGCTATTGATCGAAGACTTAAATATTTTTCAGCTGAAGCCTCAATAAAAGGTGTAATTTCTCCAGTGAATTGACCTCGAGACAATGCTTTTGTTTTTTCGTATATTAAATTTAATTCATTATCAAGATAACCTTGATTTGAATAATCACTTAAGATTAATAGTTTTACAATTGTGGGCTCAAAAATTGCCCATAATGAAAAAATTATAAAGGCTGGTATTGCACACCAGATTGCAAGATAATAACCATAAAATTGTGGTAATGCGGTTAATCTTTTTTTTGTAGATTGAATTGTATATGCTTTTTTGCGTCCAAAATAATAGCTTGTGAAACCTAGAAGAACAATAAATGTAAATAATATTAAGTTCACAGAATCTCCTTAAGTGAGGACTTTACTCTTTTTTTAAAAAAAAGGGGTCTAAAAAGACCCCCTTTTTAATCATTTGTTAACTGAGGAATAATTAATCACCCATAGCAACTAGACTCGTAGCATTAGTTCTAGTTGTTTTATACAACTTAGTGTCTAATGGCACTAAACCAATGTCTGCTAAGTAACCACCTTTTCCAATAGCTTTCTTAGTTGTGAATTCTTTCACAAACTCATGTAAGCCTGGAATTACTCCAACGTGTGCTTTTTTCACGTAGAAGAATAAAGGTCTAGCAACAGCATAACTGTAGTCTTGAATAGACTTTAATGACGGTTGTCCACCATCAATACTTGCTGCTTGCAATTTATCTTTTGCAGCTAAGAAATAACTGAAACCAAAGAAACCAAACATTTCTTTATCTTGAGTTAACTTTTGGATGATTAAACTATCGTTTTCTCCAACTTCAATAGCAGCACCATCTTCTCTGTAAAGTTTTTGAGGTTTTTTGTATTTTTTATTTCCAGCTTCAAAACCAGCTTTATAAAGAGCTTTAGCTTCTTTAGTCATACCTTTTTTCATTACTAAAGAATTCCAAGCATCTCTAGTTCCTGATGTTCCTGGTGGGATCATCACTGAAATTTTTTGTTTTGGTAAGCTAGGGTCAATTTGGTCCCAAGTTTTATAAATATTTGGAACTAATTTACCATCAACAACTGTATGAGCAGCAAGTGCTAAATATAATTGTTCTTTAGTAAAGTTTACTGGTTTTGCATCTTTGCTGTAAGCTAATGTAATACCATCGTTACCAATTACGATCTCAACGATATCATTAACACCATTTTTCTTACATAGAGCTTTTTCTTTATCTTTCATAGCTCTTGATGCGTTTGTAATATCTGGATGTTGTTCACCTACACCAGCACAGAATAGTTTAGCTCCACCACCAGTACCAGTAGACTCGATCACAGGAGTTTTAAATCCTGAACCACCAAATCTTTCAGCAACAACTGTTGCGTAAGGGAATACCGTAGAGGAACCAACTATCTTAATTTGATCTCTTGCTTGAGCAACAGTTGCTATTGATAAAGCAACTAAAGAAGCGATCACTATAGTTAGTTTTTTCATTATCTTTAATCCTTTCGTTATTAATTAATATAAAGGTGAGTGACTCGTACAAATTAATTGAATCTTTAATATTACAGAATTGTTACACTTTTGTTAAAAAGATAACTTTTTAGTTGTAATTCATTGAGATTATAATCTCATCATTTTCTGTTTCTAAACCACCTTTACAAGAAACAGGGTTAACTTTATCTTTAAAAGCAAGCTCAGTTGTAGGTCTCAAAATAACTTCAAGTTTCACTAAATTAACTAATTCTTCTAAGACGCTTTGATCGTATCGCCATCTTGGCCATGTGCTTGGAGTAGAAAAAACAGATGTTAAATAACTAGTTGCCATAGTAAACCTATAATTACTTAAATTTTCGTTTCTTAACAAATGATCTCTTACTGAATTAAATATATTTCTACATCTAAATGAGTCTGACATATAATTCTCTTTTTTTAAATTTTCATTTACTGGGATTGAAACAATTAAATCTACTGTATTTCTCCAATAGGAACTGACAACATCCATATATATATCTTCATAAGGCACATCTTTATGTTTCTTTACAGCAAGATAAGAACTCTTTAAGTCCTCTTCTAATCTAAAAATACCTATGTCAAAAACTGTTAATTGCTGAGTACGTAAAAGAGTAAAAAGGTCTTTTGAATATACACTAGTTGTGAAAAACAAGATTAAATAAAAAAATATTAAAATATTTTTGAGTATTTTAAACATTATAAAAACTTAAATAAAATCTATACACGAATCAATCAAAGAAATGTTAAAGTTTTCTCAAATAAGGGTTGTAAAATGAAGTTTTTTTTAAATTTTTATTTCGAAGGCAAATATATTTTAATTTCAGTACCTTTACCAACCTCTGAAAGAATCTCAAAATCACCTCTGTGTTGAGTAATTATGTGTTTAACAATAGCTAATCCTAAACCAGTTCCACCAACTTTATTACTTTGTTCTGTGTCAACCCTGTAAAATCTTTCTGTAACACGCGAAATGTGTTCATGTGGAATGCCATAACCTTCATCTTTAATACTAATCATTATATTCTTTTCTAATAGTTTGTTACTATTTTCATTTTTAGAAATATATATATTTTTATTTTCTGGAGAATATTTTATTGAATTATCCAAAAGATTAGAAAAAACTGTATTTAATCTTTTTTCATCACCTATAACAATTGATGTATTTGTTAATTGATTTTTAACAGTTATATTTTTCTTTTTTAAAACAATTTCAAAATTACTAATAATAGTTTCAAAGAGTTCATTAATATTTACTATTGAAGTAGGTCTTATATGTTCATCAAGTTCAATCCGTGTAAGAATTAATAGATCATTAATTAAACTTTCCATCCTTGTTGATTGTTCAGATAAAATTTTCATAAATTTTTTTTTAGCCTTTTCATCATCAGACGCTGGGCCCTCAATTGTTTCTAGTGATCCTTTGATTGCCATTAAAGGTGTTCTTAATTCATGGCTTACATTTGCTACAAAATCAGTTTTAAATTTTTGTGCTTTTGTAATTTCAGTAAAATCTTTTAAAAATAACACAACAGAGTCTGGTTCAGTAAACAAATGAGTTGGGCCAGGAATAATATAAATTTTATAGAATTGATATGATGGGAGGTCTATTTCAACATCGATATTTTTTGTTTTATTTTCTACGATAGCTTTTTCAATATTTTCTATTAATTCTGGTTTTCGAATTATAGAAGATATGTTTTTATCAATTAAATTACTTCCAAATCTTTTTAATGCACTTGGATTGGCATATTTAATTATGTTAAATTTATTTAATGCAAAAAATTGATCTTCAAGCTCATCAATAATTACTCTTTTTGTTTTTTCTTCTCTTTTATTAACTATTGTAGCGGTATTTATTGATTTATTTTTTTTTTGATTAAGTAAATAGAGAAGATAAACTATCACAACTATAAGTAGAATGACGAAATATTCCATAAATTTAGATGGCTTAATTTTGCATCATTACACTTTTTAATGCAAATAAATTAAGGAAAAATTAACTAATGATTTGGTGAAATATTGTTAAAAAATATTTTTGCTGTTTCTTCCCAAGTGAATTTTTTTGCAAATTCAAGACAATCATTTCTATTAACTTTCAAAGCTTTATGTGCTGATACTTTAAGATCATCATCTAAACAATTTATTTTGGATCCTTCAAATATATCTTTAGGACCTGGAACAGGATACGCAGCAACAGGTGTTCCACAATTTAAAGCTTCTGTAACTACAATTCCAAATGTATCTGTTTTACTTGGGAAAACAAAAACATCAGAGGATGCAAAATGTGATGCTAATTCACCATTTGTTTTTTCTCCTAAAAAAATATCTTTAGGGAATTCTTTTTTCAATTTTTTTAAATCAGGTCCTTTTCCTATAATTATCTTTGTACCTTCTAAATCACATTCTAAGAAAGCTCTTATGTTTTTTTCAACTGCAACTCTTCCAACATAAATCCAAATAGGTCTTTTATGAGGTAAATCAATTTTTTTAGGGTTCTTAAAAGCTCCATGATTTCCTCCTCTAGTCCAAGTAATCATTTTATTGTCATCTATACCTATATCGATTAATTCTTTTCTCATAGACTCTGTAGTTACTAAAATTCTCTCAGCCTTATTATGAAAATTTGCTAAGAATTTTTCGGCCCATTTTGCTGGTATAATAGGAAAGTAAAGTTTTAGATATTTATCAAATCTTGTATGGAAACTCGTAGTAAACTTTAGATTATTTTTTAAACAATATCTTCTTGCCATAGTGCCTATCGGGCCTTCGGTAGCGATATGAATTGCATCTGGATTGATTTTCTTTATTAAACTACCAACTCTGGGCCATACATTTATAGACAACCTAATTTCATTATATTTCGGCATCGGAAAAGTAAAAAATAAGTCAGGTGTAATATATTCTATTCTATGACCTTGTTCTTTTAATATATTGCCTGTTTCATGTAAGGTTCTTACAACACCATTTACTTGGGGGAAATATGCATCTGTAGCAATTAAAATTTTCATTAATTATGAAGCTTTTTTTAATTCTTCAGTTTTAATTGGTTCAATTTTTTGTTTATCGTCTAAATATTGTTCTCTTATTTTGTCCCAATATAATATTTCAAAACTACCATCATAATTTTCGGCTAATGCAGTGCAGGACTCAACCCAGTCTCCACAATTTAAATAATTGACCCCATTAAAATCTCTATCCTCAGCATGATGGATGTGGCCACAAATAATTCCATCAAATTTTTTTCTTTTTGCATAATCTGAAAGTGTTTTTTCATATTCACCAATATATTTAACTGCATTTTTGACTTTATACTTTAAAAATTTTGCAAGAGACCAATATTCTTTTCCTCTCAATCTTCTAAAAAAATTAATTATTACATTTAATTTTAATAGTAAATTATAGGCTATTGATCCAAGTTTAGATAACCATTTAGCATGTTTCATAACACCATCCCAAGCATCACCATGAACAACAACATATTTTTTTCCTGCATTTGTTTCATGAATAACTCTATTAACCATATGGATGTCACCAAAATGCATTGGAATAAATTTTCTTAACATTTCGTCATGATTACCCATAATGTAGAAAACTTTAGTACCATGCCTAGCTTTTCTTAAAATTTTTTGGATTACATCATTATGTTCTTGAGGCCAAAAAAAGCTTTTTTGCATTTCCCAGATATCTATAATGTCCCCTACAAGATAAAGATTTTCGGATCTTGAGTTTTTAAAAAAATCTAAAAGTTTTTTTGCCTGACAACCCTTGGTACCTAAATGAACATCAGAAATAAATATACTTTTATATTTAAGTAAATTAGGCATTTAAAAACCTATATCTTAATACAACTGTAACACGAATCATGTATTTCTTATTTCATTTAAATGTTACAAATTTGTTAAAAATTTTTTAAGGATTAATTATGCTATGCTGTTTGATTTATAATTTGAATTCTTCCTCTGGAAGAAAATCTAAATTCATAAATAGGATTTTATCTAAGTTAAAAGAGAATATTTCTGTAGACTACTTTGAGACTAAAACAATAAATCAAGCTAAGAAAATTTTCAAAAATTTTAATCAAAAAAATTATGATCGACTAATAGTAGCTGGTGGTGATGGTTCAGTTTCTTTTGCAATTAATGAATTAATTAAAAATAATTTTAATTTTAAAGACGATTTTGCCATAGGTTATATTCCTGCTGGTACTGCTAATTTGCTTCAAGCTGAATTATCAATGAATAAAAAAGTTGATGATATAGTCAATATATTGGTTTCTAATAATTATAAATCCTCTAATCTTGTAAAAATTAACGAGAATTATTTCTTTTTAATGGCTGGTATAGGATGGGATGCAAAAATTGTTCATTCAATTAATTCAAAAATTAAAAAGTTTCTAGGTAAAATTATATTTGGTATCAAAGGTTTTCAATATTTCTTGTTTATGAATAATAAAAAATTAAATGTCACTTTTGATGATCAATTTTATCAAGCAGACTGGATATTATCATCAAATACCAAATATTACGCTGGACATCATAAAATAAATAAAACAAATATTTTTGAAGATAAATTAGTCACCTATATATTTAAAGATTTGACTAGGATTAGTTTATTATATTCAATATTTTTAATAATTCTTAATGGTGATTTAAGTAAAAATAAAAATGTTATTACTACTTATGCACAAAACATTACAATTGATGGAAATGATTTGATGCCTGTTCAAATTGATGGAGATAATTTTGGCTCACATAAAAAAATTCATTTAAATCTATCAAATAAAAAAGTGAATTTTCTTGTAAAATAATTATTTTACTCTTCCATAAACATCTTGGTATCTGACTATATCAGTTTCTTTTAAAATTGAGCCTACTTGTGCTTCAATTATTTTTACTGGTTTTTTATATGGGTTTTCTATTCTATGGATTGCACCTAATGGTATAAAAATAGTTTCATCAGGTTTCATGGTAAAATATTTTTTATTTAACGTAATTTTAGGTTTACCTTGGGTTACTACCCAGTGTTCAGCTCTATGATGATGTTTCTGAAGACTTAATATACCTTTAGGTTTTACATATAGTTCTTTTATCAAGAATTCTTTACCATTAAATAAATTAACATAACTACCCCAAGGTCTATGGAACACATTTTTCTTTTTATAATAACGTTTCTTATTTCTTCCGTACATCTTACAGATTTCTTTCCAAGATCCTAAATCAGACCAAGGAATATCCAATTTTATAGCATTAATGTTTTTTGATTTTTCAAGGATTGCATAATCAAAAGATTTTTCAACTGACTTAATAAATGCCGATTTATTTAAATAATAAGTATTATTTTTATATTTTGATTTATTTACTGATAGTAAGCAGCTCTTATAAGTTTTAGGTTGATATTTTTTAAAATTATTAATTATCGAGTCTTTCCTTAAAAAAAACATACCTGAATTCCAGTAACCTTTTTTCTTTATGACCTGTTTGGCTTTTAAAATATTAGGTTTTTCAATAAACTTTGAAACTTTATTAATATTTTTAATCTTTTTTGTTAAAAAGTAACCATATTCGCTTGATGGATTGGTAGGTTTAATCCCAAATATAAATATATTTTTATCGTCTAGATTTTTTACATTATTCTTAATTGATCTATTAAAAATACTTGTTTTTTCAATTAAATGATCTGCAGCAAAATACATTAGAGATTGTTTTAATGGAATATCTTTTATCAATGCAGAAGAAAGTATTGCTGGAGCTGTATTCTTTTTAGCTGGTTCAAGCACAATTTTAAATTTCTTTATTTTGGAATTTTTTAAAGATTTTCTTACTTGTGATAAATATTTATTATTAGTGCTTATGATAGGATGATCAAAGATTGGGTTTTTAATCCTTTCTAATGTTTTTTCCATCAAGTTCCATCCTCCAAAGTCAATAAACTGCTTTGGTTGGTGATGTTTTTTATCTTCCCACAGTCGAGTGCCTGCCCCACCACACAAAATAACTGGTCTAATTTTCATTAAATATCAGCGTAAACTTTTACTTCGTTTTTTGCTCCTGGGTGTGTTGGTGCTCCTAGATATGCAGGTCCAACAGTTTGTGCATATTTCCAAAGGGTTCCATTACCAAAATTAATTTTCTTTGGTTTCCATTTTTTCTTTCTTTTTGATAGTTCTTTTTTTGATAATCTTACGTTAATAGTTCCTTTTTTAGCATCTATATCAATTACATCACCATTGCGTAAAAGGGCTATTGGACCGCCAATAGAGGCCTCAGGACCTACATGACCGATACAAAAACCTCTTGTAGCCCCAGAGAACCTACCATCAGTTATAAGGGCTACTTTTTCACCTTTTCCTTGACCATAAATAGCTCCTGTTGTTTGAAGCATCTCTCTCATACCTGGTCCACCTCTTGGTCCTTCGTATCTAATAATTATGATGTCTCCATCTTTGTATTGTTTTTTTTGAACAGCTTTAAATGCAGCTTCCTCAGTATCAAAACATCTTGCTCTTCCTGTAAATTGTAATTTTTTAAGACCAGCAACTTTAACAATTGCACCTTCGGGTGCTAAGTTTCCTTTTAATCCAACTACACCTCCATCTGGAGATAAAGGATTATTATGTTTTCTCATTACCTTTTGTTTTAAATTAAATTTAACTTTTTTTAAATTTTCTCTCATTGTTTTACCAGTTACAGTTAAACAATCTCCATGTATGTATCCACCATCCATTAATGTTTTTAATAACATTGGTACTCCTCCTGCTTGCCACATATCTTTTGCAACATATCTTCCACCTGGTTTAAGATCAGCAAGATAAGGAGTTTTTTTAAAAATTTTTGCGACATCCATTAAATCAAATTTAATACCTACTTCATTTGCAATTGCTGGTAAATGTAATGCTGCGTTTGTTGAACCGCCTGTTGCTGCAACTATTGTAGCTGCATTTTCTAAAGCTTTTCTTGTAACTATATCTCTAGGTCTGATATTTTTCTTAAGCAAGTTCATTACAGCTTTTCCGCTTAACATTGCGTACTTATCTCTTTGCTCATAAGGTGCTGGTGTTCCTGCTGAATACGGTAATGCTAGTCCAATTGCTTCAGAAACACATGCCATAGTATTTGCTGTAAATTGTCCACCACAGGCTCCTGAACTTGGACAAGCTTTTAATTCAAGTTTTCTTAATGCGTGTGCTGACATTTTACCTGAAGAATATTTTCCTACACCTTCAAATACATCAACTACAGTCACGTCTTTACCATTAAATCTTCCAGGCAAAATAGATCCACCATAAATAAAAACGCTTGGTACATTTAACCTAACCATCGCCATCATTAGACCTGGTAAGGATTTATCACATCCAGCAACACCAACTAATGCATCATAACAATGACCTCTAACAGTTAATTCAGTTGAATCTGCAATTACATCTCTTGAAATTAATGATGATTTCATACCCTCATGGCCCATCGCAATTCCATCAGTTACAGTAATTGTACAAAATTCTCTTGGGGTTCCACCATTACTTTTAACTCCTTTTTTAACTGATTGTGCCTGCCTCATTAAGGCAATATTGCATGGTGCTGCTTCATTCCATGTTGAAACTACTCCTACAAAAGGTTTTGCAACATCTTTTTCTGTTAAATCCATTGCATAATAAAACGATCTTTGTGGTGCTTTATCAGGTCCTACTGATGTATGTCTGCTAGGTAATTTCTTTTTATTAAATTTTAACATTATAGATTTTGAATTATTAATGAAATTTTCTTAACATCATTTTTTAAATTATTATAGTTATTTTTTTCTTGTTCAACAACAGTTTTGGGAGCTCTATCTACAAAATTTTTATTTTGTAACCTTTTATTAATGCCTTCCATTTCCGAATTATATTTATTTTGTTTTTTTATAAGATTTTCTTTAATGATTTTAAGATCTATATTCTCTTCAAAATAAACCTTGATTATATCTCCTCCAATAACCATTGTCGCTGACGGTTTATCCAAATCTTTATTGAAAAAATTATTTACTCTAGCTATTTTTTTTAAAGTATTTTCGTTTTTTTCATAAAAATTGGACTTTTTATTCTTTATACTGCTTAATGATATATCAACAAATGAGCCAGGACTTATATTTAGTTCGTTCTTAAATGATCTAAGTGAAGAGGTAAAATTAATAATATTTTCAACATTTTTTATTTCATTGTTCTTTAAAGGTTTTTCATTAATCCAATTAGAATACATAAGGTAGTTTTTGCCTGATTTATCTAGCTTATTTTTTAGCCATATTTCCTCAGTTACAAACGGTATGAACGGGTGCATTAAAATTAATATTTGGGTGAAAACAAAACCAGAAACATCCTGTGTTTCTTTTATATTTTGCTTGTCATTTGAGTATAGAATTGTTTTTGAAAGCTCTAAATACCAATCACAATAAGAATTCCATGCAAACTGATAAATAAGTCTAGATGCTTCATCAAATCTATATTCTTTAATTTTTGTCTCTACTTCTTTTTTTACTTTTACTAATTCATTAAAAATCCAATTATTAATGTTTATATTAATTTTTTTTGGTTTTTTTTCAGAAAAATTACACTTATTTTGAATTAAGAAATTATTTGCGTTCCATAACTTATTTAAAAGATTTCTGTATCCTTTGACTCTGTCTTCAGATAACTTTACATCTCTACCAGGTGAAGCCATAGAAAGAAGAGTGAATCTTAAGGCATCTGCACTATATTTATTAATTAATTCTAAAGGATCAATTACATTACCTTTAGATTTAGACATTTTTTGTCCTTTCTCATCTCTCACTAAAGCGTGGACGTATATATCTTTAAACGGTTCTTTATTTAGAAATTCCATTCCAAGCATCATCATTCTTGCAACCCAAAAAAATATTATATCAAAACCTGTAACTAAAACTGTAGTTGGATAAAATTTGTTTAAATAATCATTTTTCTTTGGCCAACCAAGTGTTGCAAAAGGCCAAAGCCCAGATGAAAACCAAGTATCTAAAACATCAGGATCTCTTTTAATTGTCACATTTTTTTTGTAATGTTTCTTTGCTAACTTTTTTGCGTCATTTTCATTTTCTGCTACAAATATTTTTTCATCTGGTCCATACCAAGCAGGTATTTGATGGCCCCACCAAAGTTGTCTTGATACACACCAAGGCTCAATATTGTCCATCCATTGAAAATATGTTTTAGACCAATTACTTGGAAAAAATGTAGTCTTTTTTGACCTAACTATTTTTTTTGCTTTGTTTGATAATTTTTTTGCATCAGCAAACCATTGCTCGGTTAAATAAGGTTCTATTATAGAATTTGATCTATCACCATATGGAACTTTATTTTTAATATCTTCGTCCTTAACGAATAAATTTTTATTTTTTAATTCTAATATTATTTTTTTTCGGGCTTCAAACCTATCTAATCCAATATATTCGTTTGGTGCATTATCATTAATTTTTCCATCGTCTGTAAATATGTTAATTATTTCTAATTTATTTCTTATGCCTACATCATAATCATTAAAATCATGAGCTGGAGTTATTTTAACGGCTCCAGTACCTTGTTCAGGGTCAGCATAATTGTCTGCTATAATTTTTATTTTTTTTTCTACAATTGGTAAAATTACATTTTTTGAAACTAAATTTTTGTATCTTTTATCTTTGGGATTTACCGCTACAGCTGTATCACCTAACATTGTTTCAGGTCTTGTTGTAGCTATAGTAATGAAATTTTCAGTGTTTTCGATTGGATATCTTATATAATATAATTTTGAAATTACTTCTCTTTGATCAACTTCTAAATCAGATATTGCTGTTTTAAGAACTGTATCCCAATTTACTAATTTTTTAGATTTATAAATCAGGCCTTTTTTGTAAAGATCAACAAATACTTTAATTACGGATTTTGATAGATTTTCATCCATTGTGAAAGCGTTTCTCGACCAATCACACGAACAACCTAATTTTTTAAGTTGATTAATAATTATATCACCATATTGATTTTTCCACTCCCAAACTTGATTAATGAATTTTTCACGACCCAAATCAAGTTTGTTACGACCCTCTTTTTCCAATTTTTTTTCTACTAAGGCCTGTGTGGCAATACCAGCATGATCTGTTCCAGGTTGCCATAAAGTTTCGTAATTATTCATTCTATGAAATCTCGTTAATAAATCCTGAATAGAATTATTTAGAGCATGCCCCATGTGTAAATTTCCAGTCACATTAGGAGGAGGTATTACAATAGAAAATTTCTTCTTATTTTTTTTTGGTTGAAAAAGTCTATTCTTTTCCCAATAACTATATATTTTATCCTCAACTTCAGAATGATTATAATTATTTCTGCTCATGAACTAGTTATTTTATAAATTAAACTCATAAATAAACAAAGTTCTAATTTAAGATTAAAAATAATGGACTAATTTTAAAACAGTTATATAAGCTATTTAAGCTGACTATTTTAACTTATTGGCAACGTGGCGGAATGGTTACGCAGAGGATTGCAAATCCTTGTATCCCGGTTCGATTCCGGGCGTTGCCTCCAAAAAAAAGGTTGTTTTAAAACAAAAAAAAAGTAAATTTTATATTTAATATTCCTCGGTAGCTCAGTTGGTAGAGCAGTTGACTGTTAATCAATTGGTCGCAGGTTCGAGTCCTGCCCGAGGAGCCAACTAAACAACTTTAGAAATCATATTTCCTGATGTCTGAAGAGTTTTACTAAATTTAATTTTTTGATCTTGATTTAGTTCAGAATATAATTTTATCAAAAAATTATAATTCACATTCATGTGACCCTCTTTAGATTTTTCAATATTAATTAAATACTCTGAAAAATCCTCAAAAAAATAATTTATTGGCACTTTTAAATAATTTGACAATTGAAGAAGCCTTATTGAACTAACTCCATTTGTGCCTTTTTCATATTTTTGAATTTGTTGAAATGTAACGTTGATTGCTTTTGCTACTTTAGTTTGTGTGAGACCTAGTGCTAATCTTCTTAACTTAAGTTTATTACCTAGATGTTTATTAAAGTTTTCTTCCATTAAGACCCCTCTTAATTATGAATTTATATTGAGTTAATATAATTAGAAAAGGTATTTCAAGTAAAATAATTTATAAAAAAATAGTTATTTTTGAGATTTAGTAAACCTGTCAAGAAATTTTTAAGGATTATAGATTAGAAATGTTATAAAATTTGGCTTAAAAATAGCTTTGTTCTATCACTTTTTGGATTTGCAAAAAATTCTTTAGTCTCAGCTTTTTCAACTATCATACCCTCATCCATAAATATAACTTCATCGGCAACTTCTTTTGCAAAACCCATTTCATGGGTTACAACTATCATTGTCATACCACCTTTTGCTAAATTTACCATTGCATCAAGTACTTCTTTGATCATTTCTGGATCTAATGCTGAGGTAGGTTCGTCAAAAAGCATTATTTTTGGCTCCATACACAATGCTCTAGCTATTGCGCATCTTTGCTGTTGTCCTCCTGAAAGTTGACCAGGAAATTTTTGTGCCTGATCTGAAATTTGAACTTTCTCAAGTTCTTGCATAGCTAATTCTTGAGCTTGTTTTTTTGGCATTTTTCTCACCCATATTGGTGCTAATGTACAATTATCTAAAATTGATAGATGAGGAAATAGATTAAATTGCTGAAAAACCATTCCAACTTCTGCTCTAATTTGTTCTATATTCTTTGTATTTTCACTTAATTCTGTACCATCTACAACAATGCTACCTTTTTGATGTTCTTCTAATCTATTTATACATCTAATTAATGTTGATTTACCAGAACCTGAAGGACCACATACTACAATTTTTTTATTTTTTTCAACTTCTAGGTTTATATCTTTTAGAACTTGGAAATCTCCAAACCACTTGTTCATATTTTGAATTTTTATAATTGCCTCTGACATTTATTTATCTATCCGTTTTATATTTTTCCTCGAGGTTATAACTATATTTGCTCATAGCATAACAAATTATCCAAAAAATTATAGCAGCAAATATATATCCTTCCATTGCAAAACCTAGCCATTTTGGATTAGTTTTTGCCAATGCGAGCATTCCTGCTAATTCTGCTAAACCCACTACAAATATTAGTGGAGTGTCTTTTACAAGAGCTAAAAAAGTATTACAAATTCCTGGGATAACTAATTTTAAAGCCTGTGGTAATATTACAAAAATATGCATTTTCCAATAACCCATACCTAAGGATTTTGCAGCATCATATTGACCCCTAGGAAGAGATTGTAAGCCTCCTCTAATTACTTCTGCGCAATATGCACCTTCAAATAAAGTTATTGCAATTATTACTCTAACTAATTTATCCATAAAAAAGTCCTCTGGTAAAAACATAGGAAACATTACTGAAGACATAAATAATACAGTTATTAAAGGAACCCCTCTCCAAAACTCTATATATCCTATCGAAACATATCTAACAGCAGGAAGATTAGATCTTCTTCCTAATGCTAAAATCATTCCTAAAGGAAAACAGAAAATTAAACAAAAAAATGAAACAATAAATGTTAAAGATAATCCTCCCCAAGCACCAGTCTCAATCCACTCTAAACCAAAGTATCCACCAGAAATTAAATAATAGATTATTAAAAATGCTATAATTGGATAGATAACAACATAATACAGTGCTAAGAATTTTTTCATTTTTTCGGTTGCAAATAATCCAAAAGTTCCCAAGCCTATAACTAAAAGAAATGCAGTATTTATTCTCCAATGTTGCTCATTTGGGTACATTCCATACATAAACCTCCTGAACCAAACTTTTATATATGTCCAGCATGCGCCTGTGCCTGTGCATGCTTCTTTAGTGTCTCCAGAAATATTTGCATCTAATATCATCCAACTTAATGAAGGCGGAATAGCTTTAAAAATTAGAAAAATTATTAATAGTGTTAATGCCGCATTAAAATTTGAAGTGTTTATATTTTTATTTAATATGTCTAAAAACTTATTTCCAGAATATTCTATTCTAATTAAGTTAAGTCCAATCATACCAATAATGAAGGGTGTTAAAAAACTGACTTTACTTGGAAGAAAAGAGATTAAATTTAACCTAAAAAAAGAATTTAAAAAAACATCTAAAATACTAATTGTAATTAAAAAAGTACCAGTTATTAAAACTAATTGAATATTGCTTCTATCAGATCTTAAGAATGTAAATTTATTCATTATTTTTCCTTAATCTCAATTAGTTTATTATACCAATTCATTAATGCAGCAATTGCTAGACTTATAGATAAGTATGTAAGCATGGTAATCGATACAATTTCTATTGCTCTTCCGGTTTGCATCAGAGCTGTTCCCGCAAATACTAAAACAAGATCTGGATATGCTATAGCAGCAGCTAATGAAGAATTTTTTGTTAAATTTAGGTATTGGTTTGTAGTTGGTGGTATTATTATTCTTAATGCTTGAGGCATTATTACAAGTTTTAAAACTTGATTAGGAGTTAAACCTAATGATGCAGCGGCTTCTTTTTGACCCTTACTTATACCTTGTATTCCTGCTCTTACACACTCTGCTACAAATGTTGCTGTATATAAGGATAAAGCTAATGTTAGTGCAATTAACTCTGGTGGAACAGCTACACCACCGTCATATATAAATGAAGTTGCTGAAAGTTGCTTTAAAACTGGTATTTCAAAATTTAATGAAACTCCTCCTGCTAAAAATGTTAAAACTGGAAGTATAATTAATATAATTAAAGAAATATAAAATACTGGAATTTGTTTTCCTTCATTATCTCTTAATTTAGTTGCGTAATATCTGATAAAAATAATAGCTATAATTGCGGCTAAAACTGAGTAAAGGAATATATTTAAATTATTCCATATAAAAGCAGGCATATAATATCCCTTAATAGTTAAATAAGTGACACCAAATAAAGGACTTGCATCTTGTGGTAAAGGAAGTGCTCTTAGGGCTGCATAATACCAAAAAAATATTTGTAATAATAAAGGTATATTTCTAAAAAACTCTACATACCAAGCAGCACTATTTCTTATTAAAAAATTTGGAGACAATCTAGCTATACCAACAATAACACCTATAATTGTACAGAATATAATTCCTAAAACTGCAACTAATAATGTATTTAATAATGCCACAACATAAGCCCACCAATAAGGATCTTGACCATCATAATCCATCAGACTAAATTGCATATCAAACGATGCTTCTTGAGTTAAAAAATCAAAACCAAAATCTATACCTCTATTTTCCATATTCATTTGAGCATTGAATGTGAAAAATAAAAAAATTAGTACTACAACAGATAAACATATAAATTGGGGCGAGTAATATTTTATTCTAGATGTGCCAAAATTTTCTAAGGTTAGACTTACTTTTGACTCTTTTAAAAATATTCCTCCAATTGAGAAAAATAAAACTGGTGTAAATACCAGTAATGGATTTGCAATTTCGTAGTAATCCTCTGTTAAGTCGCTAAATATATTTCCATAGAAAATTTTTATAAATAGATCTGCAGTTCCAACAAAAAAAAATAAGTAAGCTAAAATTCTAAATTTCATTTTTACGGACAATAAAAAAAAGGGCTAGAAAAATCTAGCCCTTTTTAAACTTATTTAATAAGCCTTATCTTGCTGGCGGTACGTATAAAATTCCACCTTTTGTCCATAATTCATTTGGACCTCTGTCTGGTAGAATACCAGGGTCAGCTATATTTCTCTTATAGCTTTCGCCATAGTTACCAACTTGCTTGATAATTCTTAAACTCCACTCATTATCTAGACCAAAAGCAGCACCTAATTCACCTTCTGCACCAACTAATCTTTTGATTGCTGGATTATCAGAAGTTTTCATAGAATCTGCATTAGCTGATGTAATACCATACTCTTCAGCTTCGATCATAGTGTTTAAAGACCATCTTACAATATCTTCCCACACAGAATCACCTTGTCTAACAACAGGTCCAAGTGGCTCTTTTGAAATTGTTTCTGGCAATACAATATGTTCATCTGGATTGCTCATTTTTGTTCTTTGAGCGGCTAAACCAGATTTATCAGTTGTATATGTATCGCATCTACCAGCATCATAAGCAGCAACGACTTCATCAGCTTTTTCAAAAGCTACAGGCTCGTATGAAATCCCTTTTGAATTAAAAAAGTCTCTCATATTTAGCTCAGTTGTTGTACCAATGTTAGTACATGCTGAAATACCGTCTTTAAATTGATTCGTTGAAGTAATTCCAGAGTTTTTTCTTACCATGAAACCTTGACCATCATAAAAATTTACACCAACAAAAGTTAACCCAATGTCAGCATCTCTAGAAAGTGTCCAAGTAGTATTTCTTGATAAAACATCAATTTCTCCAGATGTTAAAGCTGTAAATCTTTCTTTTGCACTAAGTGGAGTAAATTTAACTTTATTTGCATCACCTAATACAGCAGCAGCTACTGCTCTACATACATCAACGTCAACACCAGTCCAGTTACCAGATGCATCAGCATTTGAGAAACCAGGAAGACCTTGTGAAACACCACATCTCACAAAACCTTTTTTCTGAGTGTTTTTTAACGTTTTTGACTTTTTCGCTGCCATAGTTTCAGTAGTAAATGCAAACAACACCGCTACCATTGCAACAAAAGAAGTAAATTGTTTAATTAATTTGAACATTATTATTCCTCTTCTTGTTCGTTTATTTGTTAACAAATATTCAAAAAAGTTATTTTTGAATATGTTTAGTAAAGCAGAAAGTGAATAACTCATCAAGATAAAATTATAAGGATTTATTGATATTTATGGCGCGCCCTGAAGGATTCGAACCTCCGACCCACGGTTTAGAAAACCGTTGCTCTATCCAGCTGAGCTAAGGGCGCATAAGTATAGAGTTATATTAGGTTTCTAGTTTTTGAAAAGATATTTTTTTAACAATATGATAAAAGTAATAAATTCAACTCTTCCGATTATCATAAATAGCACTAATGTTATCTTAAAAAAATTATTTTGATTATTAAAATCGAAATTACCTAAGTCATAAATACTCGAATTCACCGTATTCATAATTGTTAAAATACCGAGTTTAAATGAATCTGTAAAAGATATGCCTGATATAGACAATAAAGAAGTAACAACAATTAAAGAAATAAAAAATATTAAAATAGTCAAAAAATATTTATTTATTACACTATAATTAATCTTGCTCTCATTAAAGGAAACTTTGCTAAGAAAAACTTGTTTTGGTTTTGTGTATGATAATAGTTCGTTTTTAGTAAATTTAAATAAAGTAAAAATTTTATAAAATCTAATACCTGAACTTGTTGAAAGTAATGAACCACCTATAATAACGAAAATTAAAAAAATAAATGTTAAATCAAATTTTGAATCAGAAAAATATATGCCTATATTTGAAATACTTGTTGTAATACCTAAAAATAATAAGGGAAAATTATTTTCATTAAAAAAAACA
>CACGAM010000009.1 GCA_902571055.1 uncultured Pelagibacteraceae bacterium | reverse complement strand
ATCAGAATATTCTAAAAAAAACTCTATTTCTATGGTTTTGCAAAAACAAAATGTAATAATAGGAAAAAAAGAATTAGATATTACCAAAGATATAATACTTATACTTAATGAAAAAATCAAAAAGATTGAAATTAATTAATTAATGACTACTAAATTGAATAAAGATCAAATTAGAGAATTGTTACCACATAGAGAACCAATGTTATTAATAGACGAACTAATTAATATTAAAAAACTTTTTTCAGCAACAGCATTGATGCATGTCAAGAAAGATAGTTTTTTTGTGCAAGGACATTTTCCCAATCAACCAGTCATGCCAGGCGTTCTTATAGTAGAGGCTTTTGGTCAAGCTGCAGCTGCTCTTACAGCAGCTGGGATAGATAAATCTGAGTATGATAATAAATTAGTTTTTTTAATGAGCGTTGAAAAGGCCAGATTTAGAAATCCAGTAATACCTGATTGTACTTTGGAGCTCAATATAGAAGCTGTAAGATCTCATGGTAGAGTGTGGAAATACAAAGGAGAAGCTTTTGTAGAGGGTAAAAAAATGGCCGATGCAACGTGGTCTGCTACTATTGTAGATAGGAAATAATCAGCAATAAATCTTGATAAGCATTTAAAATAAGTTTTGATATTAAAATTGTAATGATCAATCCTTTTTTTGAAAATACAGGACCTCACAATATAAACTACTTAATAAAATCAATAAAATTAAATACTCAAAAATTCCTAGATGATGAAATAACAGATATAAAAGATCTCAATTCATCTGAAAAAGGAGAATTGACTTTTTTTCATTCCAATAAATACAAAGATTTTGCTAAATTAACAAAAGCTTCATACTGTTTAACAAAGGAAAATCTTAAATCAATTTTACCAAGTAGTTGTAAGCCAATAATTTCAGACAATGTGCTTCTTCATACGGCTCAAATAACTAAAATTTTTTATCCAAAATCTGTTACGGATGACTATGATAATTCAGCTGAAGATATTCAACTAACAGAATATAAAGATAAAGTAGAACATGGCAAAAATGTATTAATTGGTAAAAATGTAAAGTTTGGTCAGAATTGTAAAATAGGACATAATTCTATAATAGAAAAAAATGTATCTATAGGAGACAATTGTGTTGTAGGCTCCAACGTAATAATCAGAAATTCCTTAATTAAAAATCATGTACATATTTTGGATGGATGTGTGATTGGTAAAAAAGGTTTTGGTTTTTTTCCTGATAAAAACTCTAATATTAGATATCCACAAGTAGGAATAGTAATTATTAATGACCATTCAGAAATAGGCTGTGGATCAACTATTGATAGAGGATCTTTGTCAAATACAGTTATAGGAAAAAATACGTTTTTAGATAATCAAATTCATGTAGCTCATAATGTTAAGATAGGTGATAATTGTATCATAGCGGGACAAGTTGGTTTTGCTGGTAGCACAACTATTGGTAATAATGTTTTGATTGGTGGACAGGCTGGAATATCCGGCCATCTTAAAATTGGTGATAACGTTCAAATTGGAGGTGGTAGTGGTGTAATTAAAAATATTCCAAGTAATTCAAAAGTAATGGGTTATCCCGCTAAAGATTTAAAAAATTTTATAAAAGATAATAAATGATAGATAAAACTGCAGTTGTAGATAAAAAAGCTAAAATTCATTCGAGTGCAAAAATTGGTCCATTCACTGTTATTGGGCCAGATGTTGAAATTGATGAAAATGTTATAGTTCATTCTCATGTGAATATTTCTGGTAAAACCAAAATAGGAAAAGGAAATGTTTTTTTTCCGTTTAGTTCTATTGGTAATGATCCACAGGATTTAAAATACAATGGTGAAAGAACATCATTAGAAATTGGTGATAACAATAAATTTAGGGAATATGTTACAGTTAATCCAGGTACTGTTGGTGGGGGAAGTTTAACAAAAATAGGTAACAATTGTCTTTTTATGATCTCTTCACATGTTGCACACGACTGTAATGTTGGAGATAATGTTATTATAGCAAACAATGTACCACTTGGAGGTCATGTAACTATCGAAAACAATGTAGTTATTGGTGGTAACTCTGCAGTACAACAATTTACAAGAATTGGTCAAATGGCGATGATCGGCGGAATGACTGGTGTTTTACACGATGTAATTCCCTATGGTTTATCCATTGGTAATAGAAATTATCTTCAAGGATTGAACTTAATTGGTCTTAGAAGAGCAAACTTTGAAAATAAAGATATTTTAGGTCTGTCTGAGGCTTATAAAGAAATATTTGCAACTAAAAATCTTACAGAAAATTTAAATAAACTTAATGGAGAATTTAAGGAAAATCCATTAGTGAAAAATGTAATAGAATTCATAAATAAAGATAAAAAAAGATCTATTTGTACACCTTTTTCAAAGGAGTAGTATGATTGGCTTGATATTTGGAGAAACGAGTTTTCCACTAGAAATACTTAATAAAATTAAAAGAAAAAAAAAGAAATATTTAATTATTGATCTAACTAAATCTAAAAAATTTAAAAAAGACAAAAAATCATATCCCGTTTCAATCGGACAATTTGGAAAGATACTTAATATCCTTAAAACTAATAACTGTAATAAAGTTTTATTTGCTGGGAAGGTATCTAAACCAAATTTTTCTAAACTAAAATTAGATTTAAAAGGAATGTATTTTATACCAAGGATAATTAAAGCATCAAAAGTTGGTGATGCAGCAATATTGAAAGAAATAATTAAAATATTAAAGGAGCAAAAAATTAAAACAATTAACTCACTTTTTTTTAACCCTGAATTGGCTTTAAAAAAAGGTAATTACACTAAAATAAAACCAAGTAGTGATGATAAAAAAGATATTAATAAGGCTACCCAAACATTAGCTAATTTAGGAAAATATAATTTTAGTCAAGGAACTGTTGTTAAGGACAATAAAGTAATTGCTATTGAGAAAAAAGGTGGAACTGAACAAATGCTAATAAAATGTAAATCTAAAAATAATAAGAAGGGCGGTGTTTTAGTAAAATTTCCAAAGAAAAAACAAGACTTAAGAATAGATTTACCAACGGTTGGATTAAAAACTTTTAAATTAAGTAAGAAAGCCGGTCTTAAAGGAATAGTATTAAAAAATAAACAACATATATTTTTAGAAAAAATTGCATGTATTAACTTCGCTAATAAAAATAAAATGTTTATTATTATAAAATGAAGAAAATTTTTGTTCTAACTGGCGAGCCATCAGGAGATAAATTAGCTTCAGAGGTTATAAAGCAAATAAAATTAAAAGAAAATAATATAGAATATTTGTGCCTCGGTGGTGAAAATCTTAAATCACTAAACATAGAGAGTATATCTAATCTTAAAGATATAACATATATCGGGATAACAAGTGTGTTGCTTAACATATTTAAAATAAAAAAAATCATAAATGAAACTGTAAAAAAAATAGTTGAGTTTAAGCCAGATATTCTATTTTCTGTAGATAGCCCAGATTTCTCCTTAAGAGTTGCCGAAATGGTAAAACAACAAAATCCAAATATTAAAACAATTCACTATGTATCACCTCAAATTTGGGTGTGGAGAAAAGATAGAATAAAAAAATATAAAAATTTTATAGACCATATGTTGCTACTTTTTAAATTTGAAAAAAAATATTATGATGAAGAAAATATGAATAGCACTTTTGTTGGACATCCATTACTAGAGTTGAAGTCAAATAAAGTAGATATATCGAATATATTACCAAAAGATAAAAAAATTATATCTTTATTTCCTGGGAGCAGAATTTCAGAAATTAATTTGTTATTACCAATATTGCTAGATTTTATGAAATTAATGAACAAAAAATACAATAATTTTTACTTTGTTTTTCATTCTACAGAGGCAATGCGTAATATAATGCTGGATAAACTTTCTGATATTAAAGATGATAATTACCAAATAGTAACAAATCCAAATATGAAAGAGGATATAATTAAAAATTCTTTTTTTGCAGTGTCAAAATCTGGCACTGTATCTTTAGAAATATGTAAATATGAGGTACCCTCAATAATCATTTATAAGATGAACCCAATTAATTTCTTTTTTATAAAAAGAATGGTTAAAACAAAATTTGCAAATATTATAAATATCATTAATCAAAATGAAATTATTCCTGAATTATTACAAAGTGAGTGTAATCCAAAAGAAATATTTAATTCAGTCAATTATTTTATTCAAAAACCAGAACTAATAAATACACAGAAAGAATTAGTAAAAAAAACCCTAAAATCAATGCAAAATGATGAATTGTCATCTTTAAATGCTGCCAATATTGTTCTCAATTATATAAAAAATTAATCTATGTTCTTTTTAAAATTAATTTTATCTACTTTAATTATATTAATTAATATTAATTCAATTTCGAAAGCTGAGACCTTAACTTTTCCAACAAATTTAGTGGCAAATACAACTGATTTTGTTTTATTGTCTACCTCTGGTACTACACCTTCTATTTCAGGTTATTCTGGAACCTTATTAGTAACTATAGTAGCAAGCTCTGGTAATGTAAAAATTACAAATATAGCAAGTGTTTCTCAAGCTAAAGGGTATTGTGGTCATACTGCTGACAATAATTCTGCACCTACTGGATGTGATGATAGCAATAGGACTGAGATTGGATTTAGAGGCACTCAAGACAACATTAACATATCATTAGCAACAGTATCTTATAAAGGTGATGGAACCACAGGTAGTCCTTCTTTAACTGTATCGATTACACCAGCTGGAACCAATTATTTATCAGACAATGGACATTACTATGAATTAGTGAGTTGTGGTGGTAGCTGTGGTGGATGGGAAGCTGCAAGAGACCTCGCTGCAGCTAAAACATATAAAGGTTTAACTGGATATTTAGCAACAATTACAAGTGCAGCTGAAAATAGTTTTTTATTATCTAAAATTTCAACAAATACTTGGATAGGAGGTTCGGATGATGCAACATACACATCTAACAATCATCCAGCAATAGGAACTGGTGATGATGAAGGTCAAGCTAATGGAGGAATAGCAGGAGAGGGTACATGGGAATGGGTTACAGGGCCTGATAATGGAAAAACTTTTTTTTGCCAAGTAGCAATATTAAAAGCTGGTGAAGCAGAGGGTGGAATTAATAAAGCAGATCCTGCGCATGAAGATTGCACAGTTGCTTCTGGTTATTCGTTTGAAAATTGGGATAATGCTGAGCCCAACGATCACAATAACCAAGTGGATGGACAAGAAAATTGTGCACACTTGAAATCAGGTGGTAAATGGAACGACCTGCCGTGCGATAATGGTGTAACACATTATCTTGTTGAGTATGGTGGAATGCCTGGAGAGAGTGCGTCCACAACTGGAGTTGTTAATTTAACCATAGAGTCAATTGAAGCATCTGGAAGTACATACAATATTTTTGACGATAAGGAATTAGTTGGTGTAGTTGATGCTCAAAACGAGTCAGCAGTCAGATTTGCAAGAAATAGCATGGACATAGTATTAGATAGAATTCATGAGTTTAGACTGAGAAAAAACAATAAAAGTTTTGATGACAATATATCATTACAAGTCAATTTAAATGACATAAGTAAAAACTACGAAGATATTGTTAATCATTTTGCATCTATGGGAATTACTCAACTTGCGAACTTAGTACAAACTAAAAAAAGAACAGATACAGTTACAGACGATTGGCAGTATTGGTTTAATGGCAAAATATCAAGTGGAAGGACAGGTCTAAGAATAAATAATCTTGGCAAAAATAATGAAATGGATTCGATTACTATTGGTTTTGATAAATTAGAGAACAATACTTTATATGGAATTGCTTTTAATTTATCTGATGATTTAACAAATATTAGTAACTTTGGATCTAATTTAAAAATGAGAGCTGAAAATTTAATATTATATTCAACATTGAATAAAAAATCTTTTTATCTAGATACAATACTTGGATATGGTACTTTAAAAAGCCTAACCGAAAGAGTAGTTGACTTATCTAATACTTCAAACAAGGTATTTGGTGATAGAAAATCGGAACAGTTTTATGGAACAACATATTTAAATCACATAAGAAATTTAAATAAGATTGATTTACAATTTTTTGCTGGATTGGATTATATATATACAGATTTTAATGGTTATTCTGAAAGTGGTAATGATCAAAAAATAAAATTTAGACCTCATAGTTTAACAAATTATACATCTTCAATAGGCTCTAAAGTGTTTTATAAAAAAGAAAATGATAAAGATAATTTTTTAATTTTTTATAAAGTTGAATACAAACAAGATCATTCCGAAAGTACTGATATACAAGGAAGCTTAATAAGCGATTCTTCCAATACAATATACACATATAACTATAGTGTTCCGTATAATTATTTTATGAAACTAGAGACAGGTTTTAATTTTAAAACAAATTATGATTTAAATATTTATTCAAAAGTTGGAAGAATACAAAAAAGTAATGATGATTTTCAAAATTTTATAACAATAGAATTTTCTCAACCTTTTTAATTTTTATTTAGCCTCTTAATCACTTCATCTTTGCCAAGAGAAGTTAGTATATCGTATATACCCGGTCCAAATTTTGAACCAGTAAGTTTGATTCTCAAGGGTTGGCCAACCCCTTTAAAATTCGTGTTGTTTGATTTAATTAAGTCTTGTATGATTGGTTCTAATTTAACTCTATTAAGAGCGTCTAATTGTGAAATTTCTTTTAAAAAATCCGAAATAATTTTTTTAGCATTTTCATCAATGAGTTTTAAATCTTCTTGGTTAAAATTAATTAAGTCATTAATGATATATTGGGAATTATTGTAAATATCCTCTAATGTTTTTGCCTTATTCTTGAGGAAAGTGAGAGAAGATTTAACTTTTTCCATTTTTTCGTTAGGTATTTTTTCTTTATAACTTTCACAATATTTACTTAACTGATCAAAAAGATCATTTTCATCTATACTTTTAATATAATGCTCATTCATTGATAAAATCCTATTCATATCTAGTTTTGAGGGCGATTTACCAATACCCTCTAGATTAAAGTATTTAATACTTTCTTCTTTTGTAAAAATTTCTTTATCCTTATAAGACCATCCTAGTCTTAAAAGGTAATTTCTTAAAGCTTGAGGCATTATTCCTATTTTTGAATAATCATTTAATGTTGATGCTTTGTCTCTTTTAGATAATTTTTTTCCCTCTGTTGTATGAATAAGGGGTATGTGTGCAAAAAATGGCAATTCCCAATTCATAGCTATGTAAATTTGCATTTGTTTAAAAGTATTTATTTTATGATCATCTCCTCTTATTATATGTGATACATTCATTTGATGATCATCAACGCATGCTGACAAATTGTAAGTCGGTGAACCATCATTTCTCAATATAATAAAATCCTCAATTGTACTATTTTCTATCTTAACATCTCCTTGAACTAAATCTTTTAAAATACTATTTCCATCTATTTTACTTTTAAATCTAATAACTGGATTTATACCTTTAGGTGCTTCTGTTTTTGGTTTATCTCTCCATTTTCTATCGTATATATATGGTATTTTTTTTTGTTTTGATCTAAGTTTTTTTTCTTCAATTTCCTCTGTAGAGCAATAGCATTTGTATGCAAAACCTTTTTCTAACAATATGTTCGCAACTTTTATGTGATCTTCTATTTTCTTTGATTGAATATATTCATCACCATCATTTTCCACCCCAATCCATTTAAGAGATTCTGTTATTTGTTCTTTGTATTCATCTTTTGATCTTTCTTTATCTGTATCTTCAATCCTTAAATAAAAAGATCCATTATTATTTTTTGCATATAACCAATTAAATAATGCAGTCCTAATCCCTCCTATATGCAACGGACCTGTTGGGGAAGGAGCAAATCTAGTTGCTACTTTTGACATCTTAAATGTTTAAACTATTTTAGTGAAAGTTTCTATATAAAGATACGAGAACACCTTGTACCTTAACTCTATCAGGACCAAATATTTTGGTCTCATAATTCCTATTAGCACTTTCTAGTGCTATTGTTTTGCCTTTTCTTCTTATTCTCTTAAGCATTGCTTCGTGATCATCAATTAATGCAACAATAATTTTACCGTTTTCTGCTGTGTCTGTTTTTTTAATAATTACTGTATCGCCGTCATTTATGCCTGCCTCTATCATTGAATCACCACTTACTTTTAATCCAAAAAATTGACCTTTTTTTTCAATATTATCTGGCAAAGGGATTCTAGTGACTTCATTTTGAATAGCCTCTATTGGTGTCCCGGCCGCTATATCTCCAAGAACTGGTACTCCATTTTCAGTGAATTTATTACTTTCATCTAAACCACCTTTGATTACGCTTGGTGAAAAATTATTATAAATATCGTTGGCTGAAGCAGTTTCAGGTAGTTTTATTACCTCTAAAGCTCTAGCCTTATGTGCCAATCTTTTTATAAATCCTCTTTCTTCTAATGCACTTATCAATCTATGTATTCCTGATTTAGATTTCAGATTTAAAGAATCTTTCATTTCTTCATAAGAAGGAGAAACTCCCGAACTTCTCAGTTTTTTATTAATAAATAATAATAAATTTTTTTGTTTTTTTGTTAGCATAAGAACAAATATCGTACAAATAGTGTTCTACAAAAGTTCTCATATTTAAACAATAGTTAAAAAAACCAATAAAATAAAGCTTAATTTAATTATATTACTGAAAAAATGGAACTATCATCCAAATTTTTTAAAAGTGATTCACCAATTAAAAAAGTTTTAATAGAAGTTTTATCCGCCAATTTTAATAATTCTTCTTTGGACTTTATTCCACTTTCAGATACTAGTGGTCCCGAATGGTTAACTAATACATCGTGAATATCATAAGTTGTATTTATGTCTGTCTTAAGTGTTTTAAGGTTTCTGTTATTTATACCAATTAATGCACTTTTAAATCGTAAAGCTCTTTTTGCTTCTTCAATAGTATGAACCTCAACAATAACAGACATATTTAATTTTAAAGCTTCTTCGTATAAATCATTAGCAAGTTTATCTGTTACGCCAGCAAGTATAATCAGGATTGCATCTGCACCATAACTCTTAGCTAATGGCACCTGAAATTTATCAACAAAAAAATCTTTACATAAAATTGGTAAATTAGTTTTTTGTTTTATTTTACTTACATGTATTAAATTACCATGAAAAAAGTCTTCCTCAGTCAACACCGACAAGCAAGTTGCCTTATTATTTTCATATATTTTAGCAATTTTAATAGGATCATAATCTTTTATAATTATTCCTGCTGATGGACTACCTTTTTTAATCTCTGCAATAATTGAAAACTTATTATTTTTAATATTAACCTCAATTTTTTGCTTAAAATCAATGAAATTATTAATTTTATTTTTATTTTCGTCTAAATAATTTAAATCAATTGTTTTTTTGAGATTTAATATTTTTTCCTCTTTTTTTTTAATTATTTTGTCAAGTATGTTTTCAGTCATTTCTTAATTTTTCCAAATGTTTAATTGTGTTTCCTGATAAAATTTGTTCTCTAGCTTTTTCATACGCGGTTTTAAAATTATCAAATGTTTCATTTACCATTAATCCCGCAGCTGCATTGAGGCATACAGCTTTAGAAAAATCATTATCTTCTCCTTTGAATATATTAATTATTTTATTTGCATTAAACTTTGAGTCACCACCTATTATGTTTTCTAATTTTCCAGCATTCACATTAAATTCATTTGGATTAATTATAATTTCAGTTATTTTATTATCTTTCAACTGTATTACGCTTGTTTTGGCATAAGGTGAGATTTCATCTAAACCATCTTCACTACAAACAATCCATGCAAACTTTATATTCAAATTCTTTAATGCATCGGCAAATAATCCTAATAATTTTTTTTTAAAAACACCCACAACTTGTCTCTTTACTAATGCTGGACTACTTAAAGGACCAATCATATTAAAAATAGTTCTTTTACCAATTTTTTTTCTAGTTGGACCTACGTATTTCATTGCGCTATGATAATTTGGAGCAAACATAAAACCGAAATTATTTTTAATTATTTGTTCTTTAATTTGAGCTGGTTCTAAATTAATATTTATATTTAATTCATCCAAAACATCTCCAGATCCACATTTCGATGAAACTGCTTTGTTTCCGTGTTTTGCAATCTTAACACCCATGCTAGCTAATAACAAAGCTGATGCTGTAGATATATTTAACGTATTCATACCGTCTCCACCAGTTCCGCACGTATCAATACAGTTATTTATCTCAACTCTTTTGGACTTTTCTCTTAAAATATAAACCCCACCAGCTATTTCTTCAGATGTTTCTCCTTTATCAGAAAGTGATGTTAAAAAATCAAATATTTCTTGATCTTGAGCTTTACCACTCATTAAAATTTCAAAAGCACTTTTACTTTCATCAAAGGATAAGTTTTCTTTATTTCTAATTTTTTCTATGATTTGCCTCATTACTTATAATTTATAAAATTTTTCAAAATTTTCATACCAATCTTAGTCTTAATACTTTCCGGATGAAATTGCACACCGTGTATGTTGTAAACTCTATGTTGAACACCCATAATTAGACCATCCCTAGTTTCAGCTGTAATAATAAGATCTTTAGAAAAATTTTTCTTGTCTATGACCAAGCTATGGTATCTGGTGGCTTCAAATTTTATTGGAAGATTATTTAATATTCCTATTCTTTTAGAAACTATAGTACTAGTCTTTCCATGCATCAATTTCTTAGCTTGTATAATTTTTGAACCAAAAACTTGTCCAATAATCTGATGACCTAAACACACACCTAAGATAGGCATTTTTTTATAAAGTTTTTTAACTATATCTAAACAATTTCCAGATTGATTAGGATTTCCAGGTCCTGGAGATATAACTATTCTGTCGTACTTTTTTTTTAAAACGTCTTTATAATTAATTTTGTCATTTCTAAAAACTTCAACTTTTACTTTCAATTCAGATAAATAGTGAAACAAATTAAACGTAAAACTGTCATAATTATCAATTAATAAAATTTTCATCTAATTTAGTGCATTTAACAAAGCTTTAGCTTTATTAATGGTTTCAAAATATTCATTTATGGGTTTGCTATCGGCAACTATTCCTGCACCAGCTTGAACATAAAATTTATTTTTTTTTGTTATTGCAGTTCTTAAAGCTATACATGTATCGAAGTTTCCATTTGCAGAAAAATAACCTATTCCACCAGAGTAAACTTTTCTTTGGGTCATCTCTAGCTTATCAATAATTTCCATTGCTCGTATTTTTGGTGCGCCTGATACAGTACCTGCTGGGAATCCTGACATTAGTGTTTCAAATCTTGTAAATTTGTCATTAAAATGTCCTGTAACGTTAGAGACAATGTGCATTACATGCGAATACTTTTCAATAATAAATTTCTCTGTTACTTTGACAGTTCCTACCTTTGAAACTTTGCCAGTATCGTTTCTACCTAAATCTAAAAGCATTAAATGTTCTGATATTTCCTTTTTATCTTTCAATAGGTCTTTCTTATAAAATAAATCTTGTTTTTTGTTTTTTCCCCTAGGTCTTGTGCCAGCTATGGGCCTTATAGTGATTTTATCATCTCTAAGTCTAACTAAAATTTCTGGACTAGCTCCTATTATCTGAAAATCTTTAAAATTAAAAAAATACATAAACGGTGAAGGGTTTGTTACTCTTAATTTTTTATAAATATCAATAGGCTCTTTTGTTAATTTAGTCTCAAAACGTTGACTTAGGACTACTTGAAATATATCTCCGATTTTAATGTATTTTTTTGCTTTTCTAACATTATCTATAAATTTTTTTTTTGTAACGTTTGATTTAATTAAAATCTTTGATTTTTTGTGTTGTTTGTTTAGAGTTAAGTTATGGTTTGAAAGAAAAATATTATACTCTAATGTACCCAAAATTTCTCTATACATCAGATTATAATTTTTTATTTTTTCGTCTGAATAACAATTATAAATATAATAAATTTTTTTTTTTAAATTATCATGAATTATCAATTCTTTCGGCCTAATAATTCTTAAGTCTGGTAGTTTAATATCATCTTTACAACTATTAGGTATATTTTCTATGTACCTTATAGCGTCATATGAGAAATATCCTGCAATTATAGCACATACATCTGGTAATTCTTTAGGAATGGGAAACCTAAATTTTTCTATGATTTTTTCTATATTCTCTTTTGGCTTACCTTTTAAAATTTTTTTTATATTTCCATTATAAATATAACATTTCTTATTGTTAAATTCCCAAATTTTATCAGGATTTTTACCAAAAATTGTATATCTGCCTTTGATTTTTCCTTTTTCAACAGACTCAAAAATAAAACTATTTTTTTCGTTTAAAAAATTATTAATTAAATTTGAAATTTCTGTTTTACCATTAGTTTTAAAACTCAAGTATAAAGTCTGATTTGATTTCAATTTATGTTTTTTAATAAAATCTTTTAAATCAATATTTAACATTATTTGAAATAATTTTTTAATCTTTCTAATGTATTTTGATTTATTTTAACTTTATACTTTGTATTTAAAAGATCGTCATATGTATTTGAAATATTATTTTTTAATCTAAAATTTGATCTGGAAATATATATTTTACCTTCTTCTGAACTATTGCTAAAATTTTTATAATTGAAATTAACAACTTTAGTCAGGTATACATTTTTTTCATTATCTACAATCAGTAAAAAATCGTCTTTAGGTATCGTATAAAGTAAACTTAAAGAATCTACATTAAAAAAAGAATTATCGTTTTTAGATTTGATAGTGAGTTTTTCTATTAAATTTTCTTTACTTCCAATTTCTAAGAATTCTTCATCTTTAAATTCATTGTTTTCAATCTTTTTTAACAATTTTTTATTATAATTAAATTTTTCTTTAGAACTTATTTTATCTAAAAGTTCCTTATTAAAAAATTTATCATCCACTGAGGGAAGTCTTTTTACAATTTTTTTAATTTCATAAATTAAAAAAAAGTTTTCTTTATCTAAAATATCTATCTTCATTCCATTTCTGTTAGAATAAATTTCCTTTAAAATTTCGTCCTTTTCGTTTTGCAAATAAAAATTATTTTTTTCAACCAATTGGATGTTATATTTACTTGATATATTTGTAAGATTTAAACCCGCTGATATGTCGTTCTCGATATCATCAATAGTTTTAAAAAATTCAGAACTAAAATCGTTTGAATTAACTAATTGTTCAGGTTCAATTTTTGCGTAAATTATATCAATGTAATCTTTTTCGAGATCATCTTTATTTTCTAAAATAAATTTATCTAATTCAGAATTAGTAAAATTCTTCTTATATATTTTCTCAAGATTAATATAATCTACCTCAATTTCCTTTGTATCTTCTGTATAAAAATTCTTAGTTAGAAACTGTGGACTTTTTATTCCCCCGCCAACATATTGAAAAAGATTATTTTGTAAGTTAGCATCTTTTAATTTTTGCTCATATGAAATAGCTGAAACATTATTTTCCAATAAAAACTTTTCGTATTTTATTCTTGAAAACTTTCCACTTTCATCAATGAATTTTTTATCTGTAGTTATATTTTTAAATAAAAATTCGTCTGATGCAGTTAGCCCTAATTCATTAATTTCTAGTTTTAGCAATGTTGTAGATATAATTTGACTTAAAATTTCCTGTAAAATATTTTTATCTAGGTTCTCTTTTAAAATTTCAGGTGTAAGCCGTGTTTCATTTATATATTCAATAAAATCTTGAGTTGATATATTTTCATTATTAATTTTTGCTACACTATTTGTATTTCCACCACTAAACACATTACCCATGCCCCAAAAAACAAAAGGAATGATTATTATTGCTATCAATAATCCAGCAAATTTGCTTTTAGAAAAATTTCTCAGTTTACCTAGCATAATAAAATGTTAAATGTTGATTATAAGGAACAAACCTATAAATTAAAAATAGATTAATGACAAATAATAATATTTATTTTGTTGCAAATTGGAAAATGTACGGAAATTTAACGTCATTAAACGCTTTAAATAAAGTAATAAATATATCTAGATCCAAGTTTTTCAAAAAAGCAAAATTTATTTATTGTCCACCATTCACACTTCTTGATCAATTTGTCAAAAAAACAAGAAATACAAAGATTGAGGTAGGTGCTCAAGATTGTCATTTTGTAAATGGCAGTGGTTCGTATACCGGTATGATAAGTGCAAATCAAATCAAAAAATTAGGAACCAAATACATAATATTAGGTCACTCAGAAAAAAGATCAGATGGGGATACAAATCAAATAATTAATAAAAAAATACTAATTTCAATTAAAGAAAAACTTAAAGTTATTTTATGTGTTGGAGAAACATTAAAAGATAAAAAAAATAAAAAAGAAATCAATGTTCTTAAAACCCAATTAAATTCTTGCTTAAAAAATTTAAAACAAAAAAAAAATATAATAATAGCGTATGAACCAGTTTGGTCGATAGGCACAGGTCGTGTTCCATCTAATGCAGATATTTATAAAAATGTAAAATTCATTAAAAATTTTATAAAAAAAAAATTTAACAATAAAAATATAGTTGTTTTATATGGAGGTTCGGTTAATCCAAAAAACATAGGAATTTTAAAAAAAATTAATAATATTGATGGTTTTTTAATAGGTGGTGCATCACAAAATTATAATAAATTTATTGATATAGTAAAAAAAACAATTATTTAGATATAATGGAAAATATTTTATTAGTTATAAACATAGTTCTAGCAGCAATTCTAGTTATATTAGTTCTTCTGCAGAAATCCGAAGGCGGTGCTCTTGGTATCGGAGTTTCCCAAGATAATTTTATGTTTGCTAGATCCGCGGGCAACTTTATGACTAAAGCAACTGCAATTGTTGCAACATTATTTATTATTTGCAGTCTTTCACTGACGATTCTTTCTAGGGGTGATGCTCCAGAAAATAATTCAGTTCTTGATAAAATTGAAGAAAAAGCAGACGATACACCTCAATTACCTGAATAAATTAATCTTTGTAATTTTTTGAGATTACGTCTATAAGATAATTCCATGGCGCGATATATATTCGTTACAGGCGGCGTGGTTTCATCTTTAGGTAAAGGTTTATCCTCTGCATCTTTAGCATTTCTTTTAAAATCACAAGGCTTTAACGTTAGGTTGAGAAAAATGGATCCTTATTTAAATATAGATCCTGGCACAATGAGTCCATTTCAACATGGGGAAGTTTTTGTAACAGATGATGGAGCCGAAACAGACTTAGATTTAGGTCATTACGAGAGATTTACAAATATTTCAGCTAGAAAATCTGATAATGTTACGACAGGAAAAATATATAGTGACATTCTTAAAAAAGAGAGAAAAGGGGAGTATTTAGGTAAGACAGTTCAGGTAATACCACATGTCACTAATCAAATAAAAGAATTCATAAAAAAAGATATAACTAAAGAGGACTTTGTTATTTGCGAAATAGGAGGAACCGTTGGAGACATTGAAAGCTTACCATTTTTGGAGGCTATTAGACAATTTTCAAATGAAGATGGTTATAACAAAAGTTTATTTATTCATCTAACTTTAGTGCCATTTTTAAAATCATCTGATGAAATAAAAACTAAACCAACACAACATTCTGTAAAGGAACTTCGAAGCTTAGGTATCCAACCAGATATAATTATTTGTAGATCAGAAAAGCCTATACCTTTAGATCAAAGAAAAAAAATATCTCTTTTTTGTAATGTAAGATATAAAAATGTTATAGAGACAGTTGATGTAAAAACAATTTATGAAGCCCCTAAAAGCTTTTATGATGAAAAATTAGATAAACAGGTTCTCAGTTTTTTTAAAATAAAACCAAAAAGAAAAGTTAATCTCAAACCTTGGAATAAAATTACAAAAACAATATTAAAAAGTAAGAATGAGGTAAATATCGCTTTAATAGGTAAATACGTGAATTTAAAAGACGCCTACAAGTCTCTCGATGAGGCACTTATTCATGGAGGTATAAAAAATAATGTTAAAGTAAATTTATTACGTTTAGACTCTGAAAAATTGAATAATAAAGAAATAAATCAAAATTTAAAAAAAGTTTCTGGAATACTTATTCCCGGGGGTTTTGGTAAACGTGGTACTGATGGAAAAATTATGTCTATTAGGTATGCTAGACAGATGAAAATTCCATTTTTGGGCATATGTTTTGGGATGCAATTAGCCGTAATTGAATTTGCTAGAAATGTCTTAAAAATTAAAAATGCAGGCTCTAGTGAACTAGACACGAAATGTGAGCCTGTAGTTGGGCTAATGGAAGAGTGGGATAAAAATGGGTCAATTATAAAAGGTTCAAATATGGATCTTGGTGGAACCATGAGATTAGGATCATATAATTCAAAATTAAGACATAATTCTTTAATAAAAAAAATCTATAAAAAATCCAATATATCAGAAAGACATAGGCATCGTTATGAGGTTAATTTTAATATTAAAGAAAAATTTGAAAAAAAGGGTATGATTTTTTCAGGCTCTTCCCCAGATAATAAGTTAACAGAAATTGTCGAACTTAAATCTCATCCGTGGTTTATAGGTGTGCAATTTCATCCTGAGTTTAAATCTAGACCTTTATATCCACATCCTTTATTCTCATCTTTCATTAAAGCAGCAAAAAAAAATAAATGAACCAAAAGATAATAAAATGCTCAGATTTTGAAATAGGAAATAGTAGAAAAATAGTTCTTATTTCAGGTCCTTGCCAAATGGAAAGTGAAGATCATGCTGTTGAAATGGCTTATAAAATTAAAGAAATTACAGATAAACTAAATATAAATCTAATATATAAAACATCTTTTGACAAAGCCAATAGAACTAGTATTGGAGGTAAAAGAGGACTTGGTTTAGAAAAATCTTTAAAAGTATTCGATAAAATAAAGAACGAAGTTAAATTACCAACTTTGACAGATGTACATAGTTCTGATCAATGTTCAGTTATATCAGATGTAATAGATGTGATCCAAATACCCGCCTTTTTATGTAGACAAACAGATTTATTAATTGCCGCAGCAAAGACTGGAAAAATAATAAATGTAAAAAAAGGCCAGTTTCTTGCACCCTGGGACATGGTTAATGTTACAAAAAAAATTTTAGAATCTGGAAACGATAAAATTCTTGTTACTGAGAGAGGCGCAAGTTTTGGATATAACACCTTGGTATCGGATATGAGGTCAATTCCAATTATGGCTGCGCAAGGTTTTCCAGTTGTGTTTGATGCTACACATTCTGTTCAACAACCTGGTGGTAAAGGTAGTAGTAGTGGTGGGCAAAGAGAGTTTATTGAACATTTAAGTAAAGCAGCAACTGCAGTTGGCATAGCAGCGTTATTTATTGAGACTCATAATGACCCTGATAATGCACCTTCAGATGGTCCTAACATGTTGCAAATAGACAAACTTGAAAACTTACTTAATAAAATTGTTAGCATAGATAATTTAACTAAAACAGATGAGTAAAATTACAAAAATAATCGCGAGACAGATTTTCGATAGTAGAGGTAATCCTACGATTGAAGTTGAAGTTTTTTCAAATAAAATTAGTGCTAGTGCCATATGTCCCTCTGGAGCATCAACAGGTAGTTTCGAGGCTTATGAGAAAAGAGATCAAAATAATAAAAAATATCTTGGTAAAAGTGTTTTTAAAGCAGTTGATACAGTTAATAAATTTATTTCTAAAAAAATTAAAAATCAAAATATCCATGATCAAGTAAAAATTGATAATATTCTTATTCGACTTGATGGTACTAAACAAAAAAAAAAATTAGGTGCAAATACTATTCTAGCTGTCTCTATGGCAATTAAAAAATTGTCGGCAAAAATAAAAAATATTCCTCTTTATAAGACATTTTTAATTAGTAAAAATTTTAAACTACCTTATCCGTTAATGAATATTATTAATGGAGGTGCGCATGCTAATAATGGTCTTCAAATTCAGGAATTTATGATCAGACCTGATAAAGCTAAAAATTTTAGTGAAGCGATAAGAATGTGTTTTATAGTAATAAACAATTTAAGAAAAATATTAAAAAATTTAGGACATTCAACTTCTGTAGGTGATGAAGGCGGTTTTGCTCCTATGATAAAAAATAATGAAATTGCCTTAAAGTTAATAGTGAAATCTATATCTAAGTCTGGTTTTAAAAATGGAAGAGATATTTCAATATGCTTAGATGTTGCTGCAAATGAATTGATAAAACAAAACCAATATAGTGTTCACTCAAAAAAATATATTTCAGTAGAAAAAACTATAAAACAGTATTTAAGGATGATTAATAAATATAAAATTAAATCTATCGAAGATCCATTTGCAGAAAATGATTGGCAAGCATGGACAAAATTAATGAAAAAAAACATAAAAGGTGTACAAATCGTAGGAGATGATTTATATGTAACCAATCTGGAAAGATTGAAAATCGGCTTTTTAAATGCATCTTCGAATGCGATCTTAATTAAGTTAAATCAAATAGGCACTGTTTCAGAAACATTAGAAGTAATTAAATTTGCGAAATTAATTGGATTTAAAACTATCATATCTCATAGATCAGGCGAAAGTGAAGATACATTTATTGCCGATATGTGTGTTGGCACGGGTTCAGAACAAATTAAAACAGGTTCTCTTGCTAGGTCCGAAAGAGTAGCTAAATATAATCGACTTATAAGAATAGAGGAAGGTATTTTAGCAAAAAAAAATATGGCAAAATTATAATGTTAATATTAATTAAAAAAAATCTATTATTATTATCTATCTCATTGGTTTTTATTTATTTTGTGTTTAATTTTTTAGGAGGAGAAAGAGGTCTAATATCTTGGTATAAAAAAAGTAGGATTTTAAATGATTTAGTAAATAAAAATAATATACTGACGAGCAAAATTGAAAATCTTGAGTTAAAAAATTCACTTTTAAAGGATAATATTGATATTGATTTTATTGAGACTTTAATAAGAGACAAATTTGTATTTGGAAAAAAAGGTGAGAAGACTTATATCATAAAAAATAATGAAAATTAGACACCCAGAAAAAATAAAAAATCCGATCAATCCGATCAAAAGAAAGCCAGATTGGATAAAATCAAAAATAGTAAATAGTAAAGAATTTTTTACAACAAAAAGTTTAATAAACAAAAGTAAGCTAGTTACAGTTTGTGAAGAGGCAAACTGTCCAAATATAACTGAATGTTGGAGTAAAAAACATGCAACATTTATGATAATGGGGGATACTTGTACGAGAGCTTGCGCCTTTTGCGATGTTATCACCGGTAAACCTCAACCACTTGATCCATTTGAACCTTACAAAATATCTATTGCTGTAAAAAAATTAAATCTTAATCACGTAGTTATAACATCAGTTGATAGGGATGACTTACCTGATGGGGGATCAAATCATTTTTATAATGTGATTGTATCGACAAAACAACGAAATCCAAAAACATCTATTGAAGTACTAACTCCAGATTTTCTTAGAAAGGGAGATGCATATAAAAAAGTGATTGAAGCAAACCCTGATGTTTTTAATCATAATATTGAGACAGTTCCTAGCCTGTATAGAAAGGTTAGACCGGGAGCTAGATATTTTTCATCTTTAGATTTGCTAAAAAAAACAAAAGAGATAAATAGTAATATTTTCACAAAATCTGGAATAATGGTTGGTTTTGGAGAGAATAAAGATGAAATTTTACAAGTAATGGATGATTTAATTTCAGCCAAAGTAGATTTTTTGACTATAGGCCAATATTTACAACCATCACCTAAACATTTTCCATTAGAAAAATATTATCATCCAGATGAATTCAAAGAACTAGGAGAAATTGCTAAATCGAAAGGATTTTTATTAGTATCTTCAACCCCGTTAACAAGATCTTCTTATCACGCTGATGAAGATTTTAGAAAATTAAAAACCCAGAGATTAAAAATTAATGCCTCAGGCCTCAGTAAAAAGATTAATTGAAGCTGATAAACAAAAATTAATTGAATTAGTTCTAGATATTGAAAAGTATAAAGATTTTATACCCTATTGTTTAGATTCTAAAGTTTATGAACGCAATGATAAAGGAGATAAAATTTTTATAGTTGCAGATTTAACTATAGGTAAGGGTATTTTCAAAGACACATACAAAAGTGATGTAAAGTATAATAAGCTAAATAATACTATATATGTTACTAATATAGATGGTCCATTAAGATATTTAGAGAATGTTTGGAAATTTACAGAAAAAGATAATATTACTGAAGTATCTTTCGATGTTGATTTTGAATTGAAAAATAGATTTTTAAACATTTTAATGACTAAATCTTTTAAATATGGATTAAATAAAATTGCTGATGCTTTTCAAAACAGAGCGGAGGAATTATTTCGCAATACTTAACACCAAATTTAATGCTTTATTAACTGATGACCTCTGTATTGTTTTTCTTTTTTTACTTTTAAATAAATATTTTTTAATCAAAATTTTTTTACCTTTTTTAACACCTATGTAAACTAATCCGACAGGTTTACTTTTTGTACCACCTCCAGGACCAGCAACTCCCGTTATAGATACTGTAATGTGCGTTTTGCTTATTAATCTTAGATTTTTAACCATTGATAAACAAGTCTCGTAGCTTACGGCGCCATGTTTTATAATAATATTTTTTTTAACCTTAAGAATATTAATTTTTGACTGATTTGAATAAGTAATTAAACCTAAAGTAAAAATTTTAGAGGATCCTCTAATTTCTGTAATTGAACTAGCAAGCATTCCTCCTGTACAGGACTCAGCAAAAGAAATTTTAAGTTTTTTTTTTCTTAATAAGTTAACAACTTTTTTACTGAGCTCTTTCATGAAGAAAATACCATATATAATACCAGAACTGCCACAACATATAAACCTGCGCAAACATCATCCATAACTACACCAAAGCCATTTTTAAAATTTTTATCATAATAATTAACTGGATAAGGTTTTAAAATGTCAAAAATTCTAAATAAAATAAACATGATGAAATAAAATGTTAAAACCTCATTTGTATTCTTGACCTCCTGGTGAGCAATTTCATAAAGACAAATAGGAATTGATTGTCCAATAAACTCATCTATTACAACTTCTTTAGGATCTTTTTCATTTAAATTTTTTATAAAAATATTAACAGCATATATGGACACAAAGAAAACAATAATCACACCAACTAAAATATTTTCAGGTGAAATCTTTAATACGTAAAAAGTAAAATATAAAAAAATTGTAGTTACAAGCGATGCAATACTACCTGGTATTTTACTAATTTTTCCAATACCAAATAATGTTACAAAAAAAAAATTGAATCTATTCATCATACTTTGAAACTGATGTAATTACCTCACATGCTATTGCTTTTTCTTTTCCTATGACCCCTAATTTTTCTGTTGTTTTTCCTTTAATGTTTATTTTGTAAGTTGGTATATCACAAATCATTGAAATAGATTTAATAATTTTTTTTCTATAAAGAGAAATTTTTGGTCTTTGTGCAATTACATTTATGTCAATGTTATTAATAGTATAATTTTTTTTTTTAATATCACTCATAACTTTTTTTAATAAAATTGTAGATCTAATATTTTTATATTTTTTGCTAGTGTCGGGGAATTTTTTGCCTATATCACCTAAATTACAAGCACCAAGAATTCCATCTGTTACAGCATGTAAAATAGGATCTCCATCCGAGTGACCCAAAGTACCCACATCTGATTTAATTTTTATACCACCTAAATATAAATTTCTGTTTGGTACTAATCTATGAACATCGAAGCCTATTCCATAAAAATTTTTAAAATTATTTTCCAAATCATTTAATTTAGTAATTTTTTTATTAAATGATTCGCCTTTTATAAAATTTACCTTAATCCCGGAATTGATAAATAATGCAGATTCATCTGTAACTACTTTTTTATTTAATTTTGAAACATTAAGTAATAGATTATAATCAAAACATTGTGGTGTTTGTGTTTCATAGACCTTTGTTCTGTCTAAATTAATAATTTTTTTATTATTTTTGAGCTTTAGAGAGTTGTTAGAAGTAAGATAAGGAACAACGCACTTATTTTTTTTTAATCCCTTATAAAGTTTGTATAATAATTTTAAAGAAAAATTTGGTCTTGCAGCATCATGTATAAATACATTTTTTGGATTATATTTTTTTATAAATTTTAATGCTTTAAATGACGATATAGATCTTTCATTTCCTCCAAATATAATTTTAACATTATTATCTTTAAATCTGTTAATATATTTTTTATGACGATGGTTAATTACCAATACTATTTTATTAAATAATTTTGTTTTTTTTACTTTTTTTATAGAATGCTCAAATAACATCAAACCTTTGTAGTTAATAAATTGTTTAGGTATTTTAGATCTGAACCGTTTGCTATTTCCAGCAGCTAAAATTATAAAACAATTATTCATGTTATTTTTTTTTAAATTTAATATAAATTAAATCTATGCAAGCATTTATAAAAAGAAACCTATTTTTAATTACAATTTTTTTTGTAACATTATTGCTAGGTTTTATTACATTTTTGACCTTTATTGAGAAAAATTTCTTCAATATAAGTGATGAAACTCTCAAGTACTTATTAATTGTTGATATAATATTATTATTAATTTTTTTTGCATTTATATTCTTAGAAACTAAAAACTCCTTAAAACAAAATATAAATGTTAGAGGCTCGATAGCTAATAGAAAATATATTATTTTTTTTTCATTATTTACTTTAATTCCATCAATATTGATTTCAATTTTTTCCTTATTTTTATTTTCATTTGCTATTGAAAAATATTTTGATAATAAGATTACCACTGCCGTCAATAATTCTTACGAAATAGCAAGAAGATATGTAAGTGAAAAACGTAATAAAATTGAGTCTGATGTTATTATAGTTGCATATGATATTAATAGAAATTTAAATTATATTAAAAATAAAAAAAATTTTCAGACATTTATAAACAACCAAAGAATAATAAGAGGATTAGATCAAATTCATATAATTGATAAAGATAAAAATGTTTTGATGTCATCCTCGGAAACGGGATACACTCCAATTGAAGATGAAGCTTTAAAACTTGTTCTAAATGAAGACAGACCTTTAAAAATTATAAATGCATTTGAAAATAAATCAGCTGCAATAATAAAATTACCAAAATACAACAATAATTTTTTATATGTAGTTAAATTTCTAAATGAAGATATATCAAAATATTTAAGAGAGTCGGAAGAAGCTGTAAATTTTTATTATACAGTTGAGGATCAAAATACAGGGATCAAAATATCTTTTGCTCTAATATATATAATTATTGTTGCTCTTTTATTATTTCTTTCAATAACAATAGCAATAAGATTTTCTTCTAGATTTTTTATTTCCATAAATAATTTAATTAGTGCATCTAATGAAATTGGACAGGGTAATTTAGATGTTAAAGTACCAGAGCTTAAAGCTGATGCGGAAATAGAAAGACTTAATAATAATTTTAATGAGATGATATATAAATTAAAAAATCAACAAGAAAAGCTTCTGAATTCTGAGAGACATGAGGCATGGAGCACTGTAGCTAGAAAATTAGCACATGAAATTAAAAATCCACTAACGCCTATCCAACTTACAATTGATAATTTAAGATCTAAATATTTAAAAAATTTTGATGAAACTGATAAAAATAAATTTAAAAATAATTTAAATATTATTTTGAGTCAAATTAAACAGATTGAAAATCTTGTTAATGAATTTTCTGATTTTGCAAGAATGCCCAAACCAGTAATAAAAGAAAATGATTTAGTTACAATATTTAATAATAATATAAAACTTTTAGAAAAATTAAATCCTAATATTAAAATTACACTTATTCATCAGCATGATATTATTAATTTTGAATGTGATCTAGAACAAATCAACAGGGCAATTTTTAATTTAATAAAAAATTCTATTGAAAGCATAAATGAAAAGCGGTTAAAAAACGTTGATTTTGAAGGAATAATAAATATAGAAATAAGTAAAAGAAGAGCATATATAGATGTTGTCATTGAAGACAATGGTATTGGATTTGCAAGACAAGATAATAAAGAGTTAATAAAACCGTATTATACAACTAAGAAAAATGGATCAGGATTAGGATTATCAATAGTTAACAAGATAATAACAGATCACAATGGATCATTAAACTTATCTAATTATACAAAAGGAGCTAGAGTAAAAATAACATTTTAAATGTCTACAGAAATATTAATCATTGACGATAATTCTGAAATAAGAACAATATTACAAGAAATAATTTCAGACTCAGGTTATAAAACTCGGTTAGCAGCAAATTATAATCAAGCTCTATCTGAAATTGATAAAAAACTTCCTGATGTAGCAATAATAGATGTAAAATTAGATAAAAGCGATAATGACGGGATAGAATTATTAAATCATATCAAAAACAAAAATAAAGATATACCCGTAATTATTATTTCTGGTCATGCAAATATTGAGATGGCTGTAAAATCTCTTAAATCTGGAGCATTTGAGTTTATTCAAAAACCATTTGATAAAAATAGACTTGTAAATTTTGTAAAAAGAGCAACTGAAAATATTAAGCTAAAAAATGAGAATAAAAATTTAAGATCTAAACTCTTTCATTCATTTGATTTAATTGGTAGAAGTCAAAACATAACTTCTATAAAAGATCAAATCAATAAACTAGCATTGTCAGATAGTAGAATATTTATAACTGGACCAACAGGTTCGGGTAAAGAATTAATAGCTAGAAAAATTCATTCGAAATCAGGAAGATCTGAAAATCCTTTTATAATCCTTAATGGTGCATTACTAGATGTAAAAAAATATGAACAAGAATTGTTTGGAGAAGAACTTAAAGATGGGTCAATATCATATGGAGCCCTTGAAATGGCCTCTGGAGGATTTTTATTAATAGATGAGGTTACAGAAATACCACTAGAAACACAGTCAAAAATTCTTCGAATTGTAATTGATCAAAAATTTAAGAGAATAAATGGAAATCATGACATTAAAGTAGATGTTAGAATTGTTTGTTCTACAAGCAAAGAAATTAAAAAAGAGATTTTACAAGGAAACTTTAGAGAAGATCTATTTCATCGACTTAATGTCTTTAACATAAACATTGATCCTTTAAGTAAAAGAATTGAAGACATACCTTTATTAATTGATTATTTCGTCAAGGAAATTTGTAAAAATTATAATAGAAAAGAATTTAAAATTACTAATAGCAACTATCTGTTGAGCTATAATTGGCCTGGAAATGTAAGAGAACTTAGAAACTTAATTGAAAGAATAGCTATATTAGAAACAGGTAATGATAATGAAAAAATATTAGAAATCATTAAAGAATCTTTATCCAAATCTAGTGAGGAAATTTTTTCTATTACTGAAAATTTATCTGTCCCTTTAAGGGAGGCTAGAGAAAATTTTGAAAAAGAATATCTTACTACCCAAATTAAAAAATTTGGTGGAAATATATCAAAAACAGCAAAATTCGTTGGTATGGAGAGATCTGCACTGCACAGAAAATTAAAATTGCTGGGAGTCAAAGATTTAAATTAAATGAATATAATCATCTGTGGCGCTGGTAGAGTAGGCTATACAATATCAAAAATATTAACCCAACAGAATCATTCTGTTACAGTTATCGATCAATCGAGTGAAGATATTCAAAAAATTAACGAAAATTTAGATATCAAAGCCATTGTAGGTAAAGCTACTTCTCCTACTATATTAGAAAAGGCTGATACAAATGATGCCGACATGATAATTGCAGTTACCAGAAATGATGAAATAAATATGCTTATATGCCAAATTGCCTCGACATTATTTAATGTTCCAAAAAAAATAGCTAGAATTAGATCACAAGAGTATCTAAATCCTAAATTCTCATCTTTATTCAGCAAAGAAAATTTACCAATTGATTTTATAATCTCACCAGAATTAGAGATAGCAAAGTCTATTCAAAGAAAATTAGAGGCACCAGGTGCATTAGATAATATTCCATTCGCAGAAAATAAAATTCGGCTTTTGGAAATACTTGTTGAAAAAAATTGTCCTCTAATAAATACAAAATTAAATGAAATTACAAATAAATATCCAAATTTGCATGCTAATATTTTAGGTGTAATTAGAAATCAAAAATTTATTTTTTTAAAAAAAAATGATGTTTTAAAAATAAATGATAAAGCTTATGTTATTATAAACTCTTCGCAACTTAAAGAAACGTTAAGTGCATTTGGACATAATGAAAAAATTTCAACCAAAATATTAATTATTGGCGGAGGTAATATTGGATTTAATCTAGCAAAAAATCTAGAAAATACTATTGAAGATGTAAGAATTAAAATTATAGAGAAAGATAAAGATAGAGCTGAAATAATTGCAAATGAATTAAACAATACAATAGTTATCAATGGTAATGGATTAGATGAAGATATATTAGAAGAGGCAAACTTACCAGAAGTAGAAACTGTTATTGCATTAACAAATGATGATGAAGATAATTTGATGTCTAGTGTGATGGTTGAAAAATTTTCACAAAACAAAAGGACAATGGCTTTGATTAATAAACCTAACTATTCTTTACTTCAGTCTTCACTTAAAATCGATGATTTAATTGATCCAAGAATGGATACGGTTTCAACTATATTAAAACATGTTCACAAAGGTACAATTGAAACTGCATATACAATACTTAACGGTGAGTATGAAGTAATAGAGGCCGATATAATTGAAACGTCTGAACTTATTAATAAGGATTTAAAAAATGCAAACTTACCTGATGAGATTAGAATAGGTGCGATTTTGAGAAAAGATAAAATTTTAATACCTAGATCAGATTCAAAATTTGAAAAAGGTGATACAGTAGTTTTCTTAACGAAGAGTGAACAAATTCCATTAGTTGAAAACATGTTCAGGATCAGCTCTATATAATTAGATGAACAAGTACAGTTTAGTTTTTTTAGCAAGT
>CACGAM010000008.1 GCA_902571055.1 uncultured Pelagibacteraceae bacterium | reverse complement strand
TTCTAAAAAAATAATTAAAATAAAACATAATCTTGATATTTTGGTTTATGGACAAGGTGGTTTATTAGATATCATTTACAAAGACAATCATGTTTGGGTTTCCTATAGTGAAAATAGAGGAAACTGGGAAACAAGTACATCAATTGCAAAAGGTAAATTTGACAAAAAACAAATTAATTTTGAAAATATTTTTCAAGCAGAGCCTCCTATAGACTCTGGGTACCATTTTGGATCAAGATTAGTAATAAAGGATGAACATTTATATGCATCTGTTGGAGAAAGAGGAATGGGGATGATTGCCCAGGATCCTAGTAAACATCCCGGAAGCATTATTAGAATAAATCTAGATGGTACAGTTCCAATTGACAATCCGCATTTTGAGGACCAAAAAGATTGGTTACCTGAAATTTATCAAATTGGAGTAAGAAATCCTCAAGGTATGGCTCTTTCAGTTTTTGATAACAAAGTTTACATGAGTAACCATGGAGCGAAAGGTGGCGACTGGTTTGGGGAAGTGAAAAAATCTGAAAATTATGGGTGGAAAATTTTAGGTTGGGGTGGCACAAATTATAGTGGCTCTGAGATTGGACCTAAATGGAAACCAGGATACACAAAAGCAATTAAATATTGGGTACCATCTATAGCTACAAGCGCAATCACTATTTATAATGGAGAAGAATTTTCTGCTTGGAATGGACATGCATTGATCACATCGTTAAAAGATATGTCATTAAGAAAATTAGATTTTAAAGACAAAAAAGAAAACAAAGTTTTAGAAGAAATCATATTTCAAAATGAAATAGGCAGAATTAGAGATATTCAGATCCAACCTATAACAGGTAAAATTTTTATTTTAACGACAAAAGCCCTTTGGAAAATGGAAAGAAGTTATTAAGCTGAAATTATAAAACCTATAACGCAAATAAAACTAAAAAAAGTAAATATAACTATTCTTCCAACCATCTTCTCTTTTTTTTGCTGCTCGTAAATTTTACGTTTAAGAATATCTATGTTAACCTTTTTTGAGGTCTTCTTTGATATATAGTTTTCAGATATAGATGTTTTATCAAAGCTTTCTGTGCTCATAATTAATTAAATCACACTCAAATTTTTTTAACTATGAGACAAATGTTCAAATTGGGTTGATTTTATTTTTAATTGTGTTCAATTTGGGTTTTATACAATGGAAAAACTACCAAGTATAAGTTCTGAAATTAACAAAGTAGAGGTAAATAAATTTATATTTAATAATTTTAATTCAATAAGTCCATATTTTTACAAATTAATTTCAGAGTGGATGTCTGATGCTTATAAAATTTTTAAAGATTTAGACAAATTTTTAATATTAATTTATTTAATAAATACTGACTTCGAGTTTTTTAGAAGAAATAATTTAAATATAACTTACGAAAATTTTTATAAAGATAAAACATTAGAAATAAATAAAATTAATCTAATACAAATATCAAAAGATTTAAATATACCTAAAGAGAGTGTTAGAAGAAAAATTTCTGAACTTGAAAAAAAGGGTATTATTAAGAAAAAAGGGAAAAAAATATTTTTAGATAGATCAGCATATGAGTCTCAAGAACCTATTAATACTTTAAAAAATGTATCTGTATTATTAAGTAAATTCTCAGAAATATCAAAAAAAAATAATATAATTAAAAAATCTTTCGATAGAACCGAAGTATCAAAATTAATCAAAAATAATTTTTCTTTTTGTTGGTATCAATTTTTTAAGTTTATATTTTCATATTGTTATAGATGGCGAAAATACTTTGGAGATTTAGAAATTATGTTGATAGGTATTACTATAGCCTTCAACTCGGTTACTACAGCATCTATAAAACTTAAGGGTATAGAATCATATATTGACAAATGGAGGGAAGAAATTCTTCAAAATAACATTCGTGGTATCAATGCAATGTCTATATCTGAAATTACAGGGATACCAAGACCAACAGTTATAAGAAAGATTAACTCTTTAATTAAATTAAACATGGTTGAAATGGACAAAAATAAACTTCTTAATGTTAAGTTTAATGACAAATCTTATAAAGAGACTTCAGAATTACAAAATGAAACTATTAATGATTTGGGTATCTTCATTACTAGAACTTTCAATCAGATCAATATTAATTAGAATTTCTTAAAAAGTACATAAATATAAATGCAGTTATATACATTATTAATGCATATGCTGCAGTGGGTATTACATAAATAATGTCATTAAAAACTTGTGTTGCAACAAAAACTGCCAATGTACCATTTTGTAAACCACACTCAATTGCTATACATCTTCTTTGTTCAATATTGGATGAAAAAACCTTAGCTAAATAATATGCAAATATCATCATCACGATATTAAGAGTTAATACAACAACGCCTGCTTGAGATAAATAAGACAAAATATTATTCCTCTCCTCTATCCAAATAGCTGCAAATACAATTAAAAACAAAAATCCTGTCGTTCTTTCTATAAATTTTATATTTTTCGAAATAAAATTTTCGGTAAATTTTCTAATTATCATTCCAATAAAAACTGGTAAAGTAACTATACCTGCCATTTTTAAAGCTATTCCAGTCATAGTGATTTCTTCAGATATATTTGAAACTCCGATAAGTTTTGCAGATGAAAAGACAATTAATGGAACAGATATTATGCTGATTAAACTACAAACAGCCGTTAATGAAATAGATAACGCTACATCCCCTTTAGCAAATTTTGTCATTACATTTGAGGTTACCCCTCCGGGTGCTGCAGCAATAATCATTACTCCTAATGCTATAGCCGTTGGTACTTCAATTACCAAAAGTAAAATATAAGCAATGATTGGTAAAAGAACTATTTGGGAAAAAATTCCTACAAAAAAAATTTTTGGGTTTTGTAAAACTCTTTTGAAATCGTCTGTAGTAAGGCCTAATCCTAGTCCAAGCATTATTAATGCAAGTGCTAAAGGAGCTATTTTGGTAACTATGTCCATACAATACCTTAAAGGTCTAAGATATTTTAGGCAAGTTTACGAAGGTAAATTATTTGTGAGACGACGCGCAAATATCCTTAATAACTGGTGTATTAGCACAATCTCCACATTTCGTTACTTGAACTATACAGCCATCATCTAGTTTTTTTACATCCACAACTCTATGACATTTTGAACAAGTCGACGAAATTGTTAATCCACATTTTCTGCAATTATAAGTTTCTAGTTCCATATAAAAATATTTAATCTGAAAAAATTTTATTTCAATTACTTTTGTTAAAAATGATAATCATTATCAGAAAAAATTAAGTAAAAAAAAAATTATTTTTTAATTTTATTGAGAATGATTTTCATTACTACGGGTGAATGAATTTATTTTTTTCTTTTTGATATTCCAAGTTTATCGCTATGTCTTAGTCTTAAAACGACTATTGCGGCAGCAATTAATAATATAGCACCTGCTTCATATAATAATGCCGATGGATCCATTGATTTACCTTGAAGTATAATAAATCGACTGAGTGCAGTAATTGCAATTAACAAAGGCAACGAAATAGATATAGATTGTTGTTCCCAAAATACCCGGACCATAGCCATCACCTCTAAATACAGAAACATTAAAAGTAGATCTGCTAATGTAACACTTTGGTTCAAGAACATAGTTCTTATTTCGATACCAACAGCAATTACAGTGCTAACAAGAATTACTCCTAGTAGAATTAATTGCAAAGTTTTAGTAATGTTATCCATACAAAGTTAGAACTATCATTTTTAAATTATAATTCAATTTATTAATTTATTTCTAAATTACCTAATATAGTAAGTTTTTTGTCGGTTAAAATCATCTCTCCTGACGAAGTTCCCTTATTAAGTAATTCAGAAATTACAACAAAATGGGTTACAATTATTAAATTAGAATCACTTTCCCAATTATTAAGAAAACTTTTTAATTCTTTAATCTGCTTTGACTTATTTTTGGCAAACCTTGCTTCGTAAAAAGAATTTAATGCACTAAATGTTTGAAAATTTCCAAATGCTATATTAGCTGTATCTTTGCATCTACACCATTCGCTAGATAAAACTTTATCAATTCTGATTTTTTTATTTTTAAAAAAATTTCCAATTTTTTTAGATTGTGATATACCCTCTTCATTTAAATTTCTTTGTGTTGTGCAATCATTAATATTAAAATTCTTTGGGTCGGCGGTTCCTGGTGCAAGAGCATGTCTCATAAAAATAATTTTTTTTCCTTCTTTTAAATAATTGACAAATTTTTCATTTGAAAATGACGTATTTGGAATAAGAATGATAAATAGTATTAATAATTTTCTCATTAAATTAAGAGATATATTAATCCTATCATTTGAATGAAATTAATTAAGACTGATGTTCCGTGTGCATATTTAAATTTTTTTTCTTCATTGTTATCTTTAAATTTATTAATTATTGGCATTAATATAAATTGCGCAAAAACAAAAGATATAGCCAAAGATAAAGTTATATAAAAACTTAATCCTAATGAAGAAATAATTATGAATAAAATAACTGCTATAGATAAAAAAATTAGATTTACAAAATAATAATATGGAAAAATTTTTCTGACAAATTTTCCCGCATTTTCAGCATCTAGTATTTTAAATATCATCGGTGCTAACACAAATGAAAAAAAAATCATCATTCCTAGACTTATTGCTAAAATATTTTGAATTAAATTTTCCATCTCTAGTGGCAGCTAATATTATATTTCTTTAGTTTATAATAGTTGTATGGCAATGGTGTAATAAATCCAACCACAAGCATAATTGGTATAACATACCAATTTAAAACTGCTCCGCCTGTGATCAAATAATCTGTTAAGTTCATTGCTACTTCCATACTGATCATAGATATAAAACTCATCCCGAATGCTGTCTTAATTGCATTTTTAAGACTGAATTTCTGTTTAATTAATATTATAGTCTCTAGAGCAATACTTGTTATTAATCCATTAATAATGGCTAGTATCATTATACCCAATACTGGAAAGGGAATTTCAGATAATTGAAAAAACAAAATTGTTCCAAAATCTCCAATAGAACAACCTAGTAAACACCAAGCAGTATTTTTAGAACTTTTTCTCCATGTGTGTCTACAATTCCAATTTATTTTAATTGTTTCTGAACTCATATTTTCTATCTAAATAATTATTTTTATGTTCCAATGCATCAAAGTGACCAATTTTAACTGTTATTTCTATTTTATGCCATATTAACTTAATATATAAAGACCAATTAAATGCTATCAGATAAAGAAATTGTATGTCCGAATAATCTTTTGGATGTTGCTCATCAAAAAAAAGGAATCTCGGCTGGTATTGTTAATGCTGGTAAATCTATAACTATGATGTCTGTTATGGATGCGGTAAATGAAAATTTAATCACTCCAACATTTATTGGAAATAAGGAGGAAATTGAAAAATGTGCTTTGGACTTAAATTTTGACATATCTGAATTTGAAATCTTAGATGAAAAAAATGAAAATAAGACAGCAGTAATAGCAGCAGAATTGGCTTCTAAAGAAAAAATTAAAATCATTGTAAAAGGCCATATTCACACTGATGTATTGATGAAAGAAGTAATCAAAAAAAAATATAATTTAATTGGTAAAACAAGATTAAGTCATATTTGGCATATGACGCTAGATAAGGAAGATAAACCTCTAATAATTACAGATGGTGCATTAAATGTAAGCCCAAATGTAAAAACAAAAATGCATATCCTAAAAAACGTAATTAATTTTTGTAATAGAATTGGAAATGAAAGACCTAAAGTATCGATTTTATCTGCCACAGAGGAAGTTCTTGATAGTGTTCAAAGTTCATTGGATGCAAAAGAGATCACTGAAATTGCGAAAAAAGAAAATTTAAAAGCTGATGTTTTTGGACCTTTGGCATTTGACAATAGTATTTCAAAAAAATCTGCAGAAATTAAAGGTATAACAAATGTTGTTGCGGGAGATGCGGATGTTTTGCTAGTACCAAATGTAGAAGCAGGTAATGCATTAGTTAAAATTATGGTCTATTTTATGGGCGCATGCGCAGCTGGTGTTGTTGTTGGTGGAAAAGTTCCAGTTGTTATTACATCAAGATCAGATGTGGCAACTGCTAGGTTAGCTTCGATTGCAGCGGCTGTAGTTGCTTTAGATTAATTTATGAAATAGAATTTTGTATGGGAATAAATTATTTAAAAAAATCACCAAAACAACCCTCTACTGATGATGTAAAGACAAGAGAAATTGTTCAAAAGCTATTAAATGAACTTGAAAAATCAAGAGAAGAAGGGTGCAAAGAATTAACAAAAAAATTTGATAAATATGATGGAGATATAATAGTTTCAAAAGAAAAAATTAATGAAATAAGTGATATTTTAGATCAAAAAACCAAAGATGATATAAAATTTTCTTACGACAGAGTTAAAAAATTTGCTGAAGCACAACTTAAAAACTATGGTCAAGATTTTGAAGTTGAGCTTTCAAAAGGTTTATATGCTGGTCAAAAATTAATTCCTGTAAATACTGCTGGATGCTATATACCTGGAGGTAGATACGCGCATATAGCCTCAGCTGTAATGAGTGTTACAACCGCAAAAGTTGCAGGTGTTAAAAATATTATTGCATGTAGCCCACCAAAAGATGGGGTCGGTGCAAATCCTTCAGTAATCTACACAGCTAATTTATGTGGAGCGGATAAAATTTTAAACTTGGGTGGTGTTCCAGCAATCGCTGCAATGACATATGGCATGTTTGGAAATGAACCGGCTGATATGTTGGTCGGTCCTGGAAATCAGTTTGTAGCAGAAGCAAAAAGAATTTTATTTGGAAAAGTAGGTATAGATTTATTTGCCGGACCTACTGAAATTGCAGTAATAGCGGATGAAACAGCAGATCCAGAAATCGTTGCTGTTGATTTAGTTGGACAAGCTGAACATGGGTATAATTCTCCAGCTTGGCTTTATACCACAAGTAAAAAACTTGCAGATGAGGTAATGAAAAGAGTACCAGAATTAATTTCGGAATTACCTGAATTACCAAGAACTAGTGCTGAAGCTGCATGGAGAGATTACGGAGAAGTAATACTATGTGAAAACGATGAAGACATGGCCAAAATAAGTGATGAATACGCTCCAGAACATTTAGAAGTACAAACTAAAAATGACAAATGGTTTCACGAAAGATTAAAAAATTATGGATCTTTGTTTATTGGAGAAGAAACAACTGTAGCTTATGGAGATAAATGCTCGGGAACAAATCATATTTTGCCTACTAAAGGTGCGGGAAAATATACAGGAGGTTTATTCGTTGGAAAATTTATTAAAACCTTGAGTTTCCAAAGGATGACTAAAGAATCTACTAAAGAGGTTGGTTCTGCTGCCGCAAGAATTTCAAGATATGAAGGTATGGAAGCCCATGCCCGAACCGGTGATGTAAGGTTAAGAAAATACGGTTTTTCAAATTAAATCTATTATATCCATAAACACATAACTAGACAAAACTGTCATAAATATAATAATAAAAAAATTTATTGCTTTCCATGTATTTGAATTAATTAAGTTGCTAGAAAAATATTTTGCAAGATATCCCAACGTAAAAAAAAATAAAAAAGATGCAATAGAAGCACCAAAACCAAATAAATATTTGTTAGTAATTAAAAAATTTTTTGAAAAATTTCCTAAAAAAAAAACTGTATCGGAATAAACATGAGGATTTAAATAGGTAAATCCAAGAGTTTTGATTACTATTGATTTAAAATTTAAATTTTTATCCTCAAAGTTAATATTATTTTTTTTATACAAAGAAATTACTTTGTTATAAATAAAGTAAATCAAAAAAATGAATAATAAAATATTAAAAGTAAGCTCTACATTTTTTGTAAAATATATTTTTAAATATTCAAATAAAAAAATACCTAAAAAAATTAAAATAAAATCTGATAAAGAGCAAATTAAACAAACAATAAATACATATTTTTTTTTAAGTCCCTGCTCTATTACAAATATATTTTGTGCTCCAATGGCTAAAATTAAACTTATACCAGTAAAAAATCCAAGTAATAAAAAACTCATTTTTTGCTTAAAAGATCTGCTCTTAATGTGATTAATATAATTACAATAATTAAAGGTATACAAATTAAATTCATTATTTTCCAATTTGTTAAAACTATTAAAACACCTGCAGATAAACTTCCTAATGCATGAACAGAATAGACTACAAAATCATTAAAGCCTTGAGCTCTATATTTTTCTTCCTCATTGTATGTTAAAACTAATAAACTTGTTCCAGATATAAACAAAAAATTCCACCCAAAACCTAGAAAGATAAGCGCAATCATATAATTTAAAAATGACTGATCAAATAGACTTATTATTACTGTTATGCAGTATAGACCTACCCCAACATACATCATCTTTGAATGACCAATTTTTTTAACTAAATTACCAGCAATTAATGAAGGTAAAAACATACAGGCAACATGAATTTGTATAACTATACTTGTCTTGTTTAAGCTAATCCCCTCCATTACATGCATACTTAACGGGGTTCCTGTCATCAAAAAAGTCATAATAGCGTAACCAAACGCTGAAGATATAACAGCTTGCAAAAACCTTGGTTGAGAAACAAGTTCTAAATAACTTCTACCAGAATATTTAATTGATATTTCTATTTTTGAAGTATTTTTATAAAAGAGAAAGAAAATTGTTGGCAAGAAAGTTAATGCAGCTAGAGATAAATAAGATCCTACATACATATGATTGCTAAACATATCTTTAGAAAAATTTGCAACACTTGGACCTATAAAGGCTGAAACAATTCCTCCGAGTAAAATTATTGAAATAGCACGAGGTACTTTATCTTTGTTAACACTTTCAGCAGCCGCGAAACGATATTGATGTGTAAAAGCCATGCCCATACCCAAAAAAAAATTAACGAAACAATAAAGAGAAAAGCTTTGAATAAAGATTGAGTAAGCAGCTAAAATAGATACTGATGTATTTCCAACTGAAGCAACTATGAAACCAACTTTTCGACCTGTTATGCTCATCAATTTAGATGCAATGACTGCTCCAATTGCAATTCCAACGACAGAAATAGACATTGGCAGAGTTGATAAAGATTTTAATGGACTAATCTGTGACCCAATTATCCCACTTAGAAAAACAGTAACGGGTGCAGCAGTAAAACTGAAAATTTGGCTTAAAGTTAATACGACTAAATTACTATTCATAAATTACATTAATACTTTTGGAGGATATAATCATTGATTTTCTTATCAATTAATTAGATAACAACAACAAATACACTTGGGAAAATGATTGGAATTTTAGGAGGAATGGGAACTAGAGCAGGATTAGACTTCTGCAATAAATTAGCGAAATTAAACGTAGGTAAAACAGATCAGAAATATCCCCTCTTTCTATTATACAACAAATCAAATATTCCAAAAAGGCCTGAAAATTTAAATAGATATAATTACGTTTTAAAAAGCCTTATTAAAGGATGTAACTTATTAAAAAAAAATAAATGTAAATTTATTGTAATGCCCTGCAATACAGCACATCACTGGCATGAAGATTTACAAAAAAAAATTAAAATTCCAATTATAAGCATGCCAAAAGAAGTGTATTTACACACAAAAAAAACGTGTAAAAAAAATTCAAAAATCGGGATTCTTTGTACAGAAGCAACCTTAAAAACTAAAGTTTATAGTAAATATTTTAATAAACATTTTAATTTAGTCAGTCCAAGCAAGTCCCTACAAATTAGTTCGGTAAATAAAGCTATTAGACTTGTAAAAACAGGTAAAGTAAAAGAAGCTGAAAAAGCGATTAAACCAGCAGTAAATCATTTGATAAAAATTAATTGTAAAAAAATAATTTTAGGTTGTACTGAACTTCCAATTGCAATATTTGCTTACAAATCGTTTAAAAAAATTAAAAAATCTAAAACTTTTATTGATCCTAATTTATTATTAGCAAGTGTTTCAATGAAAAAATATAAATAAACTAATTAAATTTTTTTGTTTACTACAAAATAGAGTTTTCTTGGAAATGTCCCCTCTTCAAAACTTTCAATTTTTAAATTTTTAAAGCCATCAGTTAATTGATTTATTTTTATTTTGTTAAAAAAGTGTACTATAAATCCATCATTTTCGTACATGTCCTCCCCTCTATGAATTCCATTTTTATAATCACCATCATGTTCATTTCTTACAGTATAAATATTTAAACCATCAGGTTTTAATATTCTGCAGATTTCTCTATTAAGGTTGAATAAATTTTGATTACTTAATGCCATACAATATAGCATGTGTGAGAAACACCCATCAATTGAGTTGTCCTCAAATGGCAGTTTTTGTCTAACATCAAATACTTTAGTTTTAATATTTTTGAGTTTATCTTTATTAATTTTTTTATTAATTATATTTATGCCTGACTGGCTATAATCTAATGAAGTAACAGAAAGATTATTTATAGAGAAATAAATACTATCTCTTCCTAGTCCGGCTCCTAGTTCAACCACGGTATTAATGTTATTCTCTTGAAAAATTTTTAAAGATTTTTTTGCCGGTTCGCTTGCGTCTAAACCGAACATCTCAGGCTTATTTGAGAAGTTTTTTTCCCAATGCTGAGATTGTTGGTCTAATAATTTAGTATCTAACTTACTTTTGTGGGTCAGGTACTTTTCTTAAATACGGCTTAATTGTTTCCCAGCCATTAGGATATATTTTTTTAGCTTCCTCATTTGTTACTTTAGGAACAATTATTACGTCTTCGCCTGGTTTCCAATCTGCAGGAGTTGCTATTTTGTGTTTAGCTGTTCTTTGCATAGAGTCTATAGCTCTTAAAATTTCACCAAAATTTCTTCCAGTTGTCATTGGATAAGTTAGAAATAGACCGATTCTTTTGTCAGGTCTTACAATATATACTGTTCTCACAGTTTCGTTATCAACAGCTGTTCTTCCCATTGAAGAAGTTCCAGCATCGCCTTCCAACATATTGTATAATTTAGCTACTTCTAATTTTTCATCTGCAACAATTGGGTAGTCTGGCTTCATACCACACACATCTGTTATGTCTTCTAACCATTTTTCATGATCAGACACGGGGTCAACTGATAAACCCATAACTTTTACATTTCTTGCATCAAAATCTGGTTTCATTCTTGCTAAAGCTCCTAATTCTGTTGTGCAAACGGGTGTAAAATCTTTTGGGTGTGAAAATAAGACTCCCCAACTGTCTCCCAACCATTCATGGAACTTTATCTCTCCCATTTGGGTTTGTGCTGTAAAATCTGGCGCAACACTATTAATTTTTAATGTCATTTATGTCTCCTTTTTTAAATTAAATTATATGCAAGATTGATTTGCTATGCAATTTTTTATAATGTTAATAAATATATGATATTTAATCAATTATTTGATGAAAAATCTTCAACCTACACTTATATTATTTCTAGTGGAGAGGGTCGTGAAGCTTTAATTATAGACCCAGTTATTGAACACACTGAGGAGTATCTTAAAATTTTGGAAAATCTCAAACTAAAATTAGTGAAAGTTATTGATACACATATTCATGCTGACCATATAACGGCACTAAATGAGTTAAATAAAAGGACAAGCTGTGCAAGAATTATGGGAGAGAACTCAAAATCAGAGGTAATAGATTTAAAAATAAAAGATAATGAAAAAATTAAAATAGAAAATATTGAACTTAAAGCAATGTATACCCCGGGTCATACTGATTGTTCTTATAGTTATCTGATGAATGATAGAGTTTTCACAGGAGATACATTATTAATTAATGGTACAGGTAGAACAGATTTTCAAAATGGAAGCTCATATGATGCTTATGATTCACTTTTTAACAAACTATTAAAACTTCCTGAAAATACTCTTGTATACCCAGCGCACGATTATAATGGGAAAAAATTCTCAACAATTGAAAATGAAAAAAATAATAATCCTAGATTACAGGTAAAATCTAAAGAAGAATATGCAGAAATAATGCAAAATCTTAATTTAGCTAATCCAAAAATGATGGATATTGCTGTACCTGCTAATGTTAAGGGACTTACTTTAGACCAAATCTAGTTAAAATTATAAGTTGTATTTAAAAATATTATAATTATATATTCCTCATGGTTTGCAATAATCAAAAATGTAAATGTAAAAATTGCACTAATGATAAGTGTGCTTGTGAACATAACGATAATTGTGTTTGTAAATCAAAATCCGATTGTTGTTGTTGTAACGACTAAAATTAAATTTAATTAAATCTATTAAATAATTATGAATGAATTTTTAGAATCTATAATAAAAAGAGATCCAGCTGCTAAGTCAAAACTATCTGTGATACTAACTTATCCAGGTGCAAAAGCAGTGTTCATGCATAAAATTGCAAATTTTTTTGCAGTTGCAAAGTTTGATTTGATAGCACGAATAGTATCTCAATTTTCAAGATTTATGACTGGAATTGAAATTCATCCAAAAGCTAAAATTGGAAAAAATTTATTTATTGATCATGGTATGGGGGTTGTAATTGGAGAAACATCAGATATTGGGGATAATGTAACAATTTATCATAACGTAACTCTTGGAGGAATTTCACCTAGTATAAATTCTGAAAATCAAAGGGAAACTAAAAGACACCCTACTCTTCATGATTATGTTGTTGTTGGTTCTGGAGCTCAAGTACTTGGACCTATTGTAGTTGGGAAGAATGCTAAAATTGGAGCAAATGCTGTAGTGACTAAGAATGTTCCAGAAAATGGAGTTATGGTCGGAATCCCAGCAAGAAATGTTGGAACAGCCACTGAAGAATTTAAACCTTATGGTATAAGTGACGAGGAAAAAAATGAAGAATTTTCAGAATAATTTTGTTTCAGGAATTGGAAATACACCTTTAATTAAATTAAGGGCTGCATCTGAAGTAACGGGATGTAATATTTATGGTAAAGCTGAATATCTTAATCCAGGGGGATCAGTAAAAGATAGGGCAGCGTTAGCTTTGATAAAAGATGCCGAGGAGAAAAAATTAATTTCTAAGGGTGGTACTATTGTTGAGGGCACAGCTGGCAATACTGGAATTGGACTTTGTCTTATTGGAAATTCAGTAGGTTATAAAACAGTAATTGTTATGAATGATAATCAAACACAAGAAAAAAAGGATATGCTAAAAAACATGGGCGCTGAGTTAAAATTAGTTCCTCCTAAACCATACAAAGATGATGGTAATTATGTAAAGGTTGCAGGTAGACTTGCTGATGAACTTAAATCATCAAACAATCATGGAGTAGTTTGGGCTAATCAATTTGATAATACTGCTAATCTAAAAGGACACTATGAAAGTACAGGTCCTGAAATCTGGGACCAAACAGACGGAAAAGTTGATGGGTTTGTTTGTGCATCTGGAACTGGTGGAACAATAGCTGGAGTGAGCTCATATTTAAAAGAAAAAAATAAAGATGTTAAAATTTATTTATCTGATCCAACAGGTTCTTCTCTCTATAACTATATAGAAAATGGCGAACTTAAAAGCGAGGGAGGATCAATAACAGAGGGGATTGGATCAAGTAGAGTTACAGCAAATTTTGCGGAAGCTAAAATCGACGGTGCTTTTTCCATAAGCGATAATGAGTCTTTGCCTGTTTTATTTGATTTAATTGAAAATGAAGGTTTAAGTCTTGGAACAAGTTGTGGAGTAAATATTGCTGGTGCAATTAGATTAGGTAAAATATTAGGACCAGGTAAAACAATTGTAACAATCCTTTGCGATAAATCAGACAAATACAACTCTAAGATGTTTAATAAGAAATTTTTATTGGAAAAAGGGCTTCCCGTACCTAGTTGGATATAAAAAACCACATACCAGCATTGTCATAAAACGTTTACTTTTCTAAGATATATTTAAATAAATTTAATTTAGAAAGGATTATTATGAAAGATTATTTAGCAACTCACGTTTTTAAATCTGAGGAAATGAAAAAAAAATTTTACGAAGTTGTAGGTTCAACATCTCCAGAAGATCTTAAAAAAGGCGTAAATGGGGAAAAAGCGGTATGTCACATGACAATGATGTGTGCAGGTGACTCTATGAATATGTATTGTAAGTGGCAAGCAGAAAGCCCGCAAGCTATTATAGATCAGTTGGGAGACATGAATAACTTTTTTGACACTACTTCAGAGGAGTGTTCTCAGGTCATGGATTTTTCAAAAATGTAAATTAATATTGTAAGGAGAATAAATATGGAAGCAAAAGATATTGTAAAAAAAGGTTACGAATGTTTCGGAAAAGGTGACATGGAAGGTTTAATGTCTCTTATTCATGATGACATTGAATGGACTTTTCCTGGAAAGGAGGGTGTTCACCCACTATCAGGTATACATAAAGGTAAAGAAAATTATGTAAAAGCATTGTCAAAAATTCCAGGGATATGGTCTAACTTTCATGTTAAACCTGATTGGATGATTAGCGAAGGTAATAAAGTTTTTGTAAAAGTCGATGCATCAGCGGATGGAATGGAAAATACAATCTTTGGTCATTATCATGAGGTTCAAGATGGAAAGTTAATTAAATTTATTACATTTGACGATACTTTAAGTATGGCAAATGCAATGAAAAAATAAGGAGTTAAAAATGGATGTTAAAGAACAAACAAGAAAAGCATATGAGCTTTTTACTAAAGGTGATATGGAAACTTTTTTCAATGAAATGATTGATGATAATATTGTATGGACATTTCCAGGCAAAGAAGGTGTTCATCCATTATCAGGGGTGCACAAAGGTAAACAAGCTATGATGGCTGCGATGTCAAAAATTCCAGCAATCTGGCCAAATTTTCATTTAAAAATTTTAGACATGATCAGTGAGGGTAACAAAGTATTTGTTAGAGTTCACGCAACCGCTGATAATATGGATACTATATTTGGTCATTATTTTGAATCAAGTGATGAGGGAAAAACTAAAGTCATGATGACTTTTGATGACACTCTAAGCATGTTTAATGCGATGAAAAAATAAATAATTTTTTATAAGGAGAAAAGAATGGAAAAAGAAATGTTAGCTTTAGTTAATCTTAAAGACGGTAAGCTAGAAACTTTTATGGGTTGGATGCAGTCTGACGAAGGTATGGAAGTAAGAAAAAGTCTTGCTTATCCTGAAAAAACCATTGGAGGAATGAAACCAGATAAAAGTGGTATTTTATTTAAAGTTTCAGTTCATAATGAAGCAGGAATGAAAGAATTTGTAGCTGGAAAAAATCCCAAAGCTAAAGCAATTTATGAAGAATGTGTAGATAATGTACAACTTTGGGAATTAACAAAAGTGGATTTTTAATTATGAGAAAATTTTTTTTTATTTTATTTAGTTTAGCTTTTATAAATAATGCAAATGCTGGAGATTTAAGTAAAGAGAAAACTGAAAAGGCATGGGATTGTGTTGGTATATATATGGCTAATTACTTTTTACCATCTGGAGAAACTTTTGAATATAGTATGAAGGAAAAATCTATGGCTTCAGTTAAAGTGTGGAAAACTTATGCTTTAGAGATAGGTATTAAGGAAAAAGACTGGGACGATGGAACTAACAAAGCAGTGGATAAATATTATGGCTCAAAATATAACAAAGAGCTAACTGATAATTGTCATACTTTTTTAGAGGAAACTATTCCAAATGGTAAAGACCGTGTCGAAAAAGTTGTTCAGACCTTATATTAAAAATGAAGAAGACATTTTTAAGTTTGATAATCATTTTTTACACTACTATTTCATTTGCAGGAGGTCATATAACTAAAGAGGACAAGGAAAAAGCTATAAAATGCTTGGGGCATTATACTTCAATATCATTTATACCTGCTAATGAAATTGAGGCTATCAGACTTGAATACGCTTTAGCCTCTTACAAAATTGTAAGAGAATATTTACTAAATGAAAAAGTTAAAGGCGAGGAAATTAATAAAGGTACTAACGAAGAATTGGACAAATTAATTGGTAAACCATTTAATGAAGAAAGAAATGATAAATGTAATTCATTTATTTATGATTTGATACCGGGTTCTAAAAATCAAATCGAAAAACTTAGAGGAACATTGGAATAATAGGAGAATATATGGCAAAATTTTATTTAATAGGTAAAATAAGTGGAGAGTTAATGAAGAGAATGCAAAATGAACCAACTGCAGACAGATTTGCTTCTACAAAAAAGGCGACAGAAGCAGCTGGTTTAAAGCTTGTTTCCTACGAGTGGGTAAGAGGCAGATTTGATGTAATTTCTTGCGTTGAAGGGGAATACGAACAAGCCGTTGCATTAAAAATAGCTTTTAAAAATTCCGGACTTATGGATGATTTAATGGTTCATGAAGTAATTGACTATAATAAAGCTTTTAGTAATGCAGCAAATGCAGCTAATAGCGTGATTAAACCAGGAAAATAATATCGAAAGGAGATTAAAATGGGAAAAGCTTATGTCATAGCCCATCCAAAAATAAAAGATATGGAGAAATTTAGAGCAGATTATGCATCAAAAGTCGATGCAACGATTGAGGCATATGGAGGAAAATTTTTAGTAAGAACTTCAGATAAGCTAGCAAGTGAGGGTGAACAAGGTACGCTTTCAGTTGTTATTGAATTTGAAAGCAAAGAAAAGGCAATGGGCTGGTATAATTCGGAAGCACATCAGCAAATAGTTGGACACAGAAGATCAAATACAGACGAAAAAAGTACTTTTGTAATTTGTGAAGAGTCTAGTACTATGTAACAAAATAAAATAGAGGAGAATAAAAATGTCAATAATAGAAAAATATAGTAGCGCGATTAAAAATAAAGACGAGGCATCCATGAATAATCTCTTGCATGATGATTTTAAATTTACAATGCATAAATCAGGAAATACTTTAGGCAAAGGTGATGTTATCAAATGGGCAATGAGTGGTGATATTAAACAAGATAAATCAAGAGTAGTTTATGAAAACGACGAAGTTGGCGTTCATCACGCTTTTGTTACTTTTGATGATGGCAATGTAGAGGCAGTGATGGCAGTTTACAGATATAAAGACGGAAAAATTATGAGCCTTGAGACAGGCGCTACTCCTATGCCAAAATAAGTGAAGAAAATATTATTAATTATAACATTTTTTTCTTTATCGTGTATTTCGTATGCAAGTGATCAATACAATACAAAATTAAATAATTTATTTAACCAGTTAAAGAGTACAAATAGCTCAATTGCTGCAAAGGAAATTGAAACTAAAATTTGGGAAATGTGGACTACACATCCTTCCGAGCAAAGTCTTACAGATCTTTTAGCAAAAGGATCCTATTACATGTCTCAAAATCAATTGAGTTCTGCTCATAACGTATTTTCTAAAGCTATAGAACTAGATCCTAAATGGGCAGAGGCGTGGAATAAAAGAGCAACAGTGCTTTATCTCATGGGTAATTATGAGCTCTCACAAAATGATATTGATGAAGTTTTAAAAATAGAGAAAAGACATTTTGGTGCGTTATCTGGGCAAGGAATGGTCCAAACAGCTTTAAAAAACTATCAAAAGGCAATTGATAGTTATGTTGAGGCACACAAAGTCTATCCAGCTATGAAAACCCCATTAATGATGATTGAAAAACTTCAAATATTGATCCAACAAGAAAGCATTTAATAAATGTTTTCAAAAAAATATTCTAATTTTTTATTTACTTTAATAATGGGATTTGGAATGAGTTTGTTAATGACATTAATAATAACGTTTATAAACACAGGAATGGACGATAAATTTATCAATAGATTCTTAAAAGCCTGGTCTATAAGCTTTCCGATAGCAATAACAGCTATTTTAATTGTTGCCCCTATTGCAAGAAAATTTGTAGATAAAATTACTAAATCATCTTAGAATGATTTTAAACTGATTTGAAAAAATGTTTAAAATAATAATATTATACGAAGTGGTCTTTATAGTGTTTTGGAATGTTCTTTATTTTGCCAATGGAGATTTCAATTCTTGGGTTGGTGAACAGTTTTTAGAAGCCTTATATACTTTTTTATCAACTATGGCACTTGGACTAACAGTTGTGTATATAATTTATGTAACTGCGAAATTATCTGGTTTTTTAGATAAAATCAGAAACACAAAAGATCCTAGAAGAGATATTGGTCACCAATAATCTCTTTATTATCTAAAACATTTTCTATTTGTAATTTTGAATATAAATGCGGAAACTTTTCGTCATTAGTTGATTTTTCCCAAATAAGATTATTTAAAGTATCTGTTTTCAAAATTAATAAAACTAAATCTTTTTGATTTGAAAAGTATTTTTTTAAAGTTTGATTTACTTGTTCTCTATTTGATAAATGAATAAAGCCATCTTCAATATCTTTGTTTGATCCCTGCCAAGTTTTATTTTCTTTAAAAAAATTCCATTCTTTTTTAGTACAAATTTTATAGACATAATCGATTCTCATTATTTAAATTTATCATCTAGTTCGACTTGATATCCTTCTACTAATCTATTTGCTTCATTTGCCATTCCTGTCACCGCTATCATTTCACTTAACATTTCTTTAGTAGCGCCCTTTTTCATAGCCGCAACACTGTGAGATCTTATGCAATATTCACATCCATTAGTCACAGATACAGCAACATAAATTAACTCCTTGGTCATTTCATCTAAGGCACCTTTTTTCATCACTTGCTTCATAGAACTCCAAGTTCTTTCTAAGGTTTCTGGGTCATTGGCAATGTATTTCCAAAAGTTTGGAACATCTTCAATTTTTCTTGTAGTTTTAATATCATCAAAAACTTCTTTTACTTTTCCCATTACTTCTTTTTCATTTATAGGTTTAAAGATTGTCATATTCCTCCTTTTTAAGACACCGATTTAAGTAATTTAATCAATTGATTTTTATTTTTTTCATTATTGGCAACAATAATTTTACCACCATTTATTGGCTCATCACCTTTCCATGTTGAAACTTTTCCACCAGCAGCTCTGATAATCGGAATTAATGGATGTATGTCCCAAATTTTATTACCACACTGAATAACTATGTCTAATTTTCCCTCGGCCATATGTGAATAACTTAAAGCATCAAAGCATGGGAACTGTAATAATTTTAATACTTTTGGTATTTTCATTTGTTTTTTTAAAGACAATACTCCATGAAATGCACCCGCTATTCTCGCTTTTTTGAAAATAACTTTGCTATTTACTTTTATTTTTTTTCTTTTTCCATTTTCAAATTTATAAGCAATTTTATGATTAAAATTTATGTAATATTTTTTTAATGATGGAAAATTTGCCAACCCGATAATTGGTATTCCTTTATAATTAAGTGATATTAGATTGCTCCAAGATGGGTTTCCAATAACATATGATCTAGTTCCATCAATTGGATCTATTACCCATGAATATTCACTTTTAGATATTTTTTTTCCAAATTCTTCTCCTATAATTTGATGTTGAGGAAATTTTTTTGTAATTTTTGACCTTATAAACCTTTCGAATGCCTTGTCTGATGATGTGACTGGGTCGTAACCTCTCCCTTTAAGTTTGTTAGTAACTTGAAAAGACTTGCTCAATTTTTTGTTGTAAAATCTAGTTAATTCTTTAGCTAAATTATTGAGAAACTTGTAATAAGTTTCATAATTGAATTTTTTTATCTGTGGCATGATAATCTTTTCTTACTATTTTATTTATCTTGATAAAAGTTAAATTTTAAATAATCCTATAATAATGAAGATAGAATTAAGTGAAAATAGGGTCCTCTTTAAAAACGGATCTTCTTCTCAGGAGATACATCCATTCTGGTTAAGAGAAAGAGTTACAAATGAGGAGTATTTCGATAACAACACACAACAAAGAAAATTTGATCCAACTTTTTTAAAAACAGATGTTGAAATAGAAAGTGCTAAAATAAATAGTGATTTTCTAGAAATAAATTTTAATGATGGAGTAAATTTTAAGTTAGAAATTAATAAAATTATACAGGAGTTTTCAAAAGATGATCTCTTAATTCAATCAATTAAAAAGGAAAAATGGGACTCAAATTTTAAAAATATAGAAAAGTACAATTACTCTGAGAGCATGTTTGAAAGTAAAGAAATGTATGAACTTTTAATTAATTTTTATAAATATGGTTTTGTAATAATAAAGGATGTGCCGACAAATGATAATTTTATTGTTAAATTTGCAAATTCTATTGGAAGTATAAGGAGAACAAACTTTGGAGAGTTTTTTAATGTAAAGTCGGTTCCAAATCCTAATGATCTTGCTTACACATCTTTGCCCTTAGCACCTCATACTGATAACCCTTATAGAAATCCAGTTCCATGTATTCAGCTTTTACACTGTATAACAAATGAAGTGAGTGGTGGGTTTTCAACATTAGTGGATGGATATACTGTTACTGAAGATTTAAAAAAAGAATTTAAAGATTATTACGATATTTTAACGGAAGTTAAAGTTAAGTTTAAATTTATAGATAAAGATGTCGTATTAGAGGGGTGGTCTGAATTAATTAAATTAGATGAAAATAAAGAGTTTAAACAAGTTAAATTTAGCCCAAGATTAGACTTTGTTCCAATATTAGAAAAGAGTGAGTTAGATTTATATTATAGAGCAAGAAATAAAATTTCCTCAATGTATAATTCTAATAAATATAGAATTGAATTTAAATTAATCCCTGGGGACATATTGATGATGGATAATTATAGACTATTACATGGTAGAACTGAATTCGATACAAATGAAGGAAGTAGGTTTCTTCAAGGTGCCTACATTGATTTTGACAGTACTGAGGGAAAACTAAGACATCTTAAGAGAAAATTTAATTTTTGACAATTAAAGACTCACTTATTGCATCTTTAGTCCCAATATTTTTAGGTTTTGGTTTCGTCATTGCAAAACCTGCTATGGATGACTTTCCTCCAATTCTTTTGATGGGATTAAGATTTACTTTCGCAGCATCAATTTTAATTTGGTGGTTTCCAATACCTAAAGGATATCTTTTAAAAATTTTTATAGCATCACTAGTGGCAAATACTATTCAGTACAGTGTCACTTATAGTGGATTAAATTTAATTGATGCGTCTGCTGCTGTTCTCTTGGTTCAAACAGAAGTTCCATTTGGAGTTTTATTTGCTTATTTCATGCTTAAAGAAAAACCAACTATTAGAAGTTTAATTGGAATATTTGTAGCTTTTATTGGAGTATATATTTTGACCGGCTCACCAAATTTGGATGGTAAATACTTAGGGATTTTTCTAACAATTTTAGGATCAGGTATATGGGCTTTTGGTCAAGTTTTAGTTAAACCACTTAGCAAAGAGTTAAATCCATTAACTTTGGTAGCTTGGTTAGCATTATTTTCTGGTCCAATTCTAATTTTATTATCTAATTTTTTTGATGGTAATTCATTAAATTATATTAAATCTGCGAGCACAACTTCATGGATAATCGCAATTTATTTAGGTTTTTTTATGCAGCCAATTACATATGGATGTTTTTATTACGTTTTAAAAAATAATCCAATTTATAAAGTATTACCCATAGTTACTATGGGCATTCCATTGACAGGTTTATTAGCTGCAATTTTACTTCTTAAAGAAAATCCAACGACTGAGTTATACTTCGGAGGTTTAATAATTTTATTTGGAGTAATTTTAATTATTTATACAAAAAAAGAAAAAAAAAATAATTAGCCGAATTTTTGTAAAAAAGGCAATATTTCTAAAAGGTAATAGCCTATAACTTGTAGTTGGTTTGTTATAATTAACAAACCTGTAATTAATAATAAACTTCCACCCACTCTATTTATTAAAACCATTTTTTGTTTTAAATTTTTTGAAACAAGCATAAATTTTTGAATTAAATATCCAGAAAATACAAATGGTAAAGCTAATCCTATAGAATAAAAACTCAAAAGCATAACACCTTTTGGAAGGCTATCTGTTGTAGATGCATATATCAAAATCGAACCAAGAATAGGTCCTATACAAGGTGTCCATCCAAAAGCAAAGGCCATACCAATTAGAATAGGAGCAAAAAAGCCCTTGTTACCTGTTGATTGAATTCTTTTTTCGTAATTTAAAAACTTAATATTAATAATTCCAATAATATGTAACGAAAAAATTATAATAATTATCCCAGCAAAAATTCTTAATTCGAATGAATTTTTTAGAAGTAATTGACCTATAAATGATGCAGCTGCTCCAAAAATAATAAATACTAATGAAAACCCTAATGTGAATAATATAATAGGTAATAAGTTTATATTCTTTTTTTCAAGTATTTCATCCAAAGTACTACCTGATATATAGGCTATATAACCAGGAATAAGAGGTAAGACACATGGGGATAAAAAGCTAATTACACCAGCGCCTAAAGCAAAGAAAATTTCAAACATATTAACCAGTATTTTTAATTGCTGCAGAGATTCCGGCAATACTAGTCATTAACGCATCATTAAGTTCATTTTTTGCGTGTTTTTTAAGTTTTTTTTTGGATAACTTATTCATTACAACAGCTTGTAGAACATTTAAAACTTCAGAGTAGACATTTCTTACAATTGCAGGTCCTCTAAAAATCTTTCTTTGTTTTAATATTTCAATTGGTGTTATATCGTGATTAAGTTTTTTAACTGCATCAAATTGAAATCTAAGTTTTTTTCCTACACGTTTCAAAGATGCATCAGCTAAATTATCCTCATAAACTTTTGATATTTCTGGATCAACTTTAGATAAAACCATATCCAACAAATCCATTGTTGAATTAAAGTAAGGCCAATTTTTTTCCATGTCTATTAATGTTTTTTTGAAAGTTTTTATAGAAGAATATCTTAAAGCTTCTGCAGTACCCAGCCAAGCTGGTAACATTAATCTAATTTGTGTCCAAGCAAATACCCATGGGATAGCCCTTAGACCTTTAATACTGTCTACATTTTTTCTTTTTGAAGGTCTTGATCCAATAGATAATTTACCTAATGCCATGTGAGGTGTAACAGTTTTAAAGTATCTTATAAATTCAGAATTTGGTGTTATATTTTTACGATAAGAACTGGTTGATATTTCTGACATTTTTTGGATCAGATTTCTCCACTGATTTTTTGGCAAAGGTGGTGGATTTAATGTTGCTTCCATTACAGATCCTATATAGCTACACAAATTATATTTTGCTAATGGCTCATATCCATATTTTTGCTGAATTACTTCACCTTGATCTGTAATTCTAATCTTCCCATTAACGGATCCAGGTGGTTGCGATCTTAGAGTTGCCTGAATTGGTCCTCCACCTCTTCCTGCTGACCCTCCCCTTCCATGAAAGAAAGTTACGTCAATTTTATATTTTTTAGATAACTTCAAAATTTCCTCTTGTAATTTATATTGATGCCAGCTTGCTGAAAGTTTTCCTGCGTCTTTACTAGAGTCTGAATAACCAATCATTATTTCCTGATTACTATTTACTAATTTTTTATACCAACTTAATTTAAATAAACTATTCATTATAGGTTTAGCATTTATTAAATCATCTAATGTTTCAAATAAAGGAACGACTCTTAATTTATCTTTTATGTTTGCTTCTTTTTGTAATAACATAACTGATAGTATATCTGATGCACTTGAGGTCATTGATATAACATATGCACCTAAACATTCTTTTGGTTGACTTGAAAGAACCTTGAAAGTAGACCAAACTTCTTTATTTTCTCTATTTTTAAATTTAAAGTTGTTTATAAAATTTTTACCTTTCAATTTTTGTGAGAGAAATTTTATTTTTTTTTCTTCATTCCAAGAATTAAAATCTTGACCATATTTATTTTTTATTATTTCAGTTATTAGTTGAGAATGTCTAGACGACTCTTGCCTTATATCTAGTCTTGCTAAATTAATTCCAAAACATTTTGCCCTTCTCATTAAATCTAAAAGTTCTCCACTAGCTATATTCTCACTTTGATTTTTTTCTAAAGACTCTCTAACGTCTCTTAATGGTTTTAAAATTTCTTCTCTAGTTGAAATTAGTGTTTTTTCATTTAGCGGTGTATTATTAACTAAATGCTGTTCAATAGATCTATGCGTCTTTCTAATTTTATCTCTTAAAGGTCTCAAATAAACTCTATAAGGTTCATAAGATTTACCTGCAAATTTACGAATTTTTTTAGAACATTTTTGCATAGAATAAGATCGTATTAACTTAGTTATTGACTTTTCATAGAGTTTTGCTGCCTCCCATCTTGATAAAAGAATAACATCTTTTGTAACATCTGAAGTAACAAATGGGTTACCATCTCTGTCTCCACCCATCCAAGATCCAAATTCAATTGGATTGAAGTTTTTAGGCAATCCTCTTCCCATATTTTTAACAAAGATTTGATTTAATCTTCTATAAACTTTTGGGATAGTCTCCCATAAACTATCTTCTATTATTGCTAGCCCCCAACGAGCTTCTTCTGAAGGTGTTGGTTTTGACCTTTTTAGTTCATCTGTATTCCAGATAATAGTTATTTCATCAAACATTCTTTTATCTAAAATTTTTATTTTAGATGGGTAATCTTTTAACAAATTTCTTTGCTCCAAAATTTCCGTCAAAGTATGATATTTTTGTATCAAAGTTCTTCTTTTTACTTCTGTAGGATGTGCCGTAAGCACGATACCAATATTTAATTGTTTTGCGACATTATAAATTTTACTATTTGATATTTTTTTATTTTTAAAAAAATTTTCAAATATCTCTTCAATAAATATATTTTTTAATTTTTTATCTTTCTTTGTATTTTCGTATATATCTAAAGTCCTTGAAGCATCTATCGACTCTGCTAAATTATATAAATTCATAAAATGGTTATATGCTCTAGTAAGCTTAAATAAATTTTTTGGATTTACTTTTTTTATTTCCTTAGAAAGTTTATTAAAAGGATTTTTATGCCTTCTATTTGCAATATTTGCTTTTGACAATAATCTTGTTTTTTCCACAAGATCAAAAAAATTTTTTCCTTCTTGGTCCTTAATAACCTTTCCTAAAATGTTACCTAAATACCTAACATCATCTCTTAATGACTTTGTTGAAATACGTTCATAATATAAATCTCTTTTGAGCATAAATATTATACTTATTATCTTTTTGAAAAATCTTCTATAGGCGTTTTGTATTAAATTTTTCTTACTTTATGTATTTGTGTCCCTAATTTATCTATGCCTAATTCTATTGTTTCTCCACCTTTTAAAAATCGAGGTGGTTTCATATTTTCACCTACTCCGGGTGGTGTGCCTGTACAACAAATATCTCCAGGGTATAAAGTCATACAATGACTCATATATGATACTAGCTCCTCTATTTTAAAAATCATTTGATTAGTATTACCTTTTTGCATTCTTTCATTATTTACATCTAAGTACATATTAAGGTTTTGAAAATCACTTACTTCATCTTTGGTAAGTATATAAGGCCCAATTGGTCCAAAAGTATCAAATCCTTTTCCTTTATCCCAAGTGAGACCTCTTTTTTTTTGAAAATTTCTTTCACTTACATCATTTACCAAAAAAAATCCTAATACATATTTTAAAGCCTCATTTTCTGGAATGTATTTTGCTTTTTTACCAATAACGAACCCTAATTCTACCTCCCAATCAGTATGTTCTGATCCTTTGGGTATTTCGATATCGTCATTGGGACCACAGACACAATTTGTAAATTTTGAAAAAATAATTGGTTCCTCTGGAATTGGTAAATTTTGTTCTAAGGCATGATCTTTAAAATTTAATCCTATACCTAAAAATTTTGAGGGATTTCCAACACAAGGACCCATTCTTAAATCTGAATTTATTTCTGTTAAATCATTTATATTTATTGCATTAATTTTATCTATTGTTTCAAAATTTAATGTTTTTGGATTTAAATCAGATATTATTGTAGATAGATCTCTTATTGTATTATCTTTATCAATGATTGCGGGTTTTTCTAAACCAGGCTCTCCAACTCGGCATAATTTCATAATTAATAATACACTATATCTGATAAATTTGCAGCACCCCTTACGCCGCTTGCATCTCCATATTTTGGTTTTAGAAATTTTGTATTCAACCTCTTTACTTTTAAAAATTTCATTAACAAAACCTTAATTTTATTAAGAAATTTTATTTCATTAGATAAGCCCCCACCAAAAACTATTGCATCAGGATCTAAAATATAAATTATATTAACCAATGATCTAGCTAATCTTATTTGAAAATCAGAAATCAATTTTTTTGTATTTTTATTTTTTTTATTAAATATCTGTTTGGCTGTTAGTTTATTTTTGATTAATTTTTCAATACCTTTTCCTGATATAAATTTTTCAATTTTCATATTTTTAATATTTTTTTTGATTAAATTTTTGTCATTTAAACTTCCAAATATAGGTAATGGCATATGCCCCCATTCGCCTGTTAAGTTATTTGATCCTTTTACAATTTTCTTGTTAATAACAATTCCACCTCCAGTTCCTGAGCCAAGAATTATTCCAAAAACAATTTTAAAACTTTTTGCAGATCCATTTAAAGATTCTGAATATGCAAAACAATTAGCATCATTTTCGCAGGGAACCTTTCTTTTTAAGACTTTTATTAAATCTTTGTTTAATCTTTTATTGTTTAACCATGTTGCATTTGTTGAGTTTTTTAATAAACCCGAATTGGTATCTATAGATCCTGGATGACAAACACCAACATTTAATTTTTTTTTAAATTTTTTATCAAGACTGCCAATATTTAGTTTTATATCTGAAATAACTTCTTTATAACTTTTGGGTGTTGATATTCTTTTTTTAAATATAACTTTATTTTTTTTATTAATAACAACAAATTCAATTTTAGTAGCTCCTATATCGACTCCAACACGCATTTATTTCAATATTTTTTTAATTTCATTTAAAGAAAATAGTTTAGGTGGTTTACAAGTTGTATTTATTTTCTTAGGTTTATTTGTTCTTGCTGAATTCATTGTTGATTGAATAAGGTCTAAAACATGGACAGAGATCTCTCCATTACATCTATGTCTTTTTTTATTTTCTATACAGTATGCCATTTCAGCAAGTCCAACGCCTCTATAATTTGCATTTTTAGGTGACTCATTAGCTCTAGAGCTTTGAGATCTTATATTAATTTTTCCTAATGGCATTTTGTTTGTTTTAAATTCCTGCCAAGGATTTCCTAGTTTTTTACAAACATAAACTGAGCCACCAAACATATTTGGATCGGGCACAATCATAGATCCTTCAGTACCATACAGTTCAATATGATTTCTTTGATGAGCTATTACATCAAATGATAATGTTAATCTAATAATACTGTTATTCTCAAAAACAATTGTTGAAAAATAGGTAGTTGGACTCTCAACCTTAATTTTTTTTCCTTTTTTTGGTCCTATTCCAATAGTTCTAAATTTTGAACCTTTCATCAAACTTGCTGCTTTAACCTCCTTAGCTGGCCCAAGCAAGTTCACTAATGCTGTCAAATAATAAGGTCCCATATCTATTACTGGACCACCTTCTTTTTTAGCAAACCAAGGTTCAGGATTTGGATGATAAGACTGAACACCTGGAAAAGCAAATATCGCATTACCTAAGTTCACTTTTCCAATAATATTTTTTTCTATTAATTCTTTAGACTTTTGATTACCTCCACCTAAAAAAGTGTCAGGTGCGTTACCAATATAAAGTTTTTTTTTATTAGCGATTTTTAGCAATTCTTTTCCATCTTTTAAATTTATTGCCATTGGTTTTTCTGAATAAACATGTTTTCCATGCAATAGTGATTTTTTTGAAATTATATAGTGAGCTTTAGGTGGGGTTAGGTTTAATATTATTTCAACCTCTTTATCTTTAAATAGCTGATTAACTGTTTTAGATTCTACATTATATATTTTAGCGCATTTTTTTGAAACCTCTTCTTTAATATCCGCACATTTTATAATTTTAAAATTATTAAAGTATTTATGTGCACTAAAATAAGTCTCTGCTATGTGTCCACATCCAATTAAACCAACTTTAAAAACTTTAGACATTAAACACCTTGTCTTTGTTTTGATTTACCCTCTTTATGAAGTTTTAAAGCTTCTTTATTTTCTTTAGTTTTTGGTAATTCTAAAGTAGGGCTTTCCCAATATGCTGAACCCTCTAACCATTGATAAGAATGGGTTTTAATTGAAATTACGTATGTAACTTTAGATTTTTTTGCTCTTTTAAAAGCTTCCTCTAATTCTTCTATTGATGAAACTTCCTCAGACTTAGCTCCCATACTTTCTGCGTGTTTAGCAAAATTTACTCCAAATAATTTTTTAGTATTTGAACTTTCAAATAAACAATTAAATTCTTTACCACCTTTGAATAATTGCAACCTATTTATTACCGCGTGACCCCCATTGTCACAAACTATAATTATAAGTTTATTGTCTGTAATAACAGAAGAGTATATGTCTGAGTTATAAAGTAGGTAAGACCCATCACCTATGAAAGCAATTACCTCTTTATCTGGATTTGCCATTTTTATACCCAGGGCCCCTGAAATTTCATAACTCATACAACTAAATCCCCATTCGGTTTCATGTGTATTCAGTTCTCTAGGTCTCCATATTTGCACAACTTCTCCAACTAGACCTCCGGCTGCAGTTACAGCAATATCTGATGGGTCGGAATTTCTATAAATTGCTCCTACTGCATGAGCATAACTCGGCAATTTTTGATTGGTTGGTCCACTCTCTTTATCTACATATTCATTCCATAACTTTAGTTCATTGATTGATTTTTTATGCCACGCGTCAGGTGCTTTCCAATTACCTAGAGCTTGAGATAACTCATTTAAGGAAACTTTAGCATCGCCTATTACAGACGAAGCCATGTGTTTATTTGCATCAAATCTCGAAACATTTATTGAAATTAATTTGAATTCTGGATTCTCAAAATTAGCCCATGAACCAGTTGTAAAATCTGCAAGTTTAGTACCAATCGCTATTGCAAGATCAGTTTGTTTTGCAAGATTATTTGCAGCTTTACCTCCCAGTCCACCAATTGGGCCAAGAAAATGAGAGTGGTCTCTTTTCATAGATGAGTATCCCATTACAGTTTGAGTTACTGGTATGTTATGTTTAATAGCGAAAGATGATAACTCTTCCATAGCATTAGAGTAGAAAACGCCACCTCCAGAAATAATTATTGGATTTTTTGAATTTTTAATTTTTTCTACAGCTTGTTTTACTTGGAAATCATCTGGCTTTGGTCTTCTAATATTATGGACTTTTTCTACAAAAAACTCCTCTGGGTATTCGTAGGTTTCACCCTGTATATCTTGAGATAACGATATACAAGCTGGTCCGCAATCAGCTGGGTCTAATAAAACTTGAATCGCTTGAGGTAAAGTTTGTAAAATTTGTTCCGGTCTGGTTATTCTATCAAAGTATCTTGTGACAGATTTAAAAGCATCATTTTGTGTTATTCCTGGGTTGTTAAAATGTTCAACTTGTTGCAAAACTGGATCTGGCATTCTATTTGCATAAGTATCTCCTGGTAAAAATAAAATTGGTAGTCTGTTACTCATTGCAACAGCAGCTGCTGTTACCATATTAGTAGATCCTGGGCCAACTGAACTAGTGGCTACAAAAATTTGTTTTCTCCTTTTTGCTCTAGCATAGGCAATTCCTGTTAGTGCCATATTTTGTTCATGATGGCCACGCCAAGTCGGAAGTTTATCTTTATTTTCCTCCAACGCTTGGCCCAAGCAGGCTACATTTCCGTGTCCAAAGATTCCGAAGGCTCCAGCAAATAAAGGTTCTTTTTTACCATCAATAAGAATTTTTTGAGAAATTAAATGTTTAACTATTGCATGTGCACATGATAGCTTTATTTTTTTCATAATTATCGCTATATTCTCATTAATAAATTCACGTAATTAAGCATAAAATAAAAATTATGTATAGCAAATTTGGTCAGTTCATAGATGGTAAATGGCAACAAGCAGAAAAAGGTGAAACTTATGAAGTAGTTAACCCTGCGACAGAGGAGATTATTGGCAAAGCATCAAAAGCTTCATCATTAGACGTACAAAAAGCTCTAAAGTCAGCTGAAAAAGGTTTAGAGATTTGGAAAAATACAGCACCATGGCAAAGATCATATACAATTAGAAAAATTGCAGACTTACTTAGAGAAAAAAAGAAAGTCATGGCAAAATGGCTAACGTTAGAGGTTGGTAAACCATTGTTAGAGGGTGAGGGAGAAACAAATGGAGCTGCAGACATTTTTGAATGGAATGCAGAAGAAACTAAAAGAATTTATGGTCAAACTGTAGAAAGTCGATCGCCAGATACAAGGGTTCATATATATTATCAACCAGTCGGCGTTGTTGCAGCATTAGTTCCCTGGAACTTTCCCTTAATTTTAGCAGCAAGAAAAATTTCAACTGCTTTAGCTGCTGGTTGTTCGGTAATTTGTAAACCAGATGTGATTACACCAGGGACAGTAATGGAGCTAGTGGATATTTGTAAAAAAGCTGGTGTTCCGCCTGGAGTAGTGAATCTTCTTTCAGGAGATCCTCCAAGTATATCTAATGAATTACTCGAATCTGATATTATTAAGAAGGTTTCAATTACGGGCTCTACTAGAGTAGGTAAATTAATTTTAAAAAAAGCAGCTGACAAAGTTCAAAGAGTTACTATGGAATTAAGTGGTCACTCACCTTTTATAGTTTTTGATGATGTTGACATAAATAAAGTTGCAGATATGGCTATTACTGCAAAATTTAGAAACAATGGACAAGTCTGTATTTCACCAAACAGATTTTATATTCAAGAAAAAAGGAAAGAAGAATTTATAAATGCGTTCATAGAGAGAACAAAAAAATTAAAAATAGGCAATGGGATGGATGAAGGAGTGCAATTAGGTCCGTTAGCAACAGCTAAAAGGCTCTCAGAAGTAGAGGAATTAGTAGATATAACAAAAAAAGAAGGTGCGAAAGTTTTGTTAGGTGGAAAAAGACCATCGGGATTTAATAAAGGATATTTTTATGAACCAACTGTATTCGATGAAGTTAAAGACAATTATACAATTATGAAACAAGAACCTTTTGGACCATTAGTACCCATGTTGTCATTTAAAACTTTTGATGAGGTTATTGAAAGAGCGAATAATAATGATTTAGGTCTTTGTAGTTATATTTACACAGACTCAATGAAGCAGGCTCATAGAGCATCTGAATTAATGGAAACAGGAACAGTTGCTGTTAACACTCCTGTAGTAGCTATTGCAGAGGCACCTTTTGGTGGAATTAAACAAACCGGCTATGGTCGTGAAGGTGGATCAATGGCAATTAAGGACTACTTAAACATAAAATATACACACCTGGGACTCAAAACTTAATGAAAAAAAATAAAATAAAACAAATGATGGCAGAAGGTAAACCTATCATTAATGGATGGCTTCAAATACCTAGTTCATTTTCAGCAGAAGTAATGGCAAACCAAGGATGGGATTCTCTTACTATCGACATGCAACACGGTGTAATTGATTATCCTAATGCATTGCAGATGCTTCAATCAATTTCAACAACTGAAACAACACCTTTAGCTAGAGTAAATTGGAATGAACCAGGTCAAATAATGAAAATTTTAGATGCAGGGTGTTATGGCGTAATCTGTCCAATGGTTAGTAATAGAAAAGAAGCAGAGAATTTTGTCCAGGCTTGTTTATACCCACCTGACGGTTATAGAAGCTATGGCCCAATTAGAGGTCTTATCTATGGTGGGGGAGATTACGGTGACCATGCTAATACTGAGATTTTAAAATTAGCAATGATAGAGACAAAAGAAGCTTTAGATAATTTAGATGAAATAATGAGCACAAGTGGATTAGACGGAATTTACATTGGTCCTGCTGACTTAAGTTTGGCTATCGGCCAAAAACCAGCTTTTGATAACCCTGAGGGATCAGCGACTTATGAAAAAATAAAAACAATTTTGGATCATGCAAAAAAAAATAATATTTTTGCAGGAATTCATAATGCAACACCCGAATACGCAAAAAAAATGATAGATCTTGGTTTTAATTTAGTCACTGTTGGATCAGACCAAAGATATATGAATAGTGGTGCGAAAGAAGCTGTTTCGAAACTAAAACTAACAAAATCCTCTGAAGAATCGAAGTCATATTAATTTAAGTGAAAAACATATTAATAATTCAACCAATAGATAAATCTGGAATTGAAATTTTAGAAAGTCACCCAGACTATAATTTTGAGATAATCGATGGAACTGATTTAGAGGAAATAAAAAAAAAGATTATTAAATGTGATGGTATATCAATAAGAACTGCCAAATTACCTGCCGAAGTAATTAAAGGAGCAAAAAATCTTAAGATTATTTCAAGACATGGTGTTGGATATGACAATATAGACTTAGAGGCTGCGAAAGAAAAAAATATTTCAATTTCTATAACTGCTACTGCTAACGCAGTTGCGGTTGCGGAACATGTAATGTTTATGCTTTTAAATATCTCAAAACGAAAGGATATGTATGACAAAACAGTCAAATCAGGAAGGTTTAATGATAGAAATAAACTTCCAAAAACAATAGAGCTTTGGAATAAAAATATTTTAATTATGGGTTTTGGGAGAATAGGTAAAAGCTTGATAAAAAGATGTATTGGTTTTGAGATGAACGTTTATGTTTATGACCCATTCGTTTCAAAAGAGGAAATTGAGAGTCTTGGTGGTAAAAAAATAGAAGATTTAAAAGAAGGAGTAAAAAAAATGGACGCTTTAACTCTACATATACCTTTAAATGAAAAAACAAAAAATATAATTAACTACGACGTTTTAAAAAATATGAAAAAAAATTGTATAATCATTAATGCATCAAGAGGCGGAATAATAAATGAGAATGATTTAAATAAATCATTAAACGAAAATAAAATATTTGGAGCTGGTCTTGATGTATTTGATACTGAGCCGCCTGATAATGACAACCCTTTGCTGAAAAACGATAAAACTTTTTTAAGTCCACATACTGCAGCTTTTACTGAAGAATGTATGGTTAGAATGGGAAAAGAAACAATTCAAAATATAATTGATTTTTTTGATAAAAAATTGGAAAAATCAAAAATAGTGAAGCTTTGATGAAAATGAATATAAAAAAATTTGGTTTACTTGAAGTAATAGTAATAATGTCTCTGATTTATGTTGTGGGGATGCTAATTTGGACGGCAAGCACAAGACCGGCTGTTGAAGCAAAAGCTAACTTAGTTAAAGAAAATCATAAAAAAGTTGTTGATTTTATTAATGGAGAAATAAACAAATGTGATAACGACTCTGATGGAGTTACTATTTGGGGAGACCAATGTAGCGATGAGTGGATTGCAGACAAAGTTGTGAGTTATATAAATTTAAACTTAAATATTCTAAATCCATTTTCCGATGACGCTAAAGTAAAAACAGATCCTGACCCAAGAATTAAAGCTGAAGGTAAGGCAGGACAAGCAACAGAAATGGGAGTTATATTTTTAATGTCGTCTAATTTTCTCTCTGAACCTGGATCTGAGTGGGTTATAGGAACCTGTTTTAAATCGCCATGTGTTGCTGCTGGTAACAATGAATTGACTTCTATTTATAGATAATTATTTTTTAAATATTTCCAAATCTACAGAGTTTAAAGTTTTATGAAGGTATTTATACCCTTTAATAGCATACTCTAACGGATTAGCTTTTTTTGGATCTTGCTCTGCTTCAACAACTAACCATCCCGTGTAATTTTTTTCTTTGAGTGTTAGAAAAATTGGCCTGTAGTCTATGCAACCATCTCCTGGAACTGTAAACGCTCCCTCAAGAAATGCATCTCTAAAACTTAAATCGTTTTTTAATGATTTTTCTAAAATATTTTTTCTGATATCTTTACAATGAATATGGTGAATTCTTTCGTAATAACTCTCCAATATTTTTTGAGAATCGCCTTGGGCAAATAGCAT
>CACGAM010000007.1 GCA_902571055.1 uncultured Pelagibacteraceae bacterium | reverse complement strand
TGTAACATTTTTTTCAGTTACATTTATATTTTATGACTCGATACAAATTGGAAATATAGTTGGAGATTTATTTGGTTTTGTAACAGCGCTTGGTCTAGCTATAAATGCAAATCTCGCAAGGTTTGCTAAGGATAGAGATTTGGTACCATCAGCAGTTATAGGAAAACTTATTGTTGCAATATTTGCATTCTTTTTTGTTGAAAATTTTGACCTAGTAACATCAGACAAAATAATAGTTCCTTTGATGTGTATAATGTGTGTCGCTATTCCTTTTGTATTAGTAACTATAGCCCCAAGATATATTTCTGCACCAGAGGTGAATTTATTTTTCCTATTGGAAGTGATACTTGGGCCAATTTGGGTATGGCTTATAATTAAAGAACAACCAAGTGTTCAAACAATAATTGGTGGTATAGTGATAATTATTACAATTGCTTTACATTCATTTTTGGCCTTAAAAAAAACACAAATCAAATCTACTTAGCCTCAAAACAAATTATATTTACTTTTATATATGCAAAAAGAGGTTAAAAAATCCTGGGCATTATTCATAGGAATTGGAACTATGATGATTGCACATGGTCTACAATTACAAGTGATGGGAATTAGGTCTGTAATTGAGAATTTTAGCGTTATAACGACTGGTATTTTTATGTCAGGATATTACATAGGTTATTTTGTAGGATCAAAAACAACGCCCAAGTTAGTATCAAAAGTCGGTCATATAAGAGTTTTTGCTGCATTTGCATCTCTTGCATCATTAAGTGCTTTATTAGCTGTTGCATACGTTAATCCATTTATGTGGACTATAAGTAGATTTATCACAGGCATAAGCTTAGTTAGTTGCTACATTGTAAGCGAAAGTTGGTTAAATGATAGAGCAACTAATAAAAATAGAGGGCAGCTATTATCAGCTTATATGATTATAATTTATTTGGGTCTCTCAATTGGCATGTTGCTTCTAAACGTTAGTGATCCAATTAATTATGAGCCTTTTATTTTAGTTTCGGTTTTACTATCTTTAGCTTTAGTTCCTATTCTGCTTACAAAAAGATCGGCACCAAAATTTAAAAAAATTGGAACCATGAATATAATAGATTTATATAAAATCTCCCCATTAGGAAGTGTAAGTTCTTTTTGCACAGGAATTATTCATGGAGGTTTTTTTTCTTTAATCGCTTTTTATGCAACTAAAGCAAATTTTAATTTATTTGAAACATCTATTCTTCTTTTTATTTCAACAATTTCTGGTGTGCTTGGTCAATGGCCAATTGGTTATATATCTGATAAATATGATAGAAGATCAGTAATTGTGATTACAACTTTTTTTGCAGCTTTATTAGCTTTTCTGTCAATATTAACCTCCAATGATCCAATAGAAAATATTTATTGGTTAACAGAAATGCATTATAAAAAAATTTTATTTTTTATATTTGTTGGTCTTTATACTGGTTTTTGTTTACCTTTATTCTCGTTAAACCTTGCGCATACAAATGATTTTGTAGATAAGAATAAATTTGTTGCGGCAGGTGGTGGTTTGCAATTAATATTTGGGTTTGGTGCAATATCTGGACCAATATTATGCTCACTATTTATTCAATTTCTTGATCTGAATGGGTTTTTTATTTTTTTAATTCTTTTCCATTTAATTATTGGTTTTTTTGGTATTTATAGAATGAAAGTAAGAGAGGTTACAAACAATCCAGAGTCAACTTTCACTCCCATACCTGCAACTATTACGCCTGCTGGGTTACAACTAGATCCTGATACACCAGCAAATTTGGATAATAAAAAAATTTAAGTTTATAATTTTTCTCTAATAGTGTTTACTAATTTATCTATATCTTTTTCTGTGGTATTCCATGCTGACACAAATCTAACAGAACCATCAAATGTTTCGTCTGGAACAGCATAATACCCCTTTTTTGTTAGATGATCTTGTATACCTTTTGGAATTTTAACAAATACTTCGTTGGATTCTGTTGGATAAGTTATTTCAATACTATTTAATCTTGAAAGTTTTGTGCTTAAAATTTTTGCCATACTATTAGAATTTTTAGCATTTTTGTACCATAAGTTATTTGATATATATGCATCCAGTTGAGCTGAAAGAAATCTCATTTTCGACAACAATTGTCCTGACCTCTTTTGAAGATATTTAAAATTTTTAATATCTTCTAAATTAAAAAAGATTATTGCCTCTGCATCTAAACATCCATTCTTAGTTCCACCAAATGTTAAAACATCGATACCTGATTTCCAGGTAATTTCAGCTGGTGTTTTTTTTAGTGAGACTACAGCATTTGAAAAACGTGCTCCATCCATATGAACTTTCATGTTGTTTTTCTTTGCAATTTCAGTAATTTTTTCTATTTCGTCTATTTTGTAAACTACTCCTGTTTCACAAGATTGTGTAATACTTACCGTAGAAGGTTGGGTATTATGAACCACTCCCTCACCTCTAATATTTTTTCTTAAATCTTCTGCACTAAATTTACCATTAAAACCATCGATAGTTATTAGTTTAGCGCCACCTGTAAAGAACTCAGGTGCTCCACACTCATCCACATTAATATGTGAAATTTTATGACAATATATATTTCCATAATTTGGAGTAATTGCAGATAAAGCTAATGAATTAGCCGCAGTTCCTGTTATAGCAGTAAATACTTTTATTTTTTTTTCAAATAATTCAGAAAATTTTATTTCTAAGTTATTTGTCCATTGGTCATCTCCATAAGAATCTACATTTCCATTATTTGCATTGTTAATTGCTTGAATTACTTCTGGACAGGCAGCTGTAACATTATCTGAGGCAAAGATTGTCATATTATTGGTTAGGAAAGTAATCTTTTAAATTTCCCTCTCTAAAAACGTCAGCAGTACTACAATGCAATCCGCCGCCAAACGCATATGCATCTCTTAATTCAACGGGTACGACCTCTAATCCAAGTTTATCTATTTGTTCAGCTTGATAAACTTCACTTTTCTCTACGCATACAGTTTTTGGGTCTAAAACTAATACATTCATTGATAGCCAAACTGATGAATAACACAATGGTGGTGGAGAATTATGAGCAGGTTGAGCTGCATCGATAATTTTCCATCCATTTTTTTCAAAAAGCTTTCTTTGTTCCTCAGGTAGTCTTCTTTGGGGATTATTAATAATTATACCCTCTGTAATTGGTGTAAAAGTAGCATCAATATGTATTGGGTAAGGGTCCCCAGGAAAATTTACAGTATGCACTCTATGATTTTGAAAATGTCTTCTAAGCCAATCAATACCTTTGAGATTAGTAGTAAATCCGTGTTGAACAATTAAATCTTTTCCAAATCTTAAAATATCAGCCGCATCAAATAATGGTTCTTCTTCTGTTGTTACAAAAAACTTTTTTTTTGTCCATTCTAGTCTTTTTTGAATACTTATTGTGTCAGATAAATAATCCTTTCTATAATCTAAGTCTGTAAGTCTAGGTTTAGGTGCTGTTTCATGTTTCATTTTAGAATCCTCATTAAAATATTTTTGTAAAAGTGGTCTATAATTTAAATATTCGAACCATCTACATCTGTAACTCATTGTAGCTTCTAACATCTCATTTCCCACAGTTAAAATAACATCTCTTGCTGGCATACAACCAAACATGGTTTCTGACTTCCAATCAGGTGTTTCAATTTTTTGATTATGATTTATAGACTGGGGTCTATCTACTTTGATCCCCCTTTTTGTAAGAATTTTTTCAAAATTATCTAGTAGTTCATTTGCTTTATCCACGGTTTCTTGAGTTCTTGGACCATATTTACCTTTCATGTCAGAGTCTTCGGGAACCTTTGCGTCTAGTGCTGGCTCAGGTGCGGGTATGCAACAACCATCTGCCTTTCCTAAAATGACATGTTTTAAAGGGTCCCACTCATTCCAACTGTTTACAATAATTTTGCTCATCTAATTTAAACCTATAAACCTTTTGTTATTTTGAATAATTAAACTGTAATAAAATATAGATACAAAGATTAAAAATCCTCCGATTATAGTATTGTTGGATGGGACTTCATTTATTCCTAGCCACGGCAACCACACCCAAAATATTCCACCAATTACCTCTGTTAGTGATAAAAGTGTGAGTTCAGCTGCCTGGATATGTTTTGAGCCTATAGAGTATAAAATAAGACCAATACATACTAAAGAGCCATGTGTAGCAAATAAAGCTTGATTTTTACTAGAGGATAAAAAATTTAAATCCTGATTTAAAATTACAAAACCTGAAATAATTGCGCATATTAAACCTGCAATTGATACTGTTGTAAATTTTGGTGTCTGTCTTCTCCAGCGAAGAGTTACAGAAAATATTGCAAAACCTAATGCAGAAGCTAATCCAAAAATTAGACCTATAATAGATCCTGTATTTTTATTTCCAACAGCCATTATTACGATCCCAACTGCAGCAATTATTATTGTAAGCCAAACACTTAATGAAATTTTTTCTTTAAGAAATAAAAAACTTAATAAAGCAGTTATGAATGGCATCGCTGCTAGACACAATAATGTAATTGCAGCAGATGTATTTGTAATCGACCATATAAAAGATATCATTGCAATTGCTAGTCCCAACCCTCCTAAAATTCCAGATAAACCAACTTTTAAATAATTTTTATAAAATTTAATTCCCTCTTCAAAATATAAAAAACAGTTTAATAGCAGAAAGATTACTACTCCCCTGGTGAAAAGATATTGCCAAGGGACTGTGTTGGCTGCATCTATATTTCTAACCACATATGGGCCTAACGACCAAAACAATCCAGCGAATAGTACAATAGGAACTGCGGCTTTCTGATTTTTAAGCTCTAGCATTAACAATTTTTAATACTTATTTTTTTTCTACACAAGAAAATAAATATTAAAAATATTTCAATTACAGTGTAAATTAAGACTTTATGGATTTAGATATTTTAAAGATTGCTTCAGATACTAAAAATATGAAAAAATTAGACAATTTCACTCATAGTGCATTAAAAAAAAATCCGATGTGCGGTGATTACATTAAATTAAAAATTAATTTAAAAAAAAACATAATAAAAGATATAGGTTATGAAACTAAATCATGTATATACTGTCAAGCATCTGCAAGTCTAATAACTAAAAATATAATTAATAAAAATTTGAAATCTGTAATACAAAAAATTAAGTTAATTAATAAATTTTATCATGACCAAGAGATAAGTATCGAAGGAAAATTTTTTAAAATTTTTAATAAAAAAAATTATAAAAGAAGGAATTGTATATACCTTCCAATTAATGCAATAGTTGAAGCTTTGAAGATAAAAAATTAAGTCTATCCAATAATAAAATTATTTTTTACCATAAGACCAATACCGATACCTAGTATAAGAGCTAAAATAAGTCTTGTTTTTCTATTCATTTATGTTTTTGAAAACAACCTAGCAATTTTAATCTTTATGGTTTCCCATAACTTTGCCATTCCGAGAGGTTCATAAATCATAAATATTATCATTAAGACACCAAAAACAACCTGTTCAATTGCTGATATAATTGTGGCATCTATTGCCCCGTGGAATACATTATTCCCTATGTAATTAAGTAACACTGGGAATAATAAGATAAATGCTGCTCCAATAAATGCGCCATTTATTGTTCCTAAGCCACCCAATATAACCATAAATAGAACCTTAAAAGATAATTTAATGTCAAATGCTACTGGTTCTAATGATTTCAAATATGTAAATGCAAAAAGAGCTCCAGCAACACCACAATAAAATGAACTTATTGCAAAAGCTTGTAATTTTGTTTTAAGTAATGATACTCCCATTGATTCTGCGGCTATATCCATGTCTCTTACTGACATCCAATTTCTTCCAGTACTTCCTCTTGCCATATTCATTGCAATAAGTGTCATCGGCGTTACCACGGCAACAATAACTAAGTACATTTCAATAGGTGAAGTAAATGGTTTTCCCAAGATTACTATATCTTGGGCAGTGATAATTCCTGAAGAGTCGTAATTTTTAAACCAACCAAATTTATCAATCATCCATATAATGAAAAATTGGGATGCAAGCGTTGCAACCATTAAATAAATTCCTCTTACTCTTAAACTTGGTAATCCGAATAATATACCAAATGCTGCAGCAATTAATCCTGATATCAATAATGCACCTACAAAAGGAATACCTGGAACTCTTAATATTAAATTAAAACATGCAAATGCACCCGCTGCCATAAATCCTGCAGCACCAAGAGCTAGTTGACCTGTGTATCCCATAATAATCTGTTGTCCGATTGTAGCTAAAGCTAGACATAACCATGGAATTAATATCGAAGTATACCAGTATCCCGATGATACAGTCATAGGAATAACTATAACGCCGACAATTAATAATATAGCAAGATTGATTAAATCACCTCTTGTATATGTCATGAAAATTGGCTTCATATTTAAACTCTCCTAATAATTTTTTCTCCAAATAAACCTTCGGGTCTATATAACAAAAAGAAAATTGCTAGTACGTATGGCGCCCATCCCTCTATAGCACCTCCAAAAAATGGTCCAATGTATACCTCTAGAACTTTTTCAACAGCCCCAATTAATAAACCACCAATTATGGCTCCAGGAATTGAAGAAAATCCACCAATAATAAGAACAGGTAGCGCTTTTAATGCTAGATCAACTAATGCAAATTGTACCCCTGCTCTTGCACCCCACATCATTCCTGCTACTAAAGCAACAACACCTGCTGCGGACCATACAAGTAACATAATGTGTTTTAATGGTATACCAATAGAACTTGCTGCACCTGCATCATCAGCAACTGCTCTTAACCCGAGTCCCATTTTTGTATATTTAAACAATAATGATAGACCTATTATCATTCCAAAAGCAACAATGCCCGCTGTTAAGTCTATTGCGCTTATAAATAGTTTAAGATTGTCCGCAATCCACGGTATTGGAAAGTCCTTTATACCCAAATCCAATCTTCTAACCTCAACACCCCACATTGCTTGCGCAAGACCCTCTAAAACATAGCCTAACCCAATAGTTGCCATCAACAATGTGTCCTCACTCTGATTCATTAATGGCCTTAAAACAAGTCTTTCAGTGCATAAACCTACAATTACCATTAAACCTACCGCTAAAAAGAATGCTAAAACAAATGGAACGTTAAAATCTTGCATAAATCCTACAAAAGCAAGTACTGCGAAAAAAACCATTGCTCCTTGAGAAAAGTTAAATGTTGCAGATGCTTTAAAAATTAATACAAATCCTAACGCCACTAGTGAGTACATCGTGCCTGCTAGCAGACCTCCAACAACAACCTCAATAAAAAATAATAACTGGTCCGCCATAATTAATGCTCCACTCCTAGATATGCATCTATAACTTTTTGATTTGCTCTTACTTCATCTGGAGTCCCATCTCCAATTACTTTTCCATAATCAAGTACCACAACTCTATCTGAAATATCCATCACAACACCCATATCGTGCTCAATTAAAACCATTGTAGTTCCTATCTCGTCATTTACTTTAAGAATAAATCTACACATTTCTCTTTTTTCTTCTACATTCATTCCAGCCATAGGTTCATCTAATAATATTAAATTTGCATCAGTTGCTAAGGCTCTTCCGAGTTCAACTTTTTTTTGTAATCCATATGGTAATTTTCCAACTGGAGTGTTTTTAATATCTTCAATCTCTAAAAAATCTACTATTTCCTCACATCTATCTCTATTTGTTTTTTCTTCTCTTTTTGCTTTTGGCAATTGGAATGCAACCTCTAAAAAGTTAGATTTAGTATGCAGTTTTCTTCCTACTAATATATTATCTAAAACTGACATCCTCTTAAATAATGCTAAGTTTTGAAATGTTCTAGATATTCCCATTTGAGCCATAATATTTGGGGTAACCTTTCTTACTTCTTCTCCTTTATAAATAACTGAACCAATTTGAGGTTTATAAATACCATTTATACAATTTAGCATTGAGCTTTTACCCGCGCCGTTTGGTCCGATTATTGCTCTTATTTCATGTTCCAAAATATCAAAAGATGTATCAGTTATAGCTTTGACACCTCCAAAACTTAAAGAAATATTTTTTACCTCTAAAACTGGTCCTCCAATTGGAAAATTTCTATCAGACATTAATTAACCTTTATTTTACTTTTTTTCTTACTTTCCTCTTTAAGGACATCTCTGAAGTTTTTTCTCCCTTCTTTAGATATACCTAAATATAATTCTTTAACTTTATCATCATTAAGCAAACTTTTTGCGCTACCCTCTAACATAACTTTACCTGTTTCGATTATATAGCCATGATCTGAATTTTTTAATGCAACGTTAGTATTTTGCTCTGCTAATAAAACACTCACTCCTTCTTTTTCATTTAGTTCTTTAACAATATTAAATATTTCAGCAACAAGTTGGGGGGCTAATCCCATAGATGGCTCATCTAACAATAACATTTTTGGTTTTGCCATCATTGCTCTTGCAACCGCGATCATTTGTTGTTCGCCTCCTGATGTAAAACCTGCTTGACTTTTCCTTCTTTCTTTAAGTCTTATAAAATATCCATAAATTTTCTCTAATTCTTGATTTATATCACCTCTTGATAATTTTCTAGAGTATGCTCCGCTGATTATATTTTCCTCAACTGTTAAATGTCCAAAGCATCTTCTTCCTTCTAAAACTTGAACCATGCCCATATTTACCATTTGTGATGGATTTTGCTTTTCAATTGCATTTCCATCATAATTGATTGATCCCCCGGTAACTTTGCCTCTTTCCGAAGCTAGCATAGTAGAAATTGATTTTAATGTTGTACTTTTGCCTGCCCCATTTCCCCCTAATAAAGCAACAATTTTTCCTTTTGGAACTTTAAGAGTTACATCATGCAGAGCTAAGATTACGTTATCATAAACAACTTTAACATTCTTAAGTTCTAAAATGTTTCCAGATGCAGAACTCATAAATTTTATTTTCCTTTAGTATTATATTTTAGACCTCAATATTGGGGGAGTTTATAAAATTTTTTGAAAAATTCAAAAACATTTTTACTCCCCCAATATAATTTTATAATAGGTTAACCACACTTCTTAGGTGTTATGTTGTTTTCTTTAGCAAATTTAGCTGCAGAAGTTTCTACTAAACCTCTAATAAACTTAGGATCAAGTGGAGCTTCCCAACCAGTTACCTGATTGAATTTCTCACCGTCCCACTGCATTACTGCAAATTTACCAGCACCTTCATGGTTCTCGCATGAAATAGCAAATGGAGCTAACATTCCATCAATTCCAAGCTCTTTCATTCTTGCTTCATTCATATCGATAGCTTCATAACCATCTCTAAACTCAGCACCATTTACTGCTTTACCAACTTTATTGTGCATTTTTTGAGCATTTCTTAAACCCTCAATCCACATAACAGCAGCACCTAGTCCTCTATTCCAATATACTGAACCAATTCTACTCTCATCTGCTAAGTTTCCTTTTCCAGATCCATATACTTTAGATTTAATGTCTTTAACAAGCGGATACTCACCTGGTAAAGCATTTGCAACTGCATATGTTCCAACTGCTGCATCACCTGCAGGATACATATCCTCTTCGGCCGCTCCAAAAGTTACGTACATCATACGGTCTCTAGGAAAGTTAATTCTTGCAGCGTTAGTCATTGCTGTTGAGTTCATACCAGAACCTGCGCCCCAGAAAGTTACCCAATCAGGCTTTTCTTTTCTGATTTGCAGCCACTGAGATTGTTGCTCTAGTCCTGGAGGTGGAATTGAAATCTCGACTAACTCCGTTCCCCAGTCAGCGCAAATTTTTCTCATTGCTGGTAATGGCTCTCTTCCGTAAGCAGAATCGATGTGTAAATGAACGATTTTTTTACCTTTCATCTTATCGATGCCGCCTTCGATTTCAGCCATAAATTTTAATTTAACTGCAATTTGTGACCAATAGTGACTTGCAGCATTAAATACCCAAGGCCATACTCTTCCATCAGCACCGTCAGTTCTTCCATAACCATATTGGGCTAAAACAACATTGTCTTTAGCCATACGGTTAATTACTGCGTATGCACCTGGTGTTCCTAATGTATCAAATACAACAATTCTTTGACCATCTTTTTCTAATAATCGCTGATAACACTCAACTGTTTTTACTGCGTTATACTCAGTTTCACATTCCTGCCAAGTAAGCATAACACCGTTTACTCCACCAGTCATATTGACGTAGTTTAAGTAATCAATTTGTGCCCCATAATAACCTGTGCCCATTGCTGAGTAAGGTCCTACACGGCTACTTGCAATTGGAAAGTATTGAGTTTCTGCACTAGATGCAGTTTGAGGTATTGCGAATGAAGAAAATAAAGCTACAACTACAGTAAGCGTAGATGCCAGCTTTTTAAACGTTTTTGCTAACATTTTCCCTCCCTTTTTAAGTATGTTAAACATTCTTAGTTGTTATGATTAAATCACATTGCTTGAATTAGTGCAATTATATCTTAAAAACATTCTAAAATTAGATACTCATATACAACTTTTACAAGAAATATAACAATCGCTGATTGTAATTTGTTATTTTTATTTATTATTAAATTTTGATTAATTGTAATAAGGATATTTTATTTTTATGGAAGGATTAGAATTTAAAAAAGCTTTTATAGCTGGAATATTTTCAGTTGTAACAATTGGATTTCTAACCTTATTAACTTACAAAACAGAATACGGTATTTTTTTAATTGCATCTTTTGGGTCAACGATGGTTTTGCTGTTTGGTTACCCAGAGAGTCCATTTGCTCAACCTAAAAATATATTTTTTGGTCATTTATTGACATCTATTGTTGGTGTTATTTTTGTAAATTTTATACCACTGCCAATTTATATAATGATACCAATTGCTGTTGGAATTGGTGTTTCGCTGATGATATTAACTTCGGTTACTCATCCTCCTGCAGGTGGAAATCCTATAATTGTTATAATTGGATCTGCATCCTTTGACTATATTGTAAGTCCAATTATAATTGGAAGTGCTTTAGTTTTAGTCTTTGGAGTAATTCTAAATAGATTTATCTTAAAAAAACAGTACCCAAAAAAATAAAAGTTATAATGAAACTAAATATTATTTGCAGAGATGCTTTTATATGCTAGACTTTATTAAAAATAAGACAGTAAATTTCACAAGAATTTATTGAAAAGGAGAGAAAGAAAATGAAAGTACTTTGTATATTATATGATGACCCAAAAGGTGGAATGCCAAAATCTTATCCACTTTCGGAATTGCCTAAAATTGAAAAATATCCTGACGGAATGACTTTGCCATCACCAAAAGGTAGAGATTATACACCTGGACAATTATTAGGATGTGTTTCAGGTGAGCTTGGTTTAAGAAAATTCTTAGAGAGTAACGGTCACGAATTAATAGTAACTAATAGTAAAGATGGAGATGGATGTGAAGCTGATAAACATATTGTTGATGCAGATATAGTAATTTCTCAACCATTTTTCCCTTACTACTTAACTAAAGAGAGAATTGCAAAAGCTAAAAATCTTAAAATGGCAATTACCGCAGGTATAGGTTCAGACCATGTTGACTTACAAGCTGCAATGGATAATAAAATTGATGTTGTGGAGGTAACTTTCTGTAACTCGAGATCAGTAGCAGAACATATAGTTATGATGATTGTATCAATGGTAAGAGATTACCATACTCAACATAAAATTGTTAATGATGGAGGATGGAATATTGCTGATGCTGTTCAAAGATCATACGATGTTGAAGGAATGCATATTGGTACAGTTGCTGCTGGAAGAATTGGTTTAGATGCATTAAGAAAAATGAAACCATTTGATACTCACCTGCACTATTTTGACAGACATAGATTACCTGAAAGTGTAGAAAAAGAATTAAATTTAACATTTCATGAAACTGTAGAGTCAATGGTTAAGGTTTGCGATGTAGTAACAATAAATTGTCCACTACATCCAGAAACTGAAAACTTGTTTGATGATGCAATGATAAGTAAAATGAAAAAAGGTGCTTATATTGTTAATACTGCAAGAGGTAAAATTTGTAATCGTGACGCAATCGCAAAAGCATTAAAAAGTGGACAACTTAGTGGTTATGCAGGAGACGTATGGTTTCCTCAACCAGCACCAAATGATCATGCGTGGAGAAGTATGCCGAATCATGGAATGACACCACATACATCTGGAACATCTTTAACAGCTCAAGCAAGATATGCTGATGGAGTTAGAGAAATTTTAGAATGTTTTTTTGATGGTTCTGAAATTAGAAATCAGTATTTAATAGTCAAAGATGGTCAGTTAGCAGGTATGGGCGCTCACTCATACAGTAAAGGTTCTGCAACAAGCGGATCTGAAGAAGCTGCTAAATATAAAAAAGCATAATTAATTTAGTCAAGGTAGCTACTATAAACGGTAGCTACCTTATATATCATTCACAATTATCTAAATTTAGTTAATCTGATATAATGAAAGTTGTATCTTTAGTTTTATTTTTAATATTACCTATTAATTATTCATTTTCTGAAAGTTTAAATAAAGCTTATTTTGCAGGTGGATGTTTTTGGTGTATGGAGGAGTCATTTGAAAAACTAGAGGGTGTCAAAGAAGTGATTTCTGGTTACTCGGGTGGCACTACATCTAATCCCACATACAAAGAAGTTACTTTTGGAGATACGGGACATTTTGAGGTTGTAGAGATTATATATAATAACAATATTATTTCTTATAATGAATTGTTAAAAAATTTTTGGATAAATATTGATCCATTCGATGCGTTCGGTCAATTTTGTGATAAAGGTTATAGTTATAGATCTGTAGCATTTTATCAAAATGCATATGAAAAAAGTCAAATTGAAAAAAGTATTTCAGAAATAGAGAATAAATTTAGTAAAAGAGTTGTAACTTATTTAAGAGAATTTGAAGTATTTTATAAAGCTGAAGATAAACATCAAGATTACTATCAAGAATACTTACTAAATTACTTAATGTATAAAAAAGGATGTGGAAGAGAGGAAGTTCTTAAAAGAATTTGGAAACTTTAAAGAAATTTGTCAAACCATTTATAATAACATATTTGTTATTTTCAGTAGCTATTAGTTTTTATCCTACATTTAACTTTTATTCATTTAAGGGGCAATTAATCATTTTAGGCGTTTCTTTATTTAATGGTTTTTTGGGAATTTATATAAAAAAACTATAATACGTAGGGTTCGGGTCTAGCAGTACTATTTAAAACCCTTTCAACATCAAAAACGCTTATATCGATTGTCTGATATTTGCCAGTCGTAATAAGTTCTGTCAGTGCTCTTCCTATTCCTGGGGCCTGCATCAATCCTCTCCCTGTAAATCCTGAGGCCATATAAACGTTCTCGTATTTAGGATGTTTCCCTACAACAGCATTGTTGTCCAATTTATTACAATCATAATAACCAGCCCAAGCACCTGTTAATTTTAATTCCTCGAATATTGGCACTCTTTTTGCAAGCGCCGGCCATACTAGTTCCTCATAATGAGACCAATCAGGCTCAAGATCTTTAGCATCAAAAGTTGATATTGGAGATCCTGCTAAATATTCTCCACCCTCAGGTCTCCAATAAACGCCTGAAGTTAAATCTCCAGTTAATGGCATTTCCTTTATATACTTTGGGCACTTTACTTTAAAAACTGTATGTTTTTGAGGTACAACTGGTATATCATCTAATAACTCTTTAGTCCAACAGCCTGCTGCAGAAACTATTGTCTTAGCATTAATTTCTGAAAGATTTTTAACTTCTCCTTTTATAAATTTAGCCCCTAGTTCTTCTGCTTTGCTCTTTAATGCTCCATGAAAAAGGAATGGATCTATCCACCCTTCTGTTTCATTATCTGTATAGGTAGCTGTTTCGATACCCTCATTGTTAATATATGGAAATATGTTTTTAAGTTCCGAGCCTTTAATATTTTTTGTTCCTGCGTTACATTCCTTATGATTTTCTAAAGCTTTGTATTGTTCTTCGGCTTTATCTGGGCCAAACATTAGTAAATAACCATTAGGTACCATGCTTGCAGTTGGATTTGGATTTTTTTTTGTTTTTAGATGTTTTGGTAAGTTAAAAATGAATTCTCTTGCAAATTTACCTAATAAAATATTTTCTTTTTGAAAGAATTGCCTTCTAAATCCGCCTAATGACAATGGAAATGATGCAATTTGGTATGTAGGATCTCTTTCGATAACTTTTACCTTTCTTCCCTCTTTAGATAAAAAATATGCTGTTGCAGTTCCAATTATTCCACCGCCGATTATTATCACATCATCCATATTAATTTAAAACAAGTAAACTTGTATTTAGGATTAATGCATAAACTGTCCAAAGTAAATATGGAATCATTAAATTGTAGCTTAATTTACTCAGGGGCTTATATTTATTCATAAGAAACAAAATGAATAATATTATTATAATTATATTAACTAATGCGACGAAAATATCATGCATAACAAAAAAAATTATACTCCAAGTAGTATTAAAAAAAATATGTATTAAATAAATAAATACCAACCCAATATCTTTAGTATTTTTATGCCAAGCTGACCAAATTGCGATAGTCATGAATAGGTAAAGTGTTGTCCATACTGGAGCAAAAATCCAATCAGGTGGATTAAACGAAGCTTTATTTAAAGTTGAGTACCATGGCTCTTTATAAGAAATTGTTGAAATTGCACCCACAAAAGACGCTGAATAAGTAATTGTTCCAAGTATTATAAAAGATATAAATTTATTTTTTAACATTTTGATATATATATCACTTGATTATGAACGATAAAACAATTTGGATTACTGGAGGTAGCACAGGTATAGGTAGGGCTTTAGCTTTAAAGTTTGCAAATAATGGGTGGAATGTTGCGGTTTCTGCTAGAAGAGAGAATCTATTGCGAGAACTAGAAAAATCTAATCAAAATATTTTTCCATACCCCTTAGATGTAACAAATAAGAAAAGCTGCAGAGAGGTTTTTCAAAATATTATTATAAAATTTAAAAATATAGACATATCTTTTTTTTCTACCGGTACTTGGGATCCTAAAAAAGAGAAAGACATAGATGTTGAAGAGATTGAAAATGTTATGAAAGTAAATTTTTTTGGAACCTTAAATTGTATTAAAAGTGTAGAAGAATATTATAGAACAAGAGGAAGTGGACATATTTCTATTGTATCATCCATTGCAGGTTATAGAGGACTACCAAATTCAACTGGGTATGGCCCATCTAAATCTGCATTAAATAATCTTGCTGAAAGCTTGTATTTTGATTTTAAAAGATATGGAGTTAGAGTTTCATTAATTTCACCTGGATTTATTAAAACACCAATGACAGATAAAAATGATTTTAAAATGCCTTTCTTAAAAACTGTAGATTATGCGGCTGAAAAGATATTTGATGGACTAACTAAAACTAATCAATTTGAGATACATTTCCCAAAACAATTAACTTTAATACTAAAATTTTTAAAAATATTACCTAATAGTTGGTATTTAAGTTTAGTAAGTAGACTTACAAAATATCAAAAACGTTAATCTTTCACAAACATAACAGTTAGTTCTGCAACTTTAATTCCAAATTTTGTCATTGTTGCTCTATTTATCGCTACTCTCTCATCTTGCATGAAAATCCAATCATCAAATGTAATTTTTAATTCTCTACCTTTTACTGGAACTAATAATACATACTCAAACTTAAATGTTGGGCCATATGAGTAACCTTTTGCTGTTCCTACCACATCACCAGCTGTACCCTCATAATTATGATCATCAATTTTTGTAATCTGCCACTGTCTATTTTGGATTTCTCCATCAGACCAATTAAATTTTTCGTCAAGAATTAACTGTTTTCCATCCCACTTACCATTGAGATCTGCAGAGAATTGTCTTGTAACTTTTCCTGATCTATTTTGTAAAATACCCCAAGCTTTGACATTACCTGATAAATATTCTTCAATTATCAATCTTGGTTTCTGATCTTTAAAATCCTCAGGTTTCATTGCTTGATTAGTTGAGCAATTTGTAATGAAAAGAGTGCATATTAGCAATAATAATTTTTTAATTTTCATTAATTTAGTTTTTATTCATCGAAAATTGAATTAGATCAATATTCTTAGCTTTAAAGCCAGCTTCACAATAAGACAAATAAAAATTCCACATTCTTCTAAATGTTTCATCAAAGCCTTGTTTTGAAATAATATCCCATTTTTTTTGAAAATCATTTCTCCAAATTCTTAGGGTATTAGAATAATCCAAGCCATAAGAGTTACATTTGTCAAAACTTAAACCATTTTTATTTGAGAGTTTTAATATTTCCTGCTTGCTCGGCAAAAAACCACCCGGAAATATATATTTTTGAATAAAATCTGTTTTCAACTTATATCTATTATATATTTTTTCATCTATAGTAATTGCTTGTATCGCAGCGATACCGTTTTGATACAAACTATCTTTAATTTTTTTAAAATAACCAGGTAGATAGTTTTGACCTACAGCTTCAATCATCTCAATTGAAGCTATGGAATTATATTTTTTATTTACGTCTCTATAATCTAACATTTTAATTTTTACTTTTTCATTTAATCCATTTTTATAGATTCTATTTTTAGCAAACTCGTATTGTTTTCTTGATATTGTTATACAATCCAATTTTACATCATAATTCTTTCCAACGAATTCGCCAAAACCTCCCCATCCACATCCTATTTCTAAAATTTTGTCTCCATTTTTTGGTTTAACAAGATTGGACAATTTTTTATATTTATTTAATTGAGCGTTCTCTAAGTCATTTTGTTTATTTTCAAAAATAGCACTAGAGTATGTTAAAGTTTTATCTAGCCATAATGAGAAAAATTCATTTCCTAAATCGTAATGCTTTGCAATATTTTCTTTGCTTTTGCTCTTTGTATTTTTAATAAAAAAACTTTTAAAATAATTGATTATAGGAAAATCTAATACACCAGATATTTTATGAACTTTACCAATGTTTTTTGCAGCAATTTCAATTAAATTAGTCAAATTATCTGTTTCAAAATCTCCTCGTATATAGGATTCTGCCAATCCAATGCTTCCTTTGTTAATTATTTCAAAAGTTAGACCTGGTTTTATTAGTTTTAATGTTGCAGTTTTTTCAGATTTCTTTGACCCTAATATTTTAATACTGCCATCATAATTTATAAATTTGATGTTTCCATACGAAATATTTTTAAGTGAATTAAGAACAATTCTGTCAGAAATTTTTTTTAAATACATTATTTTTCAAAACTTACGTTATTTTTAATTTTTATAACTTTTTTTATATACTTAATTCTTTTTATCCATAATCTTAATGCCTCAAAATGTATCGCTGAAATTACTTTAAATGTCATTAATGGGTGTTTTAAATAAGAAATTAAAAGATTTTTTGTATTTAATTCAATTTTTTCGCCATCTTGAGATGCAAATAATAACTTTCCCTCACTATCTCTTTGATCAATAATAACGGATAATTTATTTCCAGGTTTTAATATTTTAAAATTATAGGTTGAATTTAAATCCATAAAGGGTGAGACATGAAATTTTTTATCACAATGATTTTTAATTAAATTATTGTCTTTCGTTCTAAAAATATATGTATGCTGTTCACCAAATGTATTTTTAACTTCATACATTATAGCTATGAGAGACGAATATTTATCAAATACGAAAAAAATACTTAAAGGATTAAAAACGTAGCCAAAAATTCTTGGATAACATAGTAAATTTACACTTTTAATTTCATTTCCAATACCTATTTCATTCAGCTTTTTTTTCACCCACAATTTTAAAGATGAACCGTCTCTTTCCCCATGATCTTTATCGTAAAAACTAATTAAATTAAATTTGTTATAAGAAAAAAAAGGGATTTTTTTTTGTACCTCGTCAATCTCATCAAGGTTAAGATATAGAGAAAATACTTTGTATTTAAAAAAGTGCTCTTTCGGTTTGAATCTTTTATGTATTACACTTCCAATATATAAGCACGATTTATCTATCATTAAAACTTTTTATCATTTCTAATGAAGATTTTATTCCATCCTCATGAAATCCGTAACCGAAATAACTGCCACAAAATAATAAATTTTTTTTGTTTTGTATATTTTTTAGTCTATTTTGATTTTCTAAGGCCTCTTTATCATAATATGGATGAGTAAAATTAACTTTACTTATAATTTTTTTATGATCAATTTTTAAAAATGGATTTAATGATAAAAATATATTTTTATTTGTTTTTAAATTTTGAAGCAAATTAAGCCAATAAGTAATTGATGTTTCAGAAGTATTGTCTTTATTTACAGAAGAATTCCATGATGACCATGCTTTTTTATTTTTAGGCATTAAAGACACATCTGTATGAATTATTGCAACATTATTCTTATATTTAAAATTAGCTAATATACTTTTTTCTTCCGGTGTTGGGTCTGTAATTAAGGATAAAGCTTCATCTGCATGTGTGGCAATTACAACTTTATCGTAATCAAAAAATTCGTTATTTCCTCCATAATAAACTTTTACTCCATTTGAAAATCTAGATATTTTATTAATTCTATAATTTTTGTAATATTCACCACTAATGGTTTCTAATATTTTTTTTACATACGTTCTGCTTCTATTTTTAATCGTATACCACTGAGGCCTATTTTTTAAGTTGAACAAACCATGGTTTTGAAAAAATCTTAAAAAAAATTTTAAAGGCATTTGTTTTGCCTCGTACGGTGGCATAGACCATATTGCAGAAACCATAGGAATAATGTGATAATTTATAAAATATTTGGACATTTTCTCTCGTTTTAAAAAATCATCTAATGTTAAGTTCTCTTCTATATTTTTTAAATCATTACTTTTTTTATAAAATTTAATTATTTCAAAAAACATTTTAAAAAAATCAAAATTGAGCAAATTTTTTTTATTTGAAAAAATTCCAAGCAAGCCCTTACCACAATATTCTATTTCTGTTTCTTTAACAGAAACTGAAAAGCTCATATTGCTTTTCTCTATCTCAATGCCGTTATCATTTAAAAATTTTACAAAATTAGGGTAGGTTTTAAAATTAAAAACAATAAAACCTATATCCACAGGAATATGGTTGTTATTATCTTTAACATCAATGGTATATGAGTGACCACCGAAATGATCCTCTTTTTCAAATAAATCAACTTTATTTTTTTTAGATAAATAGTGTGCTGCACTTAAACCAGATATACCTGATCCGATTACAGCAATTCTCATTAATATTATGCTGCGTCTTCTTTAAATTCATCCATGGAAGGGCATGTGCAAAAAAGATTTTTATCTCCATATACATTATCAACTCTTGCAACAGGTGGCCAAAATTTACTAGATCTTAAAAAGTTAGAAGGATAAGCAGCCTCCTCTCTCGAATATTTATGTTCCCATTTATTTGAGGCAAGCTCTAAATCTGTGTGTGGAGCATTTTTGATAGGGTTGTCATTTTTATCGAAATCACCACTTTTAATCTTGTCTATTTCCTCTTTAATTTTTATCAAGCAATCACAAAATCTATCAAGCTCTTGTAAACTTTCACTTTCTGTAGGTTCAATCATCATTGTACCAGGCACTGGCCAGGACATAGTTGGAGCATGAAAACCAAAATCGATTAATCTTTTTGCAATATCTTCCTCTGTTACACCGGTGTCATTTTTAATTGATCTGATGTCTATAATACACTCATGAGCTACGTTTCCATTTGTTCCTTTGTAAAGAATTGGAAAATGGTTTTTTAACTTATTTGCAACGTAGTTAGCATTTAAAATTGCAATCTGAGTTGCTAATTTTAAACCCTCTGAACCCATCATTTTAATATACATCCAAGATATAGATAAAATACTTGAACTTCCCCATGGTGCTGCAGATACAGGACCTATACCGGTTGCAGGACCACAATCTTTTATAACAGGATGTGAAGGCAAATATATTTCTAAATGTCTCTTACATGCTATTGGGCCCATACCTGGTCCGCCACCTCCATGTGGAATACAAAAAGTTTTGTGTAAGTTTATATGACATACATCTGGACCAAAATTTCCAGGTTTTGCTATCCCAACAAGAGCATTCAAGTTTGCACCATCCATATAAACTTGGCCACCATGTTTATGTACTAACTCACATATATCTGATATTTTTTCCTCGAAAACTCCATGTGTAGATGGGTATGTTACCATTAATGCACCTAAATTCTCAGAGTGCGCTTCTACTTTTTTCTTTAGATCTTCAAAATCTACATTTCCTTGTTTATCACAGTTTACCACTACCACTTTCATTCCAACCATTTGCGCACTTGCTGGATTAGTCCCATGAGCAGAGCTAGGAATTAAACAAACGTTTCTATTAGACTCTCCCCTTTCAAGATGATATTTGCGTATAACCATCAGTCCTGCATATTCGCCTTGGGCACCAGCATTTGGTTGTAGTGACACACCTGAAAAACCTGTAATAGATCTAAGCCAATTTTTTAGATCAGTAAAAAGAGTTCTAAAACCTTCCATTTGTTCAATAGGCACAAAAGGATGAGGCTCAGAGAATTCACGCCAAGTAATTGGTATCATTTCTGCTACAGCATTTAATTTCATTGTACACGAGCCTAATGCTATCATTGACCTATTGAGTGCAATATCTTTTTCCTCTAATCTCTTTAAATATCTTAGCATTTCAGTTTCGGAATGATAGCTATTGAATACTTGGTGATCTAAATAAGTTGACGTTCTTAGCAAGTTTTTAGGTAAATTTGGAAGATTTTCTGTCGGATTTTCTTTAATTGATTCTGCACAATTAAATATTTTAAGTAGTTGATTTGCTCTATAAACATTTTTCTTTTCATCAAATGATACCGACAGCATTTCAGAATTTACTTTTCTAATATTAACTTTCTGGGCCAAAGCGTTATTAAAAATTTGATCTGTTTTGTCTTTTGTTATTATAGTTACTGTGTCAAAAAAATAGTCTGAATATAACTCATAACCTGATTGTTTTAATTTGTCCGCAAAATTTTTTGCTAATTGTGAAACTCTTTCAGAAATTGTTTTTATACCTTTGGGGCCGTGATAAATTGCATATGCTGCTGATACAATTGCCAAAAGAGCTTGTGCTGTGCAAATGTTACTTGTCGCCTTATCTCTTCGAATATGTTGCTCTCTTGTTTGTAAAGCTAACCTATAAGCTTTATTCCCATGCCTATCAACTGAAACACCTACAATTCTTCCAGGCATCGATCTCTTGAACTCGTCCTTTGTGGCAAAAAAAGCCGCGTGTGGACCGCCGTAACCCATGGGAATGCCGAATCTTTGAGAACTTCCCACAGCTATATCAGCTCCTAACTCTGCTGGTGTTTTTAATTTTGCTAAAGATAATAAATCACAGACTAAAATTGATTTACCGTTTCTTTTTTTAATTTTACTGATATTTTCGCTAGGGTCCTTAATATCTCCAAGTGTACCAGGATATTGAAGTATTCCACATATTATATCCTCTGAAATATTTGATAAGTCTTCGTCATTACCAATAACGACTTTAAGCCCTAAAGGCTCTGATCTGGTTTTAACAACTTCTATAGTTTGTGGATGACAATCATTTGATATAAACACTATTTTATTATCTTTTTTATCTAATCTAAGACTTAACCCCATAGCTTCAGCAGCAGCAGTTCCTTCATCAAGTAGTGATGCGTTTGCAATATCCATGCCCGTAAAGTCTATTATCATTTGCTGAAAATTTAATAACATCTCCAATCTTCCTTGGGCCACCTCTGGTTGATAAGGAGTGTAAGAAGTATACCATCCCGGATTTTCTAGTATATTTCTGACAATTACGTTTGGAGTATAAGTTCCATAGTACCCCATACCTATAAAATTTGAGTAAATTTGATTTTTTTTTGATATCGATTTTAATTTTCTTAGACCTTCATACTCAGAATTAGGATCTCCTATACTTAACAAATCTTTAAACAAAATTTTATTTGGAACAGTATCTTCAATTAGCTCATTTAAAGATTTATAACCAAGATCTGATAACATAGTTTTTTCGTCTTTTTTGGACAAACCTATATGTCTTTTAATAAAATCTTTTTCTGAATTATGTAACATTAGTTAGTACTCTCCTTAGCAAATTTTTCATATTCTTCCCTACTCATTAAAGAATTTATCTCATTTAAATCTTTTACTTTTAGTTTAAAAAACCAAGCATCTCCCTCAGGATCATTGTTAATTTTAGAAGGATCATCAACGATTGACTGATTTGTATCAACAACTTCTCCACTTATTGGAGTATAAACATCACTAGCTGCTTTTGTAGATTCTACCACACCTGCTGTTCCATCTTTAGTAACACTTGTTCCTTTTTCTGGAAGCTCTGCAAAAACAATATCTCCCAAAAGTTCTGTTGCATGTTTAGTAATTCCAATTGTAGCCACATCATCACTAATAGTAACCCACTCATGTTCTTTAGAAAATTTAACTTCCGACATTTATATCTCCTTTGTAATAGTTTTTTTTGTAAAACGGGAGCTTACAAACACTCGCCGAAACTTTTTTTCCTCTTATTTCTAAAAATATTTTTGTATTTTCTTTAGTATATGTATTATTTACATAACCCATTGCAATAGGACTTTTTACACTTGGGCCAAAAGAACCACTGGTAATTTTTCCAATTTGATTATTGTTTTCATCAAATATTTTTGTTGATTCTCTTGCTATAATTTTTCCTTCAGGTTTAATGCCAACTCTTAGTTTTGTGACACCTTCATTAATTTGTCTCTGAATTTTTTTTGCCCCTGGAAAATTACTGTTGATTCGATTTTTTGAGATTGCCCATTTTAGATTTGCTTCTAATGGACTAGTATTTTCGTCGATGTCATTACCGTATAAACACAACCCAGCTTCAAGTCTTAACGTATCTCTAGCACCAAGGCCTATAAGATTTGATCCTAAACTTATTAAAGTCTCAACAAACTTAACCACATCATTATTATTTATCGAAATTTCAAAACCATCTTCTCCTGTGTATCCCGATCTTGTTACATAAATATTATTTGAATTATATTTAAAGTCTCCACCAAACATAAATTTTAGTTTATTTACTCCCGGAATAATTTTTTCAATTAAATTTTTTGATTCAGGGCCTTGTACAGCAATAAGAGATAGGTCTTTACTTAGTGATATTTTAAAATCTTCACCTAATTTAGATTTGATAATTTCAAAATCTTTTTCTTTACATGCAGCGTTAAGAATTATCATATATCCATCAGAAATTTTTGTAATTATTAAATCGTCGTGAATTCCTGCGTTCTCATTCATTAAAAATGAGTATTTACTCTGATTTATTGATAAATTTTTTAAGTCTGTTGGAAATATTTCTTGAAGTTTATCTGTTAATTTATCATCACCTAGAATAAATAATTGACCCATATGTGATACATCAAATATTCCTGACTTTTCTCTCGTTAGATTATGCTCAGCGATTATGCCGTCTTTATATTGGATAGGCATTTCATATCCAGCAAAAGATACAAATTTAGCATTAAATTTTTTGTGTAAATTATATAAAGCCGTTTTATACATAAATATTAACTCTTACCCCCTCTGTCTATGAGCCTGAGAGATTTACTCCGTCGGCGAGAAACATTCTCTTTCCAGAGTTAATATTTACGGTCCTTTTGCCTGAGAGTTTCCGGGGTGGTTGCTCCTTCGGCGCTACAATTAAGTAGTCTCTTCCGTTGAAAATCTTATAACATATTCCTATTATTATTCACTAAGTTTATTTTGTGTCTCGTCTTTTTTTGTTGTTATAAATTGAAGAAAAACGGCAAATAATACGATTGATCCTCCCACAAAAACAATCAATGGTGGTTGCTCGTTTATAACTATCCACGCCCAAAGAGGCCCTAATACTGCTTCAACTAACATGATAATGCCTACTGTTGCTGATGGTGTATTTCTTGCTCCAATCGTAATTAAAATAAATCCAAAACCTAATTGAAAAAAACCTGCTAGAAATCCAAGAAAAATATCATATGATGATATAGCAATTTTTCCTGCAATGACATATCCGATTATCATTGCAATAATACCAGCGTATAGTTGTAAAGGTACCATATCAATACTTGGATATTTTCTAATTATTAGTATTAAAATTGCAAAGGAAATTGGCATTACAAATGCAGCTATATTACCTGTCATTTGTCCACTTGAGAGATCTGATCCTACCATTAAAATTATTCCAGATATGGCTAAAATTATTGATGCTAAAGTTATCTTTGAAATTTTTTCTTTTAAAAAAAAATATCCAAATATTGCTAAGAAAATAGTTTGGGTTTGAATAATGAAATTCGTATTTGCAACAGTAGTATTATACATTGCAAATACATAACCACAGAAACCTGATGATAAAATAATGCCTCCAAAAATACCTGGCAATCCAGACTTTTTAAATGAAAGTAAAAAATTTTTTTTGTATGTAAATATTAAAAATATTGTTACTACAAAAATAAAAAACAGAGATCTCCAGAATAATATTTGCCATAAATTTGCTCCTTCAAAAGATTTTACTATTAGTCCACCAAAACTAAGGCTAAGAGCTCCTAGAAAGACCAATAATGGACCGGGTAAACTAAAAATATATCTCATATTTGATCTAGAATATTTTTGGTTTCCATAGAGTAAAGTTTAAATAATTTTTCAGCACTCTTAACATCAATCATTTTAAACTTAATTTTTGACATTGGGGGTAATTGAACTATTTTATCATAATCAGCACTTACAATTACACCAATTTTTGGGTAACCGCCTATTGTGCCATGATCAGAGAGCATTATTATGGGCTTACCATCTGGTGGGACTTGAATTACACCTTTAATTAGACCTTCAGATTTAATATTTTCACTTTTTATGTTATTTAATTTGTTACCATCTAATCTCATTCCCATTCTATCAGTCAAATTTGTAACTTGATATTGGCTTTCAAAAAAAGATTTTTGAGACTCCTTTGAAAAATAATCAAAGTTTGTTCCTTTAATAACTCTTATGAATTCAATTTTGCTATTTGAGTAATCAATGCTTTTTTTAATAATAGGTTTTACGTTTTTATTTAATTGCAAAATATCATTTTCGATAATTTTATCTCCTTTATTTGGTCCTATTTTTGATCTCAAATGAGTGGAATAACTATTCCATTTTTTTTCTATTTTAAAACCTCCTGATATTGAGAAATATCCATACATTGAATTATTTGTTGAAATAATATCGATCTCATCGTTATTATTTAAATCAAACGTTTTGTAACATTCGCCATTATAAATTTTAGAGTTTTTTTTAAATGTAAAACTCACATTACCTGTCACTACGCAATTTATATTATTTTGTTTTACTTTAAGTTTTGGTCCTTGGAGTGCAAATTCAATAACTGCATCGTTTTTATTATTACCAACCAATTTATTTGTAATTAGCAAATTCCTTGTATCCATTGCTCCACTAAATGGAATTCCTAGATGATAAAGGTTTGATCTTCCCCTATCTTGAAAAGTTGTGTTTATTCCCGGTCTTATTACCTCTATACTCATTTTATTCCTTTATTTTATAAAATTCATTTTTAGTAATCTCATAAAATTGAACACTATCTCCCGGTTTAATTAAAATAGGATTTTCCTCTTTATTCTTATCAAATACTTTTAAAGGGGTATTACCAATAATATTCCAACCACCAGGGCTTTCATATGTATAAATATTACAAAATTGTTCTGTTATCCCTACTGAACCTTTTGGTACTTTCACTCTTGGAGTTTCTAATCTTTTTAACCTAATATTTTTATTTGTATCTCCTAAAAAGGGCATTCCAGCTACAAACCCTGTCATATAACAATAAAAATCTTTATTTAATATGTGTTTATAAACTTCTTTTATATTTAAATTTGTAATTTTTGAAACACGCTCTATATCTAAAGCAAATTCTTCATCGATACATATTGGAATTTTTTTTCTCTTTGAAGCTGTCTCGCTAATTTCATCCAGTTTTAAATTAATTATTTTTTCAACTAATTCTTTATAATTAATAACATCCAAATCAAATGTAACAATTAATTTGTTATAAGATGGTGCTAAATTTGTTACTCCTTTTATATTTTTTGATGTCAAGGTTTTAAAATATTTTATAACTTCGTGATTAATTTCTCTATTTACCTCAGAACCAAAATCACAATATATAGCAGCATCACCAAGATTTGATATATTTTTAATCATATCGTGATATATTTAACATGTAGATATGGAAATTAACATCAATTGTGACTTGGGTGAAAAATCAAAGCATCACTCAAATAAAAACGATCCTGATTTATTAAATATTGTAAATACAGCAAGTATTGCATGCGGATATCATGCTGGAGATGAAAGTACCATGAGAGAAGTTATAAGTATTTCTGTTAAAAATGGAGTGAGTTTTGGAGCACATCCGTCTTTTAAAGATCTTGAAAATTTTGGTAGAAAAAGAATGAATTTATCAGCAATCGAAATTAAAAAATTAATAAAAGATCAATTTTATATACTTCAAAATATTGCAGATGAAAAAAATCAAAAAGTTACTCATATTAAACCGCATGGAGCCTTAAATAATATGGCATGTGAAGATATTGAACTTTCCGACATAATCTCTGAGACAATTAATGAAATAGATAAAGAGCTTATTTATCTAGTGCCAACTGGTTCTAAAATGGAAATTTCAGCTTACAAACATGGTTTAAAAGTAGCTTCTGAGATATTTGCAGATAGAAACTATTTGGATGATGGAAATTTAGTATCTAGAAAAGAAATTAATGCAGTAATAACTGATCCAGAGGTTGCTAAAGAGCATGTTTTGTTTATGGTTAAAAATCAGGCGTTAAGATGTCTCAGCGGAAAGCAAATACCTTGTAAAATAGACTCAATTTGCATACATGGAGACACATTAAGATCATTAGAAACTGCAAAAATTATTAAAAGTAATTTAGTTAATAATGGTTTTGAATTGAAACCTTTAAATAAAATGAAAAAATTTTTATGATAAAAAAAATATTAATAACTTTAGTTTTTACTTTATTCTTTGGAAACCTATCTTTAGCAGCTGGTGGAGATGGTAGTTCTACTAAAAGCAATTATGATAAAGCTGTGAAATTAATTAAATCAGCAAAAAAATATGAAGCTGACGGAAAAACAAAAAAAGCAGACGACAGATATAAAAAAGCTTTTAAATTACTTGTAAAATCAAATAAAGAAAAGCCAGGTAAAGCTGATACTCTAAATTACTTAGGTTTTACATCCCGAAAATTAGGTGATTTTGAAAATGCGGAAATATTTTATACTAAAGGTTTAGAAATTAGCCCCTATCACATAAGGATAAATCAATATATGGGCGAGCTGTATGTTACAACAAACCAAATTGATAAAGCAAAAGAGAGGTTGGCAGTTTTAGACGGGTGTGATTGTAAAGAATATACGTTGCTTAAAGATATTATAGATGGAAAAACAAAATCTAAATATTAAGTGAAATATTGAAAAATTAGAAAATTCTATTATTATTAAATTAAATTGATTGAACAAGCTCTTATACTTTTACAAATAACCTTTATTGATATAATTTTGGCTGCAGATAATGCTATAATTATTGGTCTAATAGCTGCAAACTTCATTCCTAAATACAGAAAACAAATCATATTATGGGGTGTTGCTGGTGCCCTGGTTTTCAAAGTGTTGTTTGCTATATTTGCTACCTATTTATATAAATATTATTTTATTAAAATTCTTGGAGGTTTAGCTTTAATTTGGATAGTTAATGATCTTAGAAAAGATTTATTAGAAATAAAAAAAGTAAAGTCTCCTAAAAAAAAATCTCAAGAGCCAGTATATACATCATACGTACAGAGTATTTACAAAGTTTTATTTGCAGATATTACAATAAGTTTTGATAACGTTATCGGAGTAGTTGGAGCAGCAAAAGGAAATATCGGGTTTATGATATATGGTTTGGTGTTATCAGTGATATTAACTGGAGCAGGAGCAACTTATTTGGCAAATTATATTCAGAAACATATTTGGATAGCTTACATTGGTTTAGCGTTTATTCTTTTGGTTGCTATTCAATTAATTATTGGTGGTTTAGTAGATCTGGAGATACTTCAAATTAACGAACAATTTAAAAAATATTTTTAATAAGAATATTTTTTAGTTGGATATTTTTTTAATTTAACTTCTTGTTTGAATTTTTTAACTGCAGTTGCAATATTACTAGAAATATTAATATATTTTTTAACAAATTTAATTTTAGAATTAGTTAGACCAATAAGGTCATCTGTTACTAAAATTTGACCATCACAATAAACAGAAGAACCTATACCGATTGTCGGAATTTTAACTTCATTAGTTATTTTTTTTGCTAGGGATTTTTCAATACACTCTAAAACAATTGCAAAAACACCCATTTTCTCTAATACTTTAGCATCTCTTAAAATTTTTGTTCTTTCACTATCTGTTTTTCCTTTTGATTTAAATTTACCTCTTACTGATTGGGGCATAATACCCAGATGTCCTAAAACAGGAATTTTATTTTTTATTAAGTGTTTCACTATATCTTTAATTTTAGAACCACCTTCAAGTTTCACTGCATCTGATTTGGTTTTTTTAATTATTTTTTTAGCATTAAGTAAAGCATTTTTTTTGTCTTTATATGTATTATACGGCATATCAAAAACCATAAGACTATTATGTACACCCATCCTTACACTTTTCGCATGTTCGATCATAACATCAAGTGAAATTTTTCTTGTTGTATTATAATTATAAAGAACTGACGCCATTGAGTCTCCAACTAACGTCATGTCAACATATTTATCAATTATCTGAGCAATGTTTTTTGAATAGGCTGTTAGAGAAACTATTTTTGATTTATTTTTTTTTACTATTATATTTTTTATCTTCTTATTCATCATTTTATCTACTCTAATTCAATAGTGCTTGGTGGTTTTGATGTTACATCATAAACCACTCTATTAATACCTTTGATGCTATTTACAATTTGATTAGATACATCTTGCATGAAATCTTTTTTGAAATTAAAAAAATCTGCTGTCATACCATCCTCGGATGTAATTGCTCTAAGCAAACATATGTATTCATAAGTTCTGTTATCTCCCATAACACCAACTGTTTTTACTGGCAAAAGAGCTGCGTAGGCCTGCCAAATTTTATGATAAAGATTATATTTATACAAACTTTTAATAAAAATATTATCTGCTTCTTTTAAAATATTAATTTTATTTTCATCTATATCCCCAGGTATTCTAATTGCGAGCCCAGGACCAGGAAACGGATGCCTATATAATATTTCTTTACTTAAACTAAGTTCTTCTCCGAGTTTTCTAACCTCGTCTTTAAACAAAAATTTTACTGGTTCTACTAATTTCAATTTCATTTTTTTTGGAAGACCACCAACATTATGATGTGATTTAATTTTAGATGTTTGGCTACCTGTAACTGATTTACTTTCTATTAAATCTGGATACAAAGTGCCTTGAGCTAAATACTTGATATTTGAAATTTTTTTCGAATATTTTTCGAATATTTTAATAAATAGATTTCCAATTATTTTTCTTTTTTTTTCAGGATCCTTTACTTTTTTTAATTTTTTTATGAATAAATTTTTAGCGTTGACGTATATAAGTTTAATTTTTAATTTTTGTTTAAATGTTTTTACTACTTGAATTTCCTCATTTTTTCTTAATAAACCAGTATTTACAAATATACATGTTAGATTTTTACCTATAGCTTTATGTATAATTTTTGCAACTACACTACTATCTACACCTCCTGATAATGCACAAATAACTTTAGAGTGCCCAACCTGTTTTTTAATTTCCTCTATTATTTTTTCTTTCTGTTTTTTTGAAGACCAGTTTTTTTTTGATTTACAAATAGAAAATAAGAAATTTTTTATTAATTTTATACCATTATGTGTATGGGTTACCTCTGGATGAAATTGGATGCCATAAAATTTTTTATATTTATTCTGAATTATACAAAAATTAGAATTTGTACTTGAAGCAACTTTTTCAAAATTTTTTGGTAACTTTGTTACTTGATCTGAGTGACTCATCCAAACATTATTTTTTCCATCTCTATTAAAAAAATTTCTAGTAAGAACACTATCTTTATTTTTTTTTATATTTACCAAACCAAATTCTCTAAATTTAGACTGCTTTACTTTACCACCTAATTCTTTTGATATTATTTGGTGACCAAAACAAATTCCTAAAACTGGTATATCTTGATTTAATATCTTTTTGTCAAAACTTACTTTTTTAGTCTGGTATACGTTTAAGGGACCCCCCGATAAAATTATCCCAATTACGTCTTTGTTGCTAAAATTAATTTTTTTTTTGTGACTTATAATTTCAGAATAAACTCCAAGTTCACGAACTCTTCTTGCGATCAATTGTGTAAACTGCGAACCAAAATCTATTATTAATATTTTTTTAAGAATCATTTGAGGTGTCAAAATTTTTCAATCTTTCGTTGATTGATGTTATTTTTTCACATAAGCTTGTACATATTTTTTCAAAATCAGCTTGTAGCTCCTTAACTTTTGAAAAATTAGATCTTTTAAGCTCTATATCTATTATCATATACATTGCTTCCTCATTATCTGGCTCTAGTAATAAAGTTGAATTTAAATTTTTTTCTGTCTCTTTTTCGTTCTCCTCTATTTCATAAATTTTAGCTAAATATAAATATGATTTTGAGTCTTTGGGATTAAAAACTAAATTTCTCTGAAATAGAAATTTTGATTTTTCGTAATCTTTTTTCTCGTATAAATCTTTTGCATTATCAAAAAAATTTTCTGATGCAGATGTATTTGTAAATATTAATAAAAAAAATATTACGAAAAACTTATTTTTTAATTTCATCGATGTTATGTACCATACTTTCATAAAATCCTGCTTTTGTAATTTTAACAAATTTTGGATTTTGCCTTAAAATTTTTATTTTTTTTGCTCCAAGGTATCCCATTGAAGACTTTAAGCCACCAATCAACTGATAGAATATTTTATCTACTCTACCTTTGTATTTTACAAATCCCTCAACTCCCTCAGGGACATACTTTGATTTATCCTTTTGTTTTGATTGATAATATCTATCTGCTGAACCTCGGTTCATGGCACCAATTGACCCCATGCCTCTAAAGCTTTTAAACAATTTACCACCTCTTCTTATTACTTTCCCTGGTGCCTCGTCTGTTCCAGCAAATAATGAGCCTATCATTACCGCATCTGCACCTGCCGCAAGAGCTTTTGCTATATCTCCAGAAAATTTTATCCCTCCATCGGCAATAATGCTTACTTTCCTACTTTTAACCCCGTTTCTTACATTAAGAATTGCACTAAGTTGTGGTACCCCAATACCAGCAACTAATCTTGTTGTGCAAATTGAACCTGGACCAATACCAACCTTTATAATATCTACTCCTAATTTAATTAAAAACTTTGCTGCATCTTCAGTAGCAACATTTCCTGCACAAAGAGAGACTGATTTTGGTTTAATCCTTTTAATTTTTTTAATTATCTCTCCTACTTTTTTTGTGTGGCCATGGGCGGTATCTACGACAATTAAATCAATTTTACATTTTAGTATCTCTTTAGCTCTTTCGAACTCGTTAGTTCCAGCTCCAACTGCTGCCCCAACTTTTAATCCCAAAGATTTTACCTTTTTTATTTCAATAACTTGTTTCTTTATGGATAAATTCCTGTGTATAACTCCAATTCCTCCAGCTTTTGCAATTGCTATTGCCATTTTTGCTTCTGTAACAGTATCCATAGCAGAAGTTATTAATGGTATTTTAAGTTGTAAATTACTTGTAAGTGATGTTTCCGTTTGTACATCTGATGGTAAGACGGAGGAGTACTTTGGTGCTAGTGTTACATCATCGAATGTGAGTGCTTCTTTTATAGGGCCCATGTCCTTATATATACGATTCTATATAAATTAAAAGACTTACGATCTCAAAAATTTGGATATTAAAAAAGTTTCTTTAGAGTCTTTTCTGCTAGATGGCGGTTTAAAAACACTAGTTTCTCTAAAGTATTTTTTAGATTTGGATACTATTTCATTAAATGAGGATCCCATAAAAATTTTTGTGACAAATTGACCATTTGTTTTTAACATTTCTTTTGCAAATTCAATAGACTCCATAGCTAACTCTCCGGTAACAATTGCATCTAGATTTTTGTTTCCTGTAGTATTTACGGCCATATCAGAAATTACTAAATCTATCTTTGTATTAAAAAAGGACTTAATTTTTTGTTTATAGATATCATCAGTAAAATCTCCTTTCATTAATTTTACATTTTTAATTTCTTGGATTTCAAGAAGATCTATCGCTAATAATTTAGTATTTTTTAATGTCGAAGATAAATATTGAGACCAACTTCCTGGAGCTCCTCCAAGATCCACTATTGACTGACCATTTCTTAATATTTTAAATTTATCGTTTATTTCTTTAAGTTTATAAACTGCCCTAGATCTATAGCCTTCAATTTTAGATTGTCTAACATAAATATCTCTTCTTTGCTTATTAATCCAATTTTTTGAAATTCTATTTTTTTTCAATTGGATAGAAACCTTAAACTTTTTGACAATGTATTATTTGAAATTGATTGAATATTTATTTTTACACTTTTATCTATTCTCATATCTTTACTATTTTCCCAAATACCAGCTGCTAAATGCATTATACCAATTTTATTATTAGGCAGATAAGGTTCTACGAAGCAATTATTATTTTCATCAAACTTAGGCAGTAAATTACTTGCAATCCAATTACAGTTTAATGGTAAAAACTCGGTATTAACACCATCAACGTAAACGCTTAAATTTATAGCAAGACCTTCGGATCCAAAAATTTTACCCGCACTAAGAGTTTTTTTCAGGTTTTTTTGCCATATATCCCAGCAGGGTGAATTTTTCTCTAATGAAAATGTTCCAATATTTATGTGAGGAGCAAACGCAAGCTTCCTTGCATCATGCAAATTTATATTTGAACTTAATGCGTGTTTAAAATTTTGAGATTTTATTTGAGCAAATTTTCCAAATATCCACTTTACTTTAGAGGTTATTTTATAACCGGGCCCTATTGTTTGTGTAATGCCTAGCTTTCCGCTATCACAAGCTTTAAAATATAATTCCACACAATTCCAATCTTGAACCCATGCATCACAATCGATCCACAAATATTTTTTATAATTTGGAAAGTATTTTGGTAAAAAGGCTCTTGAAACTTGACTTTTTAACCATTCTTTTCCTCTTACTTTATAATCTGGTACTTTGATATCCCATTCTGCCTTTTTAATACTTTTTACTCTCCCAGATAATATGCTCAATTGATTATCTGAAAGACCAGCATCTAAAACACAAATGTCAACATTTGAACTTTCCTTAAATCTAGTAATAGAGTCTACAAGCTCTATTAACATTTCGAAGTAAGTAGAATCTGCTAAAGTTACTACAGCTTTATTATTCATCACAATATATCTTCATGATCATCTATATCACCTGATAGAGTTGTAAATTTATTTCTCACTTTCATAAAATGTACAGAGCTAATTGGTATCATTAAAAGATATATAAGACCTGAAATAACTATCGTGTTAAATGTATATAGAAGTAATAATACAAAATAAATCACCACACCAAATATTAAAAATATACTCATGCTTCTTGGTACAATTATTTTTTTAAAAGAGTAAGTTGGTAATTTACTAATTAATAGTATTGATATCGTTACAAAAAATATTGGTACAACTAAATCATAATTAATGTTTATTAATGTAAGTTCGCTAAAACTAAAAAATAAAGGCATAAGAACTAGTATTCCACCTGCAGGTGATGGTATACCTTCAAAAAAATTCCCCTTCCATGTTGGTTCTTCAGATGAATTAACATTAAATCTTGCCAGTCTTAATGCAACTGCAACAACGTATATTAAACATATGAACCAACCTATTCTGCCAAGTTCATTTAATTTCCAGAAATACATTATAAAAGCCGGCGCTACACCAAAACTAATTACATCCGTTAAAGAGTCTAATTCTTTACCTACTTTAGAAGTGCCTTTTATTAATCTTGCAATTCTTCCATCCAAACCATCTATTATTCCAGCTACTATTATGGCCACTACTGAAAATTGAAAGTTTCCATCAAATGCAAATTTAATCGATGAAAGTCCTATGCAAACCCCTACCAAAGTAAATATATTAGGCAATATAACTCTTGAATTCTTTGCTGTAACAATCTTAAACTTTCTTTTTGGTTCCATTATTTTTTAGCTATTAGAGTTTCACCAGCAATAGTTTTTTGGTCAACTTTGACAAGTGGTTTATAATTTTCAAAATATAAGTCTGCCCTACTCCCAAACCTTATCATCCCTATTCTATCTCCTTGCTGTAGATCAGTATCTTCATTAGTTTCACAAACAATCCGTCTAGCAATAAGTCCTGCTATTTGTACTACAACTATATCTTCACCTTTTGTATTAGTTATTTTATAATAATTTCTTTCATTATCCTCACTTGCTTTATCTAGAGACGCATTAAAAAATTTTCCAGGTTTATATAATATTTGCGAAACTTTTCCTGAGCATGGTGTTCTGTTCACATGACAATCAAATACATTCATAAAAACGCTTACTTTTGTAAAAGTTTTGTTTTCTAAATTTAGTTCCTTAGGTCCATTTGTTTCTTTGACCTGTAAAACTACACCATCTGCGGGACTAACAAGATAATCTTCGTCGTTAATGGGATATCTCTCTGGATCTCTAAAAAAATAATAACACCAAATTGTTAGAACTAATCCGACTAGTCCTAAAAAGTTACTTATAAAATAGAATATTAATGTTATTACACCAAAAATAACTAGAAATTTATAACCCTCGTTATGAACCTTTGGAAAAACTTTATCTATCATAATCCTTCATTTGCTAATTTGTCGTTAATATGTATATAAAACTCTATAATTCAATTAATAAGATATATAAATAAATATGGCTAAAATTAAGGTAAAAAACCCTATTGTAGAGCTAGATGGTGATGAAATGACCAGAGTTATTTGGGAATTTATAAAAAATAAACTAATCAAGCCCTATTTAGATCTGGATATAAAATACTATGACTTAGGCATAAAGAGTAGAGACGAGACTTCTGACCAAATTACAATTGATTGTGCAAATGCAATTAAAAAATACAATGTAGGAATAAAATGTGCAACTATCACACCTGATGAAGGTAGAGTTGAAGAATTCAAATTGAAAAAAATGTGGAGATCTCCTAATGGAACAATAAGAAATATCCTTGGAGGAACAGTTTTCAGAGAACCGATATTATGTAAAAATATTCCAAAATTAGTACCAAGCTGGGAAAACCCAATTTGTATTGGGAGACATGCTTTTGGAGATCAGTATAGAGCAACAGATTTCCAAGTTCCAGGTAAAGGGAAATTAGAGATAAAATGGACATCTGAGGATGGAAAAGAAAAAAAAGAATTTGAAGTATTTAATTTTCCAGGTCCAGGGGTTGCAATGTCGATGTATAATTTGGATCAATCTATAAAAGATTTCGCAAGAGCATGTATGAATTATGGATTGAACAGAAGATGGCCAGTTTTTTTGTCTACAAAAAATACAATTTTAAAAAAATATGATGGAAGATTTAAAGATATTTTCCAAGAAATTTTTGAAAATGAATTCATAGATAAATTTAAAGAGAGAGGCATTACATACGAACATAGATTAATAGATGACATGGTAGCATGCGCTATGAAATGGAACGGGAATTATATTTGGGCTTGTAAAAATTACGATGGCGATGTTCAATCAGATACAGTTGCGCAAGGATTTGGTTCATTAGGATTGATGTCTAGTGTTTTAATGAGTCCGGATGGTAAAACTATTGAAGCAGAGGCAGCTCATGGAACAGTCACTAGACATTATAGAATGCATCAACAAGGAAAAGAAACTTCAACAAATCCTATTGCATCAATTTTTGCATGGGCTAGAGGTTTATATCACCGAGCAAAACTTGATGAAAACGAGGATTTAAAAAAATTTGTTAAAAATCTGGAAAAAACCTGCATTGAAACAGTCGAGAGTGGATCAATGACAAAAGATTTAGCTATATTAGTTGGATCAGATACGAAATTTTTAACTACTAATCAATTTTTGGATGTGATAGATAGCAATCTTAAAAAAAGATTAGATCAAAACTTTTAATTTTTCAAAAGCTTCATCAATTTTATTTTCTAATACACCACCTGCTTGAGCAAAATCTGGTCTGCCTCCTCCACCTTTACCACCAATTAATTCTGATCCAAGTTTTGCAAATTTTACAGCATCGTATTTTGAGGTTAGTTTTTTTGTAACTCCTACTGCAAGCCCCACTTTGCCATCTTTATTCGCAAAAATAATTATTAATCCCTCTCCTATTTCTTTTTTTCCGTTGTCAACTAATCCTCTTAATTCTTTAGGAGGTAAGTCAGAAATTTTTTGAAATCTTACTTTAATATTATTAATGGTTTCATCTTTTATTATATTTTTTGATTTATCATTTAGAATTTTACCAATTGACAATTTCTCTAGTTGTCTTGTTAAATCTTTAATTAAGTCTTTAGGATTTTTGTTTTCTAAATTTGGCTTTCCACCAAAAGACGTTATATCTTTAGTTAACATTTCTATTGTCTTCTCATCTTTTTGAGCTGATAAATTTGATTGTTTTTCTTTATCTTTTAAGAAGTCCTCTAATTGTTTGTCCCTTAAAGCCTCAATTCTTCTAACTCCTGCAGCTATGGATGACTGGCTAATAACCTTCAATTTTCCAACATCTCCAGTATTTTTAACGTGAGTTCCGCCACATAATTCAGTTGAAAAATATTTATTACCTTCATCTCCCATAAAAACCACTCTTACTTCGTCACCATATTTCTCTCCAAATAAGGCTAATGCTCCATGTTCTATGCCCTCTTCAGGTGTCATAATTCTAGTTATTACGTCCGATTTTTTATTAACTATCTCGTTTGCTATTTCCTCAATTTTCAGCATTTCGTCATTAGATATCGGTTTCATATGGCTAAAATCGAAACGTAATCTGTCCGGAGCAACTAGGGAACCTTTCTGCATAACATGTTTTCCAAGAGTTCTTCTTAAAGACTCATGTAAAAGGTGAGTTGCAGAATGATAAGCTTTAATATTTTCTCTTCTCGCGCTATCTATTTTTAATTCCACACTTTCCCCAACTTTTAAGCTTCCTCCATCCATTACTCCGTAATGCACAAATAGATTTCCTAATTTTTTTTGAACATCATTGACTGTAAATGAATTATTAGCTGAATTTATTTTTCCAATATCTCCTAATTGACCACCAGATTCACCGTAGAAAGGTGTTTGGTTTACAACAATCATTCCTTTCTCACCAGATTTTAAACTATCAACTTCTTTATTATTTTTGATAAGTTTTAAAATAACTCCCTCTGATTGAATTTTTTCATAACCTAGAAATTCAGTTGCTCCAACTTTATCTTTAATATCAAACCAAATCTCATCAACAGCAGCGTCACCAGAACCTTTCCAATTTTTTTTTGCAAGTTCCTTACTTTCTTGCATAAGACTTTGAAACTTATCGTTATCAATTTTTAAAGATTTATTTTTAAGAATATCTTCAGTTAAATCTAATGGAAAACCATAGGTATCATATAATTTAAATGCTACTTCACCCGGTAAGACTTTATCTATCTTGGAGATCTCCTCATCTAAAATTTTCATGCCTCTTTCGAGTAAAACTAAAAATTTTTCTTCTTCCATTTTTAAAGTTTCTTTAATTAATGATTGAGCTCTATCTAATTCAGGATAACTATTTGACATTTCATCTAATAGACTTTTAAAAATATTGTGAAACACTGGATCTTTCGAGCCTAATAAATGAGAGTGTCTCATACCTCTTCTCATAATTCTTCTTAGAACATAACCTCTCCCTTCATTAGATGGTAATACACCTTCAGCTAATAAAAACGAGCTTGCTCTTAGATGATCTGCAATCACACGAAAACTTGCGATGTTATTTTCATCAGCTTTTACTTTTACTGTATCGGATATCGATTCAATTAATTTTTTAAAATGATCACTTTTATAATTATCATGCGTGCCTTGTAATAAAGCAGTAATTCTCTCTAAACCCATTCCAGTATCAACAGAAGGTTTTGGTAAATTAATTCTTTTATCTTTTGAAATTTGTTCAAATTGCATGAAAACCAAATTCCAGATTTCTATATATCTATCTCCATCTTGATCTTTAGTACCAGGCAAGCCACCAGACAATTGATCTCCGTGATCGTAAAAAATCTCTGAACAAGGTCCACATGGTCCTGTTTCACCCATAGACCAAAAGTTATCAGATGTAGAAATCTTTATTATTCTATCGTCTCCAAAACCTGTAATTTTCTTCCATAAATTAAAGGCCTCATCATCCTCGTTGAATACTGTAAAATAAAGCTTATTTTTATCAATTCCAAAATCTTTAGTAATTAAATTCCAGGCAAGTTCTATTGCACGATCTTTAAAATAATCTCCAAACGAAAAATTGCCTAACATTTCAAAAAAAGTATGATGTCTTGGAGTATAACCAACATTTTCTAAGTCATTATGCTTACCCCCTGCTCTTACGCATTTTTGTGAGGTGGTAGCTCTTTGATAATTTCTTTTTTCTAGTCCTGTAAACACATTTTTAAATTGAACCATTCCTGAGTTAGCAAACATTAATGTAGGATCATTGTTCGGTACTAAATTACTTGATCCTACTATTTCGTGACCGTTTTTTTTAAAATATTCAAGGAATGTTTTTCGTATATCATTTAAGGTGTTATTTGGCATTTCATTTAAAATACCGTTTTTTCACTGTAAGTAAATTCTAATAAAAAAAAAAGGCGCCTAAATAAGGCGCCCTTTTCAATGCTAAAAGATTTATGCTAATTCTTTTTTTCGGGTACTTCTTCAGTTGCAGCTTCTGCAGCCTCAACTTTTTCCTTTTCTATAGGATTTCCCTCTATTTTCTTCGAAATTAATCCAGCTTTTTCTCTAATTGCCATCTCAATTTCAGCGGCTGCTTTAGGATTTTGTTCTAAGTAAAGTTTTGCATTTTCTTTACCTTGACCAATTTTTTCACCTTTATATGCATACCACGCTCCTGATTTTTCAACTATATCTGCTTTGGCACCAAGATCAATTAACTCGCCCGTTTTACTAATCCCTTTGCCATACATTAGATCAAACTCAACTACTTTAAATGGTGGAGCAACTTTGTTTTTCACTACTTTAACTCTTGTGCTATTTCCGATAATTTGCTCTTTATCTTTAATTGCACCAATTCTTCTAATATCCATTCGAACAGAAGAATAAAATTTAAGTGAATTACCACCTGATGTAGTTTCCGGACTACCGAACATTACACCAATTTTCATCCTAATTTGGTTAATGAAAATTACCATTGTATTCGTCCTTGAAATAGAACCCGTCAATTTTCTTAATGCTTGTGACATTAATCTTGCCTGAAGACCAACATGATGGTCTCCCATATCACCTTCTATTTCAGCTCTAGGTGTTAATGCTGCAACTGAATCGACAACTAAAACTGATAATGAGCCAGATTTAATTAATGTATCAGTAATTTCTAAAGCTTGCTCACCAGTATCGGGTTGAGAAATTAATAATGAGTCTGTATCAACTCCTAATTTTTTCGCATAGATTGGATCTAATGCGTGCTCTGCATCTATAAATGCACACGTTCCACCTGCTTTTTGAGCTTCAGCTAAAACTTGTAAAGCTAATGTTGTTTTTCCAGAAGACTCTGGTCCATAAATTTCAACAATTCTTCCTTTTGGAAGACCACCTATTCCAAGAGCAAGGTCTAAGCTTAATGATCCTGTTGAAATAGATTCAACATCCATAGCCTTCTGTTGACCAAGCTTCATTACTGATCCTTTTCCAAAGGTATCAGTTATTTGGCTTATCGCTGCGTCTAGCGCTTTATTTTTTTCTTTATTTTCCAAATCTTTATCTTTTGCGGATTTCACCACTTTTAAGTTATTTTTAGTCATTTTATGCCTCTTTTTTGTAATTTATTAACATTCGAATCATATATTATTTGTACTACTTTTGTTCTCATTTGCAATAAAAATCTACAAGCCTCAAAAACTTTGATTTATTTGATGTTTAGATATGAGCTTTGCAAAAGACCGACTGATTTTAAAAGATTATATTGAGCAAGAATAAAGTCTCGCTCAGAATTTGCTAAGGAAATTCTTGCATCTAATAATATCGCTGTTGATTGAATGAAGTCTAGAGTGCTCCTAGATCCTCTTTGGTATTCCTCTGTTATTCCTTCATTCGCAATCTCAGCAGCTTTTACTTGTGCTCTTATTGAGGTTAAAATACTTTCTGATGTTTGATAGTTTGACCAAGCACTAGCAATATTAGTTTCACTAGATTTAATTTGATTATCTAATAATAGTTTCTTTCTTAGTTTTTCACTTTGGTTTTTATTAACTTTAGCTAAATTTTTTCCACCAGAAAAAAAGGGCCAGGTTACAGTAGCTTTAATTGTATCTTGTTCTTTTTCATCAACTGTAGAACTTAAATCTTCAGTATTCGATCTTTCTATAGATAAAGTTGCAGTGGGTGCAAGATCTGATTTAGATATTTTCAAATCTTTTACTGATTGATCGTATTCAATTTTTGCAATAATGACATCTGGATTATTATTGTTTGATAATTCTATTGCTTCATTTAAAGATTTAGGTAATGGCGATATAGGTTTTAATGATTTAACTAAATTATCCATATTATCAATTTTACCTATAATGTTTTCATAATTTAATTTACTAGTTGTTAAGTCACTTATGGCTTTTATGTTTTTTGCCTGCGCTCCAGCTAAAGAGGACTCGGATTGAGACAAATCTGAAAGTGTTATTTGTCC
>CACGAM010000006.1 GCA_902571055.1 uncultured Pelagibacteraceae bacterium | reverse complement strand
TGGATCAGATTGGTATTTCCAAATGGTATTTTGTGCAACAACTGTATCAATTGTTTCTGGTACTTTGGCGGAAAGAATCAAACTATGGCCGTTCTTCTTGTTTGCCGCAATATTATCAGGAGTAATTTATCCGATTGTCATGGGATGGCAGTGGGGTGGTGGTTGGTTAGCAGCAGCTGGATTTTCAGATTTTGCTGGATCAACACTAGTTCACTCAACAGGTGGTGCAGCAGCTTTCGCTGGTGCGATAATACTTGGTCCAAGACTTGGAAGATTTACCAAATCTGGCGCAGGTCCGGTTAAGCCTTTTGCGGCTTCATCAATTCCATTAGTAACAATTGGTGTATTTATTTTATGGCTAGGTTGGTTTGGATTTAATGGTGGATCACAATTAGCTATGGGTACATTTGATGATGCAGTAGCAGTATCAAAAATATTCATTAATACAAACTTAGCAGCATGTGGTGGAGTTTTAGCAGCAGCTGCAGTAACAAGACTTTCAGGCAAAACCGATGTAATTCAAATGTTGAATGGTGCAATCGGAGGATTAGTTGCAATTACCGCTGAACCTTTAATGCCATCACCAATAGCAGCAATTTTAATTGGTGGCGTAGGTGGTGTTATAGTTGTTTATGGAACTAAACTACTATTTGCTATGAAAATTGATGATGTCGTAGGTGCTATACCTGCTCACTTATTTGCAGGTATTTGGGGAACATTAGCTGTTCCAATTACAAACTCTGGTACGTCTTTCGGAGCACAACTTCTTGGAGTTGTTTCAATTAATGCATTTGTATTTGTGGTTGCATTTATCGTTTGGTCGATAATGAAAGCTACAATGGGTATTAGATTGAGTAAAGAAGCTGAAATGAAAGGTACTGATGTATCTGAGACTGGAGTTATAGCTTACGCAATAAGAGACTAATAACTATTTTTCTCTCCCTCAAAGGCCCCTGTAAAAAGGGGCCTTTTTTTTTAATTTTCATCCCAAATTTTTTTATAGTCAATAAATGGTGATAAACCATAGCTTGAATTAATATTCGCCATATGAATTGACAGGCTTTTTAATGGAGAAATACAAATCTCATTCTCATATATTTGATTTAAATATTTTTCAAATGGATCATGTCTATCCAAACAGTTTTTTTCAAAATTATTCCAATATTTATCTAATAATTCCTTAGTTGTGAAAAAAGTACATAATGTCTTATTCACAGTTCTCCAATGTCTATCGCTACCGATCAAAACATTAGTTTTTTCATTATTCATATAAAGAAAAGGGTAGTCTGAGGGGCACAAAAATATATCCTTTCCTATTTGAGACGAAACTCTTTCGAAAGTTTTAATACATTCCATTATTAGGTTATTAAAATGAATATAGTCATCCTCGACAAAAAATATTAGATCTTTTCCATTTCTTTTACCTAGGTTAAAGGATGTAAGTAAAGTTGATAGATTAGAATATGTTTCTCTAGTTTTCTGTTCTTTTATATAATTTTTATTAATTTGAATATCATGATTTATTAATTCATACCTTATTCTTGCTTTTTCACAAATCTTTTTAATTTTATCTAAATTTTGATCGTTTGAGTTATCATCTAGAATTATTAGTTTTACATCTAAAGAACTTAAGTTTTGCTCTGTGAACTTTATACTTTTAATTAATGAATTTAAAGATTTTTCAACATATATAATTTTATCCTGTTCAAAAATTCGTTTTTTGTTTTGATCCCATATATCAATGTTACTATTTGTTCTAAATATAATTAGTAAAGACTCAATTTTTCTTTTAATTTCAACTTCTCCTAATGGAAGAATAATAGACTTTTTATTAAATTCACTTAAATTTTCATTTAGCTCTTTATTTAACGTTGGTGATACAAAACTATTTTGATCAATAATTTCAAATCCGAGTAATCTCGATATCTTAATAAATATTTTTTTTAGACTATTTTTTATCATAGAATTTAATATAATAATTATAGTAATATGAATGTTAAAACACCACAAATTCTAATTTCAGAAGCTACAAAAGAAATTAAAACTATCTCTGCTGGAGAAGCACTTAAATTATCAAGTGGTAATAAGTGTAATTTAATTGATCTAAGAGAAAAAGGTGAATTAGAAAACACTGGATATATCGAAAATGCAACACATATTCCAAGAGGGTTACTAGAGTTCTCATTGAACCCAAACAGCCCACTAGTTCAAAACAATGTAATTGATACAAACAAAGATATTGTTTTATTTTGCGCAGCAGGCGGTAGATCGGCATTAGCAGCCAAAACACTAAAAGATATGGGCTTTAAAAACGTTTCGCATATTGATGGTGGTTTTACTGCAATGGAGCAAGAAGGTTTTAAAGTAAAAAAATAATCTAATCGAATAAACTGATTTTTTTTGCAGATATTATTCTAATTAACCAATAAATAAATATTCCGATTGGACCTATAAAGTAAGTTATAATTAAAGGAAAAAAGTTTACATATTTAGATATATTAAATTTTAGACTATCTTTAACAATCCAACATCCGCAAAAAAGATTTACTGCTAAAAAGTGTATCCAAAGCAACAATAAGAAACCATTTTCAGTAAAAAGCGTACTTAGGTTTTCTAAACTTAGATACAATGAGAAATTACTGCTAAAATCATACCCGTTCATAAAGAACAAATATAATAGATATGAATAAATCAAGGATAATAAGAAAAATGGAAACACAGACGTCACAAGATAGCTACAAGTTCTAGATTGTGGAAAAAAAATTAATGTTATCCAAAAAGGTAATACACCAAAGTTTAACCATAAATAAATCATTTCGATATTAAAAAAAGATGATATTTGTTCGATCATAAGAATATATAATATAATACATCTTTCTATGATTCCTAATAAAAATAAGAAAAAAACTTTAGAGGCGACTGTTGATGAAATGCGTAACTTTTCGTACGCTTATATTGAGAAGTATTCTCCATCAAAACAGCAGTTAAAGACCTATCTTCTTAAGAAATATTTAAAATTAAATTCTACAGGAATAAATAAAAATAATGTTAAAGACTTAATTGAAGTAGTTTTAGAGGATTTAGAAAAAAATAAGTTTTTAAATGATAAATTCTATTCTGATTCAAAAGCTAAAAACTTGATACAAAGAGGTAGTTCAATCAATAAAATTAGAAATTATCTACTTACAAAAGGTATAAATGACAAATACGTCAATCAAACCATCACTACAATTAAAGAAAACAATGAAGATCAAGATTTTTTTTCCGCAATAAAAATATGCAAAAAAAAACGTATTGGTCCAGCTCGAGACGAAAATAATAGGCCACTGTTTTATAAGAAAGATATAGGTATTTTAGCTAGATCTGGCTTTGATTTTGATACATCAAAAAGAGTAATGGATATAGATAAAGATGAATATTCAAAAATTATTAATCTTCTTTAATATTTTTTTTATTTTTTACTTCTAAATAATATTCAATTTTTCTTTTCATATAATTTTTAACAAAAACAAATAATAGTAAACCAAATATACTAACAGACACTATTATAATTAATATTATTCTGACAGTTTCGTCCATATTATAAATTATCACCTCTTCTCAAAATTAAACTTGGATTTATAAAATCTTTTTTTCCATAAGTAATTTGATTGTTTTCAAAGTCAGTTACTATGCCACCAGCGTTCTGTAATATAGCATGTCCCGCAGCTATATCCCATTCTGAGGCTCTAGGTTCTGAAATATAAATATCATATTCACTAGCTGCGATTACACAAAATTTTAAAGAACTTTTCATTCTATGATGTTCTGTTACTCCATATTTTTGATGAAGTTTCATTATTTCAGGCTTCAATTTATCTGAATAATGTACAGCCTTAATTTGATTTACTTTAGTTTTTTTTTTACAGTCCAATTTTACCTCGTTATTATTTATTATTTCAAAACTCTCGCCTGGTGCATAAGTATAAAACATTCTATTTTTTGCAGGCGCATAAATTAATCCAATTGTAGGTAATTTATCTACTATTAAACCTGCATTAATTGTAAATTCATCTTTATTATTAACATAATCATAAGTTCCATCTATGGGATCTATTAACCAGAAAGTTGTTAAATTATTATTTGATTTATTTTTTGTACTTTCCTCAGACACCAAGGGAATATTTGGTGTTGTCTTTGTTAACTTGTCACTTAAAATTTTATTAACTTCAATATCACCATTTGTTACGGGTGTATTGTCCTCTTTATATTCTGTTATGAGACCTTCATTTCTCATCTCTACACTTTTTTTTCCTGCAAAAAGAAAAGTATCTATCAAACTGTAGCATATTTCTTTATAATCTATTTTATTCATCATCTATCTTTTCAAGATTAATATTTTTTGCATTTATTACAATTTTTCCTATATTTTCGAAATTTACAGTAACTTTTTCCTTAACAATCGACTGCACCTGACCTATACCCCAGTCTTTTTTTAGGGGGTTAACTACTCTGTCACCTGGTTCAAAATCTAAAATCATTTAATTTAATTTATAATAGAAATAAGTATAAATACCATAAATATGAAAAGACAATTAAACTCTTTAGGCATAGATAAAGACCCAAAAGAAACTACAGTTGTAGTCGCAATGTCTGGTGGTGTAGATTCCTCTACTGTAGCAGCCATGATGAAACAACAAGGCTATAAAGTCATTGGTGTAACGCTAAAATTGTATGATGACAGCAAAGAAATTGCTAAATCCAAAGTTTGCTGCTCAGGTCAGGATATTCTAGACGCTAAAAGGGTTGCACATAAATTAGATATTGAGCATAAGATTTTTTATTATCAAAGTAAATTTAGAGAGGGTGTAATTAATAATTTCGTTGATAGTTATTTAAAAGGCGAAACACCAATTCCATGTGTACAATGTAATAAAACTGTGAAATTTAACGATTTATTTAATGAGTCTAAAAATCTTAAAGCAGATGCACTCGTTACAGGACATTATGTAAAAAGTTTTACTAAAAACAATGTAACCGAAATGTATCGAGGAGTTGATAAAAACAGAGATCAAAGTTATTTTTTATTTAACACTACAAGAGAACAGCTCAATTTTTTAAGATTTCCTCTTGGAAACTTATTAAAAAAAGAAACGAGAGAAATAGCAAAAAATTTAGATTTAAATGTAGCTGATAAACCAGATAGTCAAGATATATGCTTTGTGCCAAATGGAGATTATGTTTCAGTTATTCAAAAATTTAGGCCTGATTCATTTAAAAAAGGTAATATAAAAAATACCTCAGGAAGAGTTCTAGGTGTGCACGAAGGTATAGTTAATTTTACCATTGGACAAAGAAAAGGAATTAAGATTGCACATCATGATCCCTTGTACGTTTTAGATATAATTGCTAATAAAAATGAAATTATAGTTGGATCTAAAGACGAATTGTTAAAAAAAGAGATTTTGCTTAAAGATATAAATTTTTTAGTTAATAAAGAATTCTTTAACAATGAAATTTTCGTAAAGGTTAGATCAACAGGGAAGTTATTAAGATCAAAATTAGATATAAATAATGGATCCACAAAATTAATTTTATTAGAGGATGAATATGGTATTTCACCCGGACAAGCATGCGTTTTTTACTCAAAAGATGAATTAGGTGATAAAGTTCTAGGTGGTGGTTGGATTACAAAAAATTAATTTTTTTTCCACATAAAAAATGTTAGTAAATAAAAACTTATAACTCCAACAAAATAATCCCACTCAAGTGCATGTTTTAAATATTTATTACCTGGAGCACTTACTAATGGTATAGAGATTAAAGCTACAATAATTAATAATGAAACTAGGAAAATTTTAAGTTTTAAAAAAACTACATTTATATTTTCTGCAATCGAATATCTTATTTTGTATAAACAAATTACTAGATATGTTTGTGCAATAATTTCAAAAACTATAAAAAATAAAATCACCACACGTCTAAAAAGTTTATATAATTCATACTCAAATTTAATCCCCAAAAAAATTGAATGAATTACAAGAAGTACAGCAGAACCTATACCAAAAAATACAAACTTATTTGTGTAATTATTTTTTGGATCTTTATATAAAATTATTTTTTTATTATTTAACCAATATTTAATTAATAAAAACGATGTTAAGAACATCGCTGGCTTAAATATCAAATATGTTGGAAAAACTCTTGCAGTACGACTTATTGATGCCTTTCCATCAATGTAAGGAATTGTGTCATGCAATATGTGTTCTGGATTTGGGAATAAACTATGAAACTGAGTGATTAAAATTAAACAAGCATTTATTGCAAAAAAAGGCACAACAAAAATCCATAAACTCATGGATTTTACTTTTGAGATATTGTCCATTTTAAGATTTCTTATTTCTTTTTATTCTTTTTTCTCGCTCTTCTTTTTTTTGAGCCCATTTTTCTTCGGCCTCTATGTTTTTTTGGGTAACCCATAATCTCCTTATTTATAATTTTATTGACTTATTTGTGGGATATAGCATTGTCAAACTTACTTATCAAATTTATTTATGGTTAAATCTGTCAAAACTTTTTTAAAACATACATACAAAGACTACATAACCCGTTCAGTTAACCCACCATTGGTAAGAACCTCAACTATGGTCTTTAAATCAATGTCTGATTTAAGAAAAGTTCAGAGGAAAAATTTAAAAAATCCTAGAGGAGGACATTTTGAATATGGAAGGCAAGGTACTGCAACAACATTTGAACTTGAAAAAATTTTAACCAATTTAGAAGAATCTTATCATACTTTTTTAACACCAACTGGTTTTGGATCTGTTTTTTTGTGTCTATTTAGCATTTTAAGACCAAATGATGAAATTATAATCGCAGATCCAATATATAGCCCAACAAGATTATTAACAGAAAATTATTTGAAAGAGTTTGATATTAAAACTAAATTTTACGATCCAAACAATTTAGATACTATAAAAAAAAATTTCACAAAAAAAACAAAATTAATTTATGTTGAAAACCCAGGAAGCAATACTTTTGAATTCCAAGATTTAGGTAAAATCATTTCTTTTGCAAAAAAACATAAAGTCTTAACAGCGATCGATAATACCTGGGCAACACCATATTTCTTAAAACCTATAAAAATTGGTTTTGATTTATCAATTGTATCTGCAACAAAATATTATTCAGGCCATTCTGACGTTATGGGAGGAAGTCTAGCAGTAAGTAAAAGAGTATTTAATAAAGTAATTAAAGCTCAGAACATGACAGGTCTAAGATTAAGTCCCGATGACGCCTATCTTATAATGAGGGGAATTAGGACACTAGATGTCAGATTAGATAAACATCAGGATAATGCAATCAAAATAGCAAAGTTTTTATCGAAAAAAAAGAATATAGAAGTTTTGTATCCTCACAAAAAAAATCAAAAAAATTATAAATATTGGAAAAAATATTATACAGGATCATCAGGATTAATGGGTTTAAAAATAAAAGTAAAAAATAAAAATTCAGTCGATAAATTTGTCAATTCACTTAAATTTTTCAGTCATGGTTATAGTTGGGGAGGATATGAAAGTTTGGCTTTGCATCAAGAAATAAAAGAACAAGGTAATAGGAAATATCTTAGTTTAAAAAAAAATGAGTATATTGTAAGATTACATATTGGATTAGAAGATTCAAAAGATCTAATTAATGATATTAAAAAATCCTTAAGATTTTTAAAATGACCACAGACAAATTTATAACAAACAAATTAGCCTTAACTACTTTGATAGCAGCCTGCCTAGTAGTTCTAATATCTTTGAGTGTTAGACAGGTATTTGGAATGTTTTTTATGGATTTTAATATAGACCTTGGAATTTCAAATACTGAATTTGGATTAGCTATCGGAATTCAAATGCTTGGATGGGGACTTTCAGGACCTATTTTTGGAGCTATCGCGGATAAATATGGAGGACATAAAGCAATAATGCTTGCATTTATATTTTATATCTTAGGAGTATACTTTTTATATACTGGCCCAAATACAGGCCTATATTTCCAAATAAGTTTAGGTGTATTAATTGGTATAGGTTGTGGAGGTACAGCAATAAGTATCCCCATGTCAATTGTTGGAAAACATTTCCCTCTTTCAAATAGGACTATTGCAATGAGTCTTGTAACTGCAACCGGATCATTTGGATATTTCATATCACCTTTATTCACTAATTATTCTTTAGCTAATAATGGATGGGTTGATACACTATTTTACTTTATTGTATTTTTAAGTATTGGCTTTGTGATTGCTTATTTTGTTAGATCACCTAATGAAAATGAAAGTTCAGTTGATTCAATAACAAGTCAAAAACAAACTGCTTTTCAATCTTTAAGTGAGGCTTTTAGTAATAAAAGTTATTTGTTATTAATATCTGGCTTTTTTGTTTGTGGATTTCATATCACTTTAGTTGGAACTCATGTTCCTAAATATGTGATTGATAGAGGACTTGGTGACTGGACAGCAGCTATGATATTATCTCTAATCGGGCTATTCAATATTTTTGGGTCATTATTAAGTGGTTACTTGTCAGCTAAAATGAGTAAGAAAATTATTTTAAGTGTTATTTATTTTTTAAGAGGTATTTCAATTATTGCGTTTATTTTTCTACCTCCAAGCAATATTTCATCTATAATTTTTGGAGCGAGTTTTGGGCTTTTATGGTTATCAACTGTGCCCGCAACAAGCGGAATTGTTGCGCATATATTTGGAACAAGGTATCTAGGATTACTTTATGGATTGGTTTTTTTAAGCCATCAAATTGGCTCTTTTTTTGGTGCTTATCTTGGGGGATTGTTCTACGACATTTACGGATCATATGACTATGCGTGGTATTTGGCAATTGCATTATCTGTATTTGCAGGTTTAATACACTTACCAATAAAAGAGAAGTCAGTTGAAAGATTACAAAAAGTATAAATTTAAATTTAACCCCTATTTGGAGTGTCTTTACCAATCTGATGAACCTTTAATAATCTATAAAGTAGAAAATGGTTATAATATTTACACTCATTTTTCAAAAAAAATTATTTTAACAAATAGAAATATAAATAAATTTTTTAAATCTTTTAATAAAAAAAATTACAGTAAAGAAACAGATTTGATGATAGGTTTTTTTGGTTATGATTTACTATGCAATTTAATTGGTTTAAAAACTGTAAACCAAAAAAAAAGCAACTTCTATAAAGGTATATTTTACAAACCAGAGACCATTATAAAGATTAGAGATAGTATTAAAATAGTATCTAAACTTAAGCATAAAAAATTAAAAATAAGTTTTCAAAAAACTCAAGTATCAAGTCCTTTCAAAATGAATATAAAATTTCCTAAATATCAGAAAATTTTTAATTACTTTTCAAGAAAAATAAGACAAGGTGAAACTTATCAGATAAAAATTTGTACCAAATATAGGAATAAATCAAAGATAAACCCTATTAATTTTTTTTGGAAGTTAATGAAGGTAAATGCTTCTCCTGAGGCATTTATGATAAGAGATAAGGATTTTTCAATAGTTAGTTGCTCGCCCGAAACATTAATCAATAAAAAAGGCTCAAATATTTTTACTAAACCAATTGCGGGTACATTAAAAAAAAATAAAGGTTTAGATAAGAAAAAAGCTTTAAAATTTTTCAAAAACAATATTAAAGAGACAAAAGAACACAATATGATTGTAGATATGGAAAGAAGTGACTTATCTAAAATTTGTAAGCCAGGTACTGTAAAAATATTTAAAAAGAAATTTGTTGAGGAGTATAAACATCTTTATCACTATGTTACTTTAGTTAAAGGTCAATTAATTAATAAAATTGACTTAAAAGATATAATCAAATCAATGATGCCTGGTGGATCTGTTATAGGATGTCCAAAAATTAGAACTTTAGAGCTTTTAAACAATCAAGAAAACGAGGATAGAAATATTTATACAGGAAGCTTTGGTTACATTAAATATAATAAAGATATGAGATTTAATATTATTATAAGGTCCATTTTAAACTATAAAAATTTTTCAGAGATATCAGCTGCATCAGGAGTAGTCTTAGACAGTACGGCTAAAAAAGAATTTAATGAAAATTATATTAAAGCAAAATCATTATTGGAATTATACAAATGATATATGTTATTGATCATCAAGACTCTTTTACATGGAATGTTGTTCATCAATTTAGGAAGTTTGATAAAGTTTATTGTACAAATTATTTTAATGTAGACCATAAAATATTAAATAGCTCTGAGACAATAGTATTATCACCTGGACCTGGCGCACCAAAGGATTACCCTCAAACATCCAAAATTTATAAAAATTTTAAAGGAAAGAAAAAAATAATTGGAATTTGTTTAGGTTACCAGCAAATACTTTACAATGAAAAAGGAAAAATAATTCAACAAAAAAATATATATCACGGTTATCAATCTAAAGTAAAAGTTACAAATAAAAGCAAAATATTTAAAAAAAATAAAACTTTTAAAGTTGGAAGGTATCACTCGTTAAAATTACGTGAACCTTTTAGTTCAAATTATCTAAGGGTCACAATGCGATGTAGTAAAACTAATATACCGATGGCTATTGAGGATACAAAAAATAAAATTTATGGTTTTCAATTTCATCCTGAATCATTCTTAACTGAAAATGGCGACTTTATTATTAAAAAAATCTTATCTAACTAGTTCTTTAAAAGAAGTACCATTTAAAGATTTATGGGGTTCTCATGGTGTATTTACAACTATGCGAGTAATAGGAAAGCCTTTTAAAATTATTTTTTTAAAAAATCACTTAAACAATTTGATTAATTCTACAAAAGATTACAAAATTTTTAAAAAAAATATAAAATCCAAATTAAATCAAATTTTAAAAATAAATTTAAAAAGAAGTAAAAAATATAATCATTTATTAAGATTAGCTATTACTAATAAATTAATTTCAATATCTATAAGAAATAGAATTGCCCCAAGTAAAAATTTTAAACTAAAACTATTAAAATATAAAAGACTAAGTCCTGAATACAAAAATCTTAAATACAAATTTATTTTAAAAAATATGCAAAATATCAATTCAAAATCCTCTGATTTAGTCTTAATATTTAATAACCAAATATACGAAACAGCAACAGCTAATTTAATATTTGTAAAAAATAATAAATTATTTTCTCCAAAGAAAAATTTTTATAAAGGAATTACACTTAAATTTTTCGACAAAAAATTTATTATAAATTACTCAAATATCCATTTAAAGAATCTAAAAGATTACAGTGAAATAATTTTAGTTGGTTCTGGAAAAGGTGTTATTTCAGCGACAAACGTTCAAGGTGTGATGTGGAGAAGAAAAAGCCTAAAACACTATAAAATTCTTAAGAAATATTATAATAAAGCTGTTACTAAGTGTCCAAGATATTACAGTTGATCTATTAATTTAACTATATTACAAATTTAGAATTGTTTTAAATTGTGGAGGTTCAAATAATGTTTTCAACAAACCCTTATTATACACTAACTGAAAGTGTCGCCCCAATATTCATGCAAGTATTTGTGATAACAATGATTGCATTAATAGTGCTAGGTACTGTTATGGACATGATACATAAAAAAAACGTAAAATATTTTTTTGATAACGCAAAAAAAGCAAAAAAAAATGCAGTCAAAACATTATCAACAAGTGAACGGATTAAAGTGCTATCAAAAACTGTGGTAAGTGATATTGCAACTACTTCCGAACTTGGAGCAGGAAAAAGAAGAGCTGCTCATGTAATGGGAATGTATGGTACTATTTTATTTTGGATTTCAACAGTTGTTATGGTTTTTATGTACACTAGCCCTTCTTCGGTAACTCCTGATATTTGGCCTATCCTATGGCATGTAGGAGGCATTCTAACCGTATTAGGCGGTTGTTGGTTTTGGTTTTTTCTTAGAGTAGATGTATATTCAGAAGCTCAACCATGGTACAGAATTATAAAAGCTGATCTTTTTGTTTTAGCATTGATAGCAACCTCTTTATTTGGAATTATTTGGTCTTATCTACAAAATATGAATCTTGGTAATAGATGGGATGATAAAGTATTTTTAATTTTTTACGTAATAGCTAATTTGATTCTTTTTGGTGGAGTTTATTGGTCCAAATTTGCACACATGTTTTATAAACCTGGTGCTGCAATTCAAAAAAATCTTGCTGAAGCTGACGGATCAAGGGATAATTTACCACCAGAAGCTGATGGACCGGAGCAATTTGGCCTAGGTATCAAAAGAGAAGAGCCAAAACACTATTAATATGTTATTATTTAAGGAGAATTTATAAATTATGTCAACTTTTGTATACATGACTAGATGCGATGGATGTGGGCACTGCGTTGATATTTGTCCCTCAGATATAATGCATATAGACGAAAATATTAGAAGAGCAAAAAATATAGAACCAAATTTTTGTTGGGAATGTTATTCCTGTGTTAAAGCATGTCCAAACCATGCAATTGATGTCAGAGGCTATGCTGATTTTGCACCAATGGGACATAGCGTTAGAGTAAGAAGAGAAGAAGAAAAAGGAAAAATTTCTTGGAGAATTAAGTTTAGAAATGGAACAGAAAAAAATTTCGTGTCACCAATTACTACAAAACCATGGGGTAAGCACATTCCAAAACTTTCTGAAGGTGATACTCCAAACCAAGGTGAGATACAGTCACAAATTCTTTACAACGAACCAAATGGTTTAAATACAAATAAAGATCTACCGACTATTAATAAAGAAACCTTTAAAAAAGGAGTTTATTATTAATGGCAAAACATAAAACTATTTTTGAAGATTGCGATATATTAGTTGTTGGTGGGGGAATGGCAGGCACAGGTGCCACCTTCGAAGCTAGACATTGGGGAAGAGATTTAAAAATAGTTTGTGTAGAAAAAGCTAATATAGATAGAAGTGGTGCTGTGGCCCAAGGGTTATATGCAATAAATTGTTACATGGGTATGCAATGGAATGAAAATCAACCTGAAGATCATGTAAGATATGCAAGAAACGATTTAATGGGCTTAGTTAGAGAAGATTTGGGCTATGACATGGCAAGACATGTAGATTCAACTGTTCATATGTTTGATGAGTGGGGTCTTCCGATGATGAAAAACAAAGAAGGTAGATATCAACGTGAAGGTAAATGGCAGATTATGATCCATGGAGAAAGCTATAAACCGATTGTTGCAGAAGCTGCAAAAAAATCAGCAGATAAAGTTTATAACAGAATTATGATTACCCATCTTTTAAAAGATGAAGGTAAAGAAAATAGAATTGGAGGTGCTGTTGGGTTCAACATGAGAACCGGTGATTATCATGTGTTTAGAGCTAAAGCTGTCATAATATGTGCTGGTGGCGCATCTCATATATTCAAACCAAGAGCGGTAGGTGAAGGAATGGGAAGAACTTGGTACGCGCCTTGGAGTAATGGATCAGCTTATGCATTACCAATAGCTGTTGGTGCTAAAATGACACAAATGGAAAATAGAATTGTTCTCTGTAGATTTAAAGATGGATATGGTCCTGTTGGAGCATATTTTTTACATTTAAAGACATATACACAAAATGCAAATGGTGAGAATTATGAAAAAAAATGGTATGATCAAACAAAAGGTCTAGTAGGTGAATATATTGATCATCACCCAACTCCAACTTGTCTAAGAAATCATGCGTTTATTCAAGAAATGGCTGCTGGAGGCGGACCTATCCATATGGTAACTAAAGAGGCATTTCAAGATCCTCATTTAGAAACAGTTGGATGGGAAAATTTCTTAGGGATGACAGTTGGACAAGCAGTTGTTTGGGCTTCACAAAATATTGATCCCAAATATACAAATCCTGAATTAACTACATCTGAGCCATATGTTATGGGTTCACACGCTACTTGTTCTGGAGCGTGGGTTAGCGGACCTGAGGATATAGCGCCTGATGAATATTTTTGGGGATACAATAGAATGACAACAGTTGACGGCTTATTTGGAGCAGGAGATACTGTGGGTGGAAGTGCACACAAATTTTCTTCAGGATCTTTTACTGAGGGTAGATTAGCGGCGAAAGCAGCAGTAAAATATATTCAAGATAAAAAAGCAAATGGAATTGATGTTTCTGAAAAACAATACAATGATCTTAAAGAGGCTATATACAAACCATTAGAAAATTACACTGTTGGGAGAAATGAAATTACAGGTGGAACTGTTTCTCCAAGTTATATTTCCCCTATTCAAGGTTTACAAAGATTGCAAAAAATCATGGACGAATATTGTGGTGGACTATCTAATAATTACATGACAAATGAGAATTTGCTTAAAAAAGGTCTTGAATTGCTAGATTGGTTACAAGAAGACTTAGAACATGTAGCTGCTGAAGATTATCATCAACTTATGAGAGCTTGGGAATTAAAACACAGAGCAATTACCTCTCAGTGTGTAACAGAGCATACCTTATACAGAAAAGAGACAAGATGGCCTGGATATTATTATAGAGGCGATCATATGAAATTAGATGACGAAAACTGGCATTGTTTAACAGTATCAAAAAGAGACACAGAATCAGGTAAATTTGAATTCGAAAAGAAGCCTGTTTATCATATAATCGACGAAAAAGAGAAAAAGCAAGCATCTTAAAGTTAATCTTATGAGCTTACTTGATAAGTCTGATGATGAAATCATCAAAATAGCTGACCCAATGTGGGCTAATTTAGTTAAATGCTCAAATATTAAAGATTACGGTGGATTTACTAAGGACTTCTCTTCACAGATGCTTTATGGAGCTAACGAGGTTGAGCTCGGTAAACAATGGGCCAATAATGAATTGATATCAAACCTAAAAGAAGAATGTGAGGCCTTTGGCTGTTTAAGAAGAGGAGATTACATTACTGTTCTTTATAGACAGACCAGCTCAAAAATACCAGGTGAGTTTCTCGGAAGAATTGTGCTAGGAGAAGAGGGCGGAGAGGTAAAAGTTTTCGGAGCAACTATTTTTTAGTTTATCAAAAAATCACTTGCCAACTTTCGAATCAAGGTATAGTGGATGATTATGTTTGATAAATTTAATAAAAATATAAGCTTTTTTATCAAACAATTTCCAAATATTTTTTCATTTATAAATACAAAATTCCTTGTCTATTTTGGACTAGCCGCTTACTGGAGCGTAATGCTTCTAGGAACATTCATAGGTATATAAATAATAAATCATTATATTGACTTTGATTATGTAGAGGAATAATCATTTAATATGGATTTCTATCTTCCAATAGCAGAAGTTTATGTAAGTCTTCCATTTATTTTTTTTCTAAGTTTTGTAGTTGGAATTTTATCAGGTCTATTTGGTGTGGGTGGAGGATTTTTAATGACACCTTTTCTAATTTTTCTAGGTATACCACCTGCATATGCAGTCCCTAATGAAGCAAACAATATTTTAGGAACGTCAATATCTGGATCAACAACTCATTATTTAAAAGGGACATTGGATTATAAGATGGGTTTTATGATTGTAATAGGTGGAGCAGCAGGAACAATATTAGGAATAATTACATTCACTTATTTTAAAGATATTGGAAAAATAAATATAGTTATTTCTCTAGCTTATATGTACATATTGGCAATTATTGGAACATTGATGCTTGTTCAGGGTGTAACAGAGATAGATCGAGCCAGAAGAAAGGTAGTTGTTAAAAAAAAACTACATTCTCATTATTGGATACATGGTTTACCTTTAAGAATGAGATTTAAAAAATCAAAGCTATATGAAAGTGTATTTACACCAATATTAATTGGTTTAATTGTAGGTTTCATTGCTGCAATTATGGGAATAGGTGGTGCATTTATATTAGTGCCTGCAATGATTTATATAATTGGAATGCCAACAAAATTAATTCCAGGAACATCTTTATTTGTAACAATATTTGTTAGTGCAATTGTTACAGTTCTTCATGCATTTAATTATGGATCAATTGATTTAATTTTAGTTACTGTTTTAATTTTAGGATCAATTATGGGAGTACAGTTTGGACAGAAAATAAGTGAAAGAGTTGATAGCTCAGAATTTAAAGCAATTTTAGCTATACTTTTATTGTTAGTGGGTATTGCAATTGCTTATGATACATTTTTTGCTGAAGATGCAATAAATCAAGCAGCTAGGTCTGCACCAAAAAATTTAAACTGGTTATCGCAATTTGTTAAAGATTTTCAAAAAGATCAACCGATTAGTTATGGATTAGCTTCAATCGTTTTAGCTCTTGGACTAGGGGTTGGAGCAGCAATGGTAAGACATTTTTTCTCTAGAATAAAAAAGAAAGCAGAACAGGCTTAAGCACTTCTATAAAGTTTTGTCATAACAAATTCTTTATGACCTAGGGCTTCAGCGCAAGTTAATCGACCATTTGCAACTTTTATTGTTGCTTTGATCAATTCATCACCTGCTTGATCTAAATTCATTTGTCTAGATAAAATTTTAGATACATCAACATCAATATGCTCACTCATTGTTTTAGCAGTTAATGGATTCGCGGTTAATTTGATTACAGGCTCTATTGGATTGCCAATTATGTTACCTTGTCCAGTTGGAAATAAGTGAATATTAAATCCACCCGCAGCTTGCAATGTTACACATTCTGCAGCAGCAGATGATGTATCCATAAAATATAAACCTTTGCCTTTATTTGGTTCTTCAGCAGGTTCCAAAACATCAATAAATTTTAAATTACCTATTTTTTGAAAATTACCAAAAGCCTTTTCCTCAATTGTTGTAAGACCACCTGCAATATTACCAGCTGTTGGTTGACTTTCGGATAAATCATTAGTTGCTTCTTTAAGAATAAAATCGTTGTATTCGTTCCATGTTTTCATGAACTTTTCTTGTGCCTCTGGTGTTTTACCTCTTTTTGCACAAACTGTTTCAGCACCTGTTAATTCTGATGTTTCACCAAAACATAAATGAACACCAAATGGTTCTAATTTTTCCATCAAGTTTCCAACTGTTGGATTAGATGCAAGACCTGATGTTGTATCAGATTCTCCACATTTTACAGAAATCCATAAATCACTCATTGGACATTCTTCTCTTTGCTTTTCAGAAGCCCACATTGAAAATTCTTGTGCTTTTTTAGATACTTTAGCAATTGTATCTATATCTCCAACACCCTCAATACTAAATCCTTCGACAGGTTTTCCTGTTTTTGCAATTGCATCAACAATTCTTTTTGTCCACTTAGGCTCAATACCAATTACAATAACAGCAGCGACGTTTGGATTTTTTCCAGTTCCAATCATAGTTCTAAAATGTAATTCAAGATCAGCACCAAACTGCAACCTTCCATATGAGTGGGGTAATGCAATTGTTCCTTTAATATTATTTGCTACAGCTTCAGCACATGCATTAGATATATCATCTACAGGTAAAATGATTACATGGTTTCTTGTACCAGCTCTTCCGTTTTCTCTTTTATAACCTAAAAAACTTTTTGGAATTTCCATATTACCACTTTTTAGTTTTTACATTGTGAACATGAACATGCTCACCTTTTTTAATAGCTTTAACAACTTTCCCGATATCGTGACCATATTTAATTATTGAATCTCCCTCTTTTAAGTCTTCCATAGCAATTTTATGACCTAGAGGTATTTCATTCTTTGATTGAATTTTGGTAGAATCATCATTTTCCATAATCCAGCAACTACAGTCCTGATTTGGAGTTATCTTTTCAATAACTACTACTCCAACATTGTCTTTTTTGTCATGAATTATAATATCTGTGCCTACCATTGTGACGATTTCTTTATTTGAAATTTTTGTAATCTTATATATTAATCCCGTTGTATAAAAATAAAATTTTACGAAAGATATTAGATAATGACCAAAATGACAACAGAAGAAGCCTTTATAAAGGTTTTACAAATGCATGGAATTGAGCACGCATTTGGCATTATTGGATCTGCATTTATGCCAATTTCTGATTTATTTCCAAAAGCAGGTATTACATTTTGGGATGTTGCTCATGAAACCAACGGAGGGCTAATTGCAGATGGTTACACAAGATCTACTGGAAAAATATCCATGGTCATTGCACAAAATGGTCCAGGTATAACTGGACTTGTTACACCAATTAAAACAGCTTACTGGAACCACACTCCATTATTATTAGTAACACCTCAGGCTGCAAATAAAACTATGGGACAAGGTGGGTTTCAAGAAGTTGAACAAATGAACTTATTTAAAGATATGGTTTGTTATCAAGAAGAAGTAAGAGACCCTTCTAGAATGGCAGAGGTATTAAATAGAGTTATTGAAAAAGCTATAAGAGGATCTGCACCTGCGCAAATAAATGTACCAAGAGATTATTGGACTCAAGTTATTGATATCGAACTTCCGCCAATTGTTAGATTCGAAAGACAAGGTGGAGGCAAAGATGCAATTCAAAGAGCAGCTAAGATGTTATCAGATGCAAAATTTCCTGTGATTTTATCTGGGGCTGGTGTTGTGATTGGTGATGCAATAAACGAGTGTAAAGCACTTGCAGAAAAATTAGATGCACCAGTTTGTAATGGCTATCAGCATAACGACAGCTTTCCTGGCAGTCATCCATTAGCAGTAGGTCCATTAGGATACAACGGTTCTAAGGCTGCTATGCAATTAATTTCTAAAGCTGATGTAGTTTTAGCCCTTGGAACTAGATTAAACCCTTTTTCTACATTGCCTGGATATGGAATTGATTATTGGCCTAAAAATGCAAACATAATTCAAGTAGACATGAACCCTGACAGAATAGGTTTAACTAAAAAAGTAACAGTTGGAATTGCTGGAGATGCAAAACAAGTTGCAAAACAAATATTTGAAAAACTTTCATCGAATGCTGGAGATAGTAGCAGAGATGAAAGAAAAAACCTTATTCATCAAACAAAATCGGCTTGGTTACAAACATTAACAAGTCTTGATCATGAAGATGATGATCCAGGAACAGTTTGGAATAAGGAAGCAAGAGAACGAGATAAAGATAAAATGTCTCCAAGACAAGCTTGGAGAGCAATTCAAGCGGCAATGCCTAATGATGCTATTATCTCTAGTGATATAGGAAATAATTGTGCAATTGGAAATGCATATCCAACTTTTGAGAAACCAAGAAAATATTTAGCACCGGGTTTATTTGGTCCATGTGGTTATGGTTTTCCATCTATTTTAGGTGCAAAAATAGGTTGTCCAGATACTCCAGTAATAGGATTTGCTGGTGATGGAGCATTCGGGATTAGCATGAATGAAATGAGTTCATGTGCTCGAGAAGAGTGGCCCGCAATAACAATGGTAATTTTTAGAAATTATCAATGGGGTGCAGAAAAAAGAAATTCGATATTGTGGTTCGATGACAATTTTATAGGCACAGAACTTGATCCTGAATTAAGTTATGCAAAGGTTGCAAACGCATGTGGTTTAAAAGGAGTAACAGTGAAGACTATGGAAGAAACCACTAAAGCAATAAAACAATCTTGTGAAGATCAAAAGAAAGGAATTACAACATTTATAGAGGTAATTCTAAATCAAGAATTAGGCGAACCATTTAGAAGAGATGCTATGAAAAAACCTGTGCAAATTGCAGGGATTAAAAAAGAGGATATGAAACCTCAAAAATCTTTGGTCTAAATATTCTTTAATTCTTCCATAACAGATTTGGCATGGTCTTTTACCCTTACATTAGACCATATTTTATGAACTTTACCTTTTGAATTAATTAAAAATGTAGATCTGATTACTCCTTTAAATTTTTTACCTAAAAATGACTTCATACCCCAAACTCCGTATTTTTTAATCACAGATAATTTTTCATCTGATAATAAATCAAATTTTAATTTATATTTTTTTTTAAACTTTAAGTGACTTTCCATACTGTCTTTAGAAATACCAAATACAACAGTATTTTTTTTATTTATCATTGAATTTAATTTATTAAAGTCTTTACTCTCTAAAGTACAACCTGGAGTATCATCTTTAGGATAAAAATATAAAATTATATTTTTTTTCTTAACATTTTTTAATTCAAACGTTGACCCATCAGTGCTATCCAATTTAAAATTAGGAGCTATTTGGTTGAGTTTTAGTTTCATTAATAAAATTAACTACTAATAAGATCCAAAGCCTCGTTTAATAACTTCTCAGATTTCGAATGATCGCCATCCGAGTGAGCTTTTTCACCTTCATCTCTTAATTCTTGTACCTTTAATTTAAGATTTTCGTCAGATATATCATTAATTTTAATATCAACTTTGCCCCATAACATTGGGCAAGAGCCTGCAAATGAAGCGCTAGCAATTAGAACAAAGCATAAAGATAATAAATATTTTTTCATAATAACTAAATAATCCTTTTATTAGAAATTTACAGGTCAACAGTGTCACAAGTAAAAATATCTCCTTAAATTTACAATAAATAATTGTATTCTATTAAAATGAGAAGAAAATTTCTTAAAATTATTATTGCATCCTTAGGAACGCTTATAATTTTTCCTTATAAGTTTATATACGCCGAAACTAAAAAAATTATTAATCAAAATTTAACAGAAGAACAAAAAGAAATTTTATTTAATGAAGGTACCGAAAGACCATTTACTAGTGCTCTAATTCACGAAAAAAGAAAAGGTTTTTATCACTGTGCTAATTGCGGAAATAAATTATTTAGTTCAGAGTCAAAATTTGATAGCGGAACTGGATGGCCTTCATTTTCAGAGGCATTGCCAGGTGCTTTTAAAACTAAAGTTGATTTTTCATTCGGGATGATGAGAACAGAATATCATTGTGCTAAATGTGGAGCCCATCACGGTCATGTATTTAATGACGGCCCAACAAAGACAAAAAAGAGATTTTGTAATAATGGACTGTGTTTAATATTTAAACCTTCAACTTAAATAATTGAATATATGGCAGACAAGATAGTCTCTTTTATATACTTAATTTTGATACTTATTTTAGTCATGCCAGCTTTTCTTTACATGAATAAAAATAAAAAAACCTTAACCACGAATCTCATATGGTGGGTTATTATTATTTTTATAATTTTAATTATTGTATATCTTTATAGTATTTATAGTTAGATAGGGGCGTTCTGTTGCCAGGTGCCCCATATCCCGATGAATTTATATATTTTTAGACGCTTTCCTTATATGTCCCAAAATCTTTCCAGAATTTTTTCCGGATTTCACCACGTATCCACTTGTTCCGTTGCCATTAGTTTCAACGGTCTTGAGGTTTCGAAACATTAGTTGATTTAGCCTAGCATTCTTTGAGCCTCGGCTAAACGAACTAAGTATTCTGTGCATTCTTTTCATACACACTCCTTTGTTTGTTTTTCCAAAACTCGCTTTTAACCGATGCGATATCGGCCTCTTTTTCACCATGAGATATGGTTATTAAGTATTTTATAATTTAATTACTGATTATTCAAATTATTAATTTGATATCCATACAGTTTGAAATGGTTGTAATTGAAGTTTTTTATTTATATCAACTAACTTTTCATTTAAGAGATTTTTTCCATTCATAATTTTACCATTTATATTTAATAATTGTACATTTGAAGTCATATTTGTAATGCATGTTATAGTTTGTTTTTTATCTAAACTAGTTCTTTTAAAAGCAAAAACTCTTGATCCTAAATCAAGAGTAATTCTTTGAGCATTAGGATGAAATGCTTTTTGTTTATTTCTAATTTTTAACAAGTTAATCATATTTACATAATATTTATTTTGTTTTGATTTCTTATCCTTTAAGTGATTTTCAAGTTTTAGACTGTTCCATCGATATCTGTTTAAATCCCTTTTATTACCAGAAATAATATACTTACTATTATCATTTGAATTTCCAAAAATTGAATTAAAATAAATTGCTGGAACACCTTCAAAACTCATCATAATACGGTGTGCTGCAAAATATCTTTCAAATCCAAATTTACCATTTTTGTCAATGTTTGATTTTTTAAAAGCATTAAACAATGTTATGTTAGCCTCATAAACATTTTTACCTTTACCTAAAATTTTTCTAAATGAAAATTCTCCACCATTTTTTTTCAATCTTTGGAAAAATTTTTTTTTGGTATTATTATCTAATATCCCCTCTATTGGTCTCATTCCTATACCATCATGGGATGCAATAAAGTTTAAATAATTATTATTTTTTTTTGTAGAGGGAAAGTTTTTCGACCATTTAGTGATTTTTTTACTATCCTCAAATAATAGACTGTAAACCAATAAAGGTGATAAAGAAAAATTATATACCCAATTTGCCTCATCATTTTTTCCAAAATAACTTAAGTTTTCTTTTTCAGGAAGGTTTGTCTCAGTAATAATAATACATTCTTTTGATAACAAACTGCAAATGGTTCTAATTAATTTAATTATATTATGTGTATTGTAATGATTTATACATTTAGTACCGCTTTCTTTCCATAAATAAGCTATTGCATCTAATCTAAAAATTCTTATTCCATGATTAATCAAATTTAAAATAATTTTTATAAATCGCATTAAAACTTTAGGATTTTTAAAATTTAAATCTATTTGATCTGGACTAAATGTTCTCCAAAGATATTTCTCTTTATCCATTAAATTTATTTTTTTTAATAATCTATGCTCTCTTGGACGTATCACGTTTGTGGATTTAAAATTTTTATCAACCGCAAAGAAATAACCTTTCCCAGGAGACTTGTTTTTTAGAAAGTTAGAAAACCACAATCCTCTTGCTGACGAATGATTAATTACCAAATCACCCATAACATTTGAAATCTGAGAAATTCTTCTTACATCACTCCACGTTCCTAGCCTAGGATCGATTTTATAATGGTCTTTTACTGCAAAACCACTATCACTACTTGATGGGTAAAAAGGAAGGAAATGTATGGTATCAAATGATTTCTTTAAATATTTTTTATAAAAACCATAAAAGACTTTTAAAGATTTCCGATTTCCATCCGTTACACTATTTCCATAACTTATTACCAATGATGTTTTTTCTGATATTTTTAAATTATTTCGGACTTTGTTCTTTTTATTAAATTTATTAATCAAATTAATAATTTCGTCGGTATATAGTTTATTTGATATTTTTGAATTTAAATAAATATTATTAAATTTAATTTCTAAATTTTTTCGGTCTTTTTTAGATAACATTAAGAATAATTTTTGTTATCTTCTTCAACTGCTTTTTTAAGTTTTGTAAGAATATCAGGTATAGCACTTTTTACTCTGCTCCAAGTTGGGATAAAAGGTGTTACCATTGGGTTTTTAAAGAAATGTTCTCCAGCCTTCATAATATTTAATGCAAATAATTCAACTGTTCTTTCCTCCATATGAGAGTCAAATTTTAAACCATTCATTTGTGCATCACTCCTATATATGTCTATCAAGTCTAAGGCAGACCTATAGTAAGTTGCTTTCAAAGATCGAAAAGTTTCTGTACTAAAAGAATTACCTTGTGTTGCTAATTTTCTTATAATTGTTTTTATAATATCTATAGACATCCTAGACAATCCCATTTGGTCATTATTGATTGATAAGTCTTGATGCTTATGATCATAACTGTCAGCGAGATCAACTTGACATATATTTTGTGGAGAAAAATTTCTTTGCATTTCAGATAAGATACCAACCTCAATTCCCCAATCTGATGAAATTCTAAGCTCAGGGAGAATATTTCTTCTAAATGAAAACTCTCCAGCCAAAGGATATTTAAATGATTTCATAAATTCTAAGTAGTCGCTTTTTCCTATTGTTTTTTCTAAAGCCGTTATCAATGGGAAAACTAATAATCTTGCTACTCTTCCTCCCATTTTATTATGAGCAACTCTTGGATAATATCCTTTACAAAACTCAAAGTTAAATAACGGATTTACTACAGGATAAAATAATTTTGCTAGCATTCTTCTATCATATGTTTTTATATCGCAATCATGTAAAGCTACAGACCTTGCATCATCTCTTGCAATGCACATACCAAGACAATACCAAACGTTTCTTCCTTTACCATACTGGCTTGGTGCTAAGTCTTTTTTTCTTAGTTCTTCATTTAATTTTTTTAATCTTGGTCCATCATTCCATAATATTGTATATGGGGTATTAAGTTTTTTAAAAAATTTCCAAGCCTTCTTTGCTTGTATCTTGTTAGCCTTGTCTAAACCTATAATAATATGATTTAAATAGTTTGTTTTACTAATTTCACTCACGATTTTGGGTAATGCATCACCTTCTAGTTCAGAATAAAGACTAGGTAAAATAAGTTCCATTTTTCTCTCTTTAGAAAACTTTTTAAGTTCTTTTTCTATTTCATTTACAGATTTAGTTCCAAAATCATGCAAAGTTGAAATAATCCCATTTTGAGAAAAATCGCTCATATCAAATTTTAGTCTGTTTGTTTTATTTTATCCAGTGCCAATTTAACAATTTCCTCCCAACCTTCAGGTGCTGGTTTTTTAGAAACGATACAATTATTAATATTAATTTTTTCTAAAGTAAATTTGTCATTAAATACTAGGCATGGAAAGTCACTGTTCCTTAACATATCTAGATCATTGTAGTTATCCCCAACCGCAATGGTAATCAATTTATCATTATTTACTTTTTTAAAAACTTTGACCACATTTTTCATAGCTTGTGATTTACTTACTTTATCGCATAAATTAATAATTCTTCCTCCTTTCTGCATTGTAAGACCTGATAACTTTATGAACTTTTGAAGCTTTTCCTTCTGATTTTTGTTCCCCTCGAATTTAAATGGTACAGTGTAATCCCTTTTTATTGCAAACTTAACCTTATCGGCGGGTAGACCCAATATATTTAATTGTTCTTTTTTAGTTAAATCTTTTAAAAATTTACATTTTATTTTTAGATTGTTTGGTACATTTTTTTTAAATATTTCCAGAAGTTCACTAATTTCTCTACTTAAAGTAATTTTTTCTGGAAGATTAGAATTAATTAAATTTAAATCATGAATTGAAGATCCATTTTCAGCAATAAAGGGTAATTTTTCCTCTAACTCGTCATTGAAATTGGTAATTTCTTTTGCAGTCTTGCTTGAATTCGGAATTATAAAAATATCATGAGATAATAATTCTTTTATAAAATTTTTAATTGAACCAAATTCAAAGTTATCCCTATTTAATAACGATCCATCAAGGTCAGTAAATATCAAAATTTTTGAATTAAATTTCATATATAAATTTTGTACAAACTATTATAATAAAATTTAATTTATATCTTAAATAATGAATAAAATAATTAATTTTTTAGATAATACATTTTTAGATTTAGGCAGACAATTTAAATGGTCTTATTTACCTCCGCTTATGATTTATTTGGCTGCAGGTATTTCAGGTCTTACAGGTATAGTAGGTACTTTTTTTGTAAAAGATTATTTAAATTTATCAGCAGCATTTTTAGCAGGATTAGGTTTTTGGGCAGGTATTCCATGGGCTCTAAAAATGCCTTTGGGTCATTTAGTCGATTTAATTTGGAATAAAAAAAATTACATGGTCTTTTTCGGTGCAGGATTATTATCGATAAGTTTAATGATCATGTATGGATTGATTATTCATACCGAAGCAATGTCAAATTACTTATCGGTTGAAACCTGGTTTGTTGTAAGCGTTTTATTAGCTCCAGTTGGATACGTTGTACAAGATGTTGTTGCAGATGCAATGACAGTAGAAGCGGTTCCATTAGTTGATGATAACGGTCAGTCTTATAACAAAGAACAAATAAAAGTTATGCATACTACTATGCAAACGCTCGGCAGATTTGCCATTATAGGTGGAACAGTCTTAGTAGCCTTAATAAACGTAATATTGTTCAGTGATGTTGATCAGTTAAACCAAAATGAAAAAATAAACTTATATGGTTCTATATATATTTATGCACTTGCTATACCAATAGTATCAGTTGCTGGAGTTTTTTTAGCAAGTTACCTCAAAAAAAGTAAGATAAATAAACTTAAATCAATGGGTCTTTACTTTTCCGATATAAAAAAAAATGAAAAAACAAAAGTTAATTGGTGGATACTAGGTGGTAGTTTGATTTTTGTAATATTTACATTAACTATCGGTTCATTAAAAATACCTTTCGCTCAAGAAATAGTTTTTATTGGATCAGTGATAATTATTTTATTTTTGATGTTTAAGTTAATAAAAGAATTACCTGAACATCTAAGACTAACAATCGTTGGTACAGCAGTAATTATCTTTGTGTTTAGAGCAATGCCAAGTCCTGGTCCTGGTTTAACATGGTTTGAAATTGATGAGCTGGGATTTAACGAGCAATTTCTATCTATACTGACTTTACTTGCATCAATTCTTACTTTGGCTGGAATAGTTTTATTAAGACCTTTTATGGCCAACAATTCAATAGCTAGAATAATAGTTATTTTATCAATTGCTGGTGCTATTTTATTTTTACCAAGTATTGGGATGTATTACGGACTTCATAACTGGACATCTTCTTTAACAGGAGGAGTAGTTGATGCAAAATTTATTGCATTAATAAATACTGCAATTGAATCACCACTAGGACAAGTTTCAATGATACCTTTATTGGCATGGATTGCAAAAAATGCACCAAATCATCTTAAAGCTACATTTTTTGCCGTATTTGCATCATTTACTAACCTTGCTTTGTCTGCGAGCGCCTTAGGTACAAAATATTTGAATGAAATATTTATAGTTACTAGAGAAGTTAAAGACAAGGTTACAAACGAGATCCAATCAAATGCAGATTATTCAGAGCTTGGAATATTATTAATTGTAACAACTATATTAACATTAATATTACCAATCTTATTTGTTTTTATAATTAACAAATCAAAATATAAAACGAACGAGTAATTATATATCAACAACCATAGTATCTTTAGACCCACCGCCTTGAGAACTATTTACAATTGTACTACCTTTCCTTAACGCAACTCTTGTTAATCCACCAGTTGTTACATAAGTGGATTTCCCACTTAATATAAAAGGTCTTAAATCTAAATGTCGTGGTTCAATATCGTCTTTTGTGATAGTGGGTGCGGTTGACAAAGTTTCAAGTGGTTGAGCAATATATTCTCTAGGATTTTTTTTAATTTTTTTAATTACTTCTTCTCTTTCTTCTTTTGGAGCTTTTGGTCCAATCATTATACCATAACCACCTGATGCATTCGCAGGTTTAACTACAAGCTTAGATATATTTTCTATAACATAGTCTTTTTGTATTTCATCATGACACAAGTAAGTCTCAACTTGATTTAAGACTGGCTGTTCTCCTAAATAATATACAATCATCTTATTTACATACGAGTAAACGACCTTATCATCTGCTATTCCAGTTCCTACAGCATTTAAAATTCCTACATTTCCTTTTCTCCAACATTTGAATAAACCTGGCACACCGATCAAAGATCCTTTGAAAAAAGCTTTTGGATCTAAAAAATTATCATCTAATCTTCTATATATACAATCTACTTTCAATGGTCCTTTTACAGTCTTCATATAAACATTATCATTTTCAACAAATAGATCTTTTCCTTCAACTAAGGCTATACCCATTTGTTCTGCTAAAAATGAATGTTCGAAATAAGCAGAGTTATATATACCTGGTGTGAGAACAACCATATGTGGATTAGCTTTTTTTTTGGGTATGCACTCAACCATACAATTATAAAGTTTGTTTGTGTACTGATGAATTTCAGCAACTTTATATCTCGTAAATAATTCAGGGAATACATCTCTCATTACCATTCTGTTCTCTAACATGTATGACACGCCAGATGGAACTCTAAGATTATCCTCTAAAACCAAATATTCTCCACTTTTATTTCTTATTAAATCAACACCAGATATGTTTGACCATGCCTTATATTTCGGAGAAAATCCTTCACACTCTTTTACATAGTAAGGAGATTTAAAAATTATTTCTTTTGGTATTACATTGTCCTTAAAAATTTTTTTTTGATTGTAAACATCATCAATAAATAAATTTAATGCTGTAACTCTTTGTTTTAAACCTTTAGATACTTTATTCCATTGTGTTTTAGGTATTATTCTAGGAATAATATCTAATGGCCACTTTTTTTCTTCAGCTCTATTGTTTGCCGCATATACTCTAAAATTTATCCCTCTGGAGCTAATAGTGCTTTGACAGTTCTTTTCGATCTCTTGAAGCTTTTTTTTACCGTGTCTTTCCAGGATACCTGATATGATTGTTGCATGCTTTCTAAGTTTATTATCTTCTGTAAAATAGCCATCGTATGCTGAGGTAGCATCATAGTTTTTCCATAATTTTGATACCATTTTATTAGTGTTTATCAGTTACATTAATTATTCAATTGCAGAATTAATATAGCTGATATGCGAAAATTAAAATATATGTTATTTAGTAAATTATTTATTAACTTTTATGACTTATTGTATAGGTATTAAAACACAAGATGGTATTGTAATTGCCTCCGACTCAAGAACAAATGCTGGACTAGACAACGTTAACATTTATTCAAAAATGTTTACTCACGATGTAGGTGATAGGACAATAATTGTTGTTACATCAGGTAACCTTGGTACTTCACAAGCAGTATTTAAATCTTTGGAGAAAGATTTAAATGATAATTCTGGCAAAAAAAATTTGAATACTTGTGAGGATTTTGATCAAGTTGCATCATATGTTGGTAAGCTAAATATAAAACATTCGGCTCCAAAAGGTATCAACACGGATACTGTTTTACTAGGCTCCACATTTATTGTTGGAGGGCAAATTAAAGGTAAGCCGATGGAACTTTTTTTAGTATATCCACAAGGGAATTATATTAGACCAGCTGATAGCAAACCTTATTTGGTTATTGGTGAAGTTAAATATGGAAAGCCAATTTTAGACAGAGTTATAACTCCTACAGTTTCAATTGGAGATGCATCTAGATGTGCACTTATTTCAATGGACTCAACTTTAAAAAGTGACTTGACCGTTGGACCTCCTATAGATTTTGTAGTTTATAAAAAAGACGAATTTAAAATCACATCTCAAAAATGTCTAAATTTAACTGATGAAGAATTTTCAAAAGTTTCAAAAGAATGGTCTGAAGGAATTCTTAAAGTATTTAACTCCTTTCCTAGATTTGATTGGGAAAAATCACAATGAGAAAAATAATTTTAATATTATTTATAAGTTTAATTCCTAATCAAATAATAAATGCATCCCCGATAAAAAGTCCCTTAGATAAATTATTTAAACATTTTAAAAATGGTCAAATGATTAAAATTAATTCATATAACGCAAAAAATTATATGGAGATTAAAGATGGAACTTATAAAAAATCACCTTTAGAAATAGAGGCATTTATAGCATATCCTAAAAAAGGCGAAGGACCTTTCCCTTTAGTAATGTTTGCTCATGCGAGTGGTGGTCCACTTTTATTTACTGATAAATGGTTTAAGTTTAATAGATTGGCCGCCAAATCTTTACAGAAAAATGGAATTGCAGTGATGTTTATAGATAATTTTGCCCCTCGAGGAACTTATACAACTTATGCAAACCAACAAAAGGTTCCTCATTGGTCTACTTTTATTGATACTTTTATGGCTCTTGAACACGTATCAAAAGATCCCAAAATAAATATAAACAAAGTTGGAATAACAGGATGGTCAAGAGGAGGTGCAATTTCTATTATGGCTTCAGAAAAAAAGTTAAGAGATGCACTTATTGATAAAAATTTATTTTTTGCTGCTGCTCAACCAAGGTCTCCACCTTGTTGGAGTATTGGTATGTTTAATAATCCTGCACCAATACCAGAAACAAAAACTTGGATGGTTTTAGGTGGTGCTGACAATTATACAGCAGCAGAACCATGTGTTGAACTAGGTAAAAAAATTAAAGCTAATGGTGGAAACATTGAGGTTACAGTTAAAAAGGGATGGCATCATGGCTTTACAGCTAACTATGAAAAAGAATGGGAAAAAGATAGTATGGTATTTACTAATTGCCCAGGTTTTTTCACTAATGATGACGGAACAACGAGTTCAACTGATCCCAATTATAAATGGGCCAAATCATGGTGGCTTGATAAATGTATAAAAAGGGGCGCACATGTTGGAGGAAATAAACCTTTTAAAAATTCTTTTATTAAATTTTTTAAAAAAAATCTGTTGAATTAACTTATAATGTTCATAAAAAAAATTTTTATCTTCTTTGCTTGTTTACTAATTTCATTACAAGCTTTTGCTTCAGATGAAATTAAACCAAAAAAGACACCGCTTAAAAAATTATCTAAACAGTTAGGCAATGGAGAATTAATTAAGATTAATTCATATCAAACTTCTGACTATAAAGGAATAATGGAGGGCTGGTACAAAGACAGCCCAATAGTTGTTGATGCTCTTATTACTTATCCTGAGGGAGAAGGTCCATTTCCTTTATTATTAATCGTTCATAGTAGTGGTGGACCAGGAGAATTTACTGAAAGTTGGTTAGAATTCATGAGAGACCAGCAAAAACCTTTGTTAGAAATGGGGATAGCGACAATGTATTTAGATAATTTTTCTGCAAGAGGTGCAAAACATACTTATTTAGATCAATCAAAAGCTTCAATATGGTCTACTTATATAGATATGTTTATGGCATTGGATTATCTCAGCAAGGATCCAAAAATAAATATTAAAAGAGTAGGTGTCTCCGGGTTTTCAAGGGGAGGAAATCTTTCAATTATGGCTGCAGAAAAAAGATTGAGAGATATATTAGTTAGCAAAGACCTTTATTTTGCTGCGTCTCAACCAAGATCTGCTGAATGTGGAATTACTGGAATGTTTAGAAATCCTTCACCAATTAAAGAAACCAAAATGTGGTATGTTCATGGTTTAGCAGAAGATTATACATTACCAGGTCCTTGTGTAGATCTTTTGGAAAAAATGCAAGCCAAAGGTGGTGATATTAAAATTGATTTGAGAGAAGGATGGTATCATTTATTCACAGGAAATTATGAACCTGAGTTTTCAAAAAAAACTCAATATTTTTGGAAGTGTCCAAAGTTTTATACCGAAGATAATGGTAATCCTAATAAAGAAATCGTTGATATGATGATTAAAAACGGAGCTGTTAAAAGCTTAGATGAATTTAATAATTTATCACGTAAAAATCCAAGAAAGGCTTATAAAACAATGTTCAAGGGTCTTAAAAAAGAAAAATGCATTGGGAAAGGTGTTACTGAAGGGGGTAACCATGGAAAAACTTTTATGCCAGAGTATTTAGCTTTTTGGAAAGAAAATTTATTAAATTAGTTTAAAAATGAAAAAATTCATAATTATTTTTTTTATATTTTCTTTTCCACAATTATCTTTTGCAAATGAAAGGTTTATACCTATTGAATTATGGCTTGGAATACCATCAACAGGATCAAATGAATTAAAATTTTATGAGGTAAATAACAAACAACATGGTGGTAAATTAAAGGTTTCAGGACCTATTGACTGGAAGAATGAAGTAACAGGAAAGACAATAAAAGTTTATGAAAGAAAAAGAGGTTCTAAAGTACAGCTTTTTACAATAACTAATAATGGTCAATGTTTGGGAAGAGTATGGGATAGTAGAAAAAGAAAAAGAGGAGTTGTAATTGCAATAGATAATGGTTGTAAATTCCCTCTAGGAAATTGGAAAGAGGGAGAAACTCGTGATTTTTTTTCAGCTTATAACTGGCCTAAAAAAAAATCAGGTGGCAGCTCTACCAGCAAAAGAACGGGGATGAAAAAAACACTGACTATTAAAAAATTAGGTGATGAAAAAGATTGTCTTACTTTTAGATGGCAACTTACTATTATAGGTGGAAAAAAATCAGGAAAAGTAATAGATGATAATGACTACACATATTGTCCAAATAAAGGATTTACAAAATTGGTATCTAGAAAATAATGAAATTAATGCGTTATTTTAACACTTAAATTTTAATAAATTCTAATTATAAGAGAGTAATGTACAAAATAATTTTATTCATATTACTATTTGTTCCTAATATCGTTTTAGCTGGCTCAATGAAGATGATAGGAGAGCCTGGTCATTTAAATGAAGTTGATAGAACTATCGAAATAAAAATGTTTGATAATTATTATGAACCAAATCAAATAGATATTAAAAAAGGTGAAACCATAAAGTTCGTAGTCAAAAATATGGGAGAATTAGTTCACGAATTTAATATTGCTACAAAAGAGATGCATATAAAACACCAGCCAGAAATGTTAAAAATGGTTGCAATGGAAATTCTTCTTGGGGATAAGATCGACATGAAAAAAATGAAAGAAGCAGCTAAATCAGACCACTCAATGGCTCACTCGCATTCAAATAGTGTATTACTTGAGCCAAAAAAAATTGGTGAATTAGTTTGGAAATTTACAACAGACGCAAAATTAGAAGCAGCATGCAATGTCCCAGGTCACTATCAGTCTGGGATGGTAGCCAAAATAAAAAAATTATAAATATCTTTTGTGCTAGACTATTGTGTTATTGGTTCAGGAATATCTGGATCTTCAATTGCAAATTACTTAAACAAAAAAAACTATTCTGTAAAAGTTTTCGATAAAGCCAACGGTCTAGGTGGCAGAAGCTCATATAAAAGATTCAAAGGAAAAATAGGTTTTGATCACGGTCTTCAATATATTTCACCAAAAACAAAAGAATTTAAAAACTTTACTAAATTATTAATTAAAAAAAGAATATTAAAACAATGGAAAGGAAAACATTCATTTATAAATACAAAAGTAAAAGAGAATAAAAAACATGTTAAATTAATTGGCTATAGTGGAAATAACTCAATAAGTAAATTTTTATTAAAAAATATTAAATATCAACTAAAGTATGAGTTATTAAATATAAAAAGAGAAAAAAATATATGGAATTTATATTTTATAAACAATAAAAAGATTACTGCTAAAAACTTAATAGTTACTGCTCCTTTTCCACAATCAAAAAAACTTTTATCAAAATTTGTTAAAAAAAATCTATTTAAAAGTAAGGTAAAAATAAATTCAGCTATAACTGTGCTTGTTATAACTAATAAAACAAAAAATAAATTAAGCAGTTTTTTCACAAATGACAATACTTTAGGTTGGGTTTCGAATGAGAACTCAAAAAAAAGATTTAAATTCAAAAAAGATCTCTGGGTTTTACAAAGTACATTTAATTATGGCAAATTACATATAAATAAATATAAAAAAAATAAAAAATATTATACACATGTATTAATAAATAAATTTAAAAATCTCACGAAAGTTAAAATCAAAAAAATATATTTTACTCATATTCATGGTTGGAAATATTCTTCAAATTCATTACCATTAAAAAATTATAGTTATTGGGACAAAAAAATCGGCTTAGGCATCTGTGCAGATTGGTTTGGTGGACCTAGACTTGAAAATGGCTGGTTAAGCGCAAGAGACTTATATAAAAAAATATGCAATAAAACTTAAAATTATTAATTGTATTATTTTACTCTATTACCCCGTAACGCAAAAAATAATCCTCCAACGTATAAAATAACGTGGAAACTATCGTGTAGTAATACATATTGGATACTTGGTGGCTCTAATATTAAAATAACGCCTGTCATTATTCCTGCAATTACAATTCCTGAAAATCTAGTTATTAAATCTCCTATCCAAGGCCATAAAAATTTTATTCTTAATAATCCACCAATTATTAAACCTATCCCCGCAAATATTTCACCGTACGCAACAAAAAACCACACTGACATTGGTAAATTAAATCCTTCAGCATCTTCAACATTCAATGGTAATTTACTTAAACCCTGTTGTATAAAAACAATTGCAAACGGAATTCTAAGTAGCCAGTTAGAACCTTGAAATTCAGGTAAAGTTTTACTTACTTTTTCAAAATATCTCATAATCTATAAGTTAATATTATTTAAAATTTTTCAAGATATGATTTGTCTCATTTAGATAAATTTAGATATTGGTATGTTAAATTTAATTATAGGAGATTTAAAATGAAAGTATTAAAAGAATTAGATGAAGCTAAATTAGTAATTGTAGATTTAGAGGTAAATTTAGGAAAAGAAGTTAGAAGTGCACCAACTTTATGTGCTAAGTACAAAGGAAAAATTATACCTTTAAACACAGCTCACGATGGTAGACCAATATTAATGAGAGAGGAAAATTCTATAAATAATAATTAATATTACTACTTGATAAATGATTGTTAATTAAGATATAAAACAATATGACTTTTGAGCTTCCAAAACTTGATTATGCTAAAAATGCTTTAGCGCCTATAATGTCAGAAGAAACTTTAGATCTTCATCACGGAAAACATCATCAAACTTATATAACAAATTTAAACAATTTTATTAAAGATACTGATATGGCTGGGATGTCGTTAGAAGAAATTGTTCATAATTCCTCAAAAGATAAATCAAAAGCAGGTATTTTTAATAACGCTAGCCAACATTGGAATCATGAATTGTTTTGGAAATGCATGAAGCCAAATGGGGGAGGCTCCATGCCAAAAAAATTAGAGGATCGAATAAAGTCTGATTTAGGAAGTGTTGAGGAATTTAAAAAACAATTTATTCAGGCAGGAATTACTCAATTTGGATCAGGTTGGTGCTGGTTATCGATAAGTAATGGAAAATTAGTTGTAAGCAAAACGCCAAATGCTGAAAATCCTTTAATTCATAACATGAAACCAATATTAGGATGTGATGTATGGGAACATTCCTATTATGTAGATTACAGAAATAGAAGACCAGAATATTTAGACAACTTCTTTGAAAAACTAATTAATTGGGAATTTGTTGAGTCTCAATTAGATTAATTTATAAAACTTTTTCAAACCCCTCAAAATTTGGCGCTCCAATATACAAGTCTTTATGCTGACCAGCATTCTTATGTGCTAATCTAAAAGACTCTGACTTTGTCCAGTTTATAAAGTCTTCCTTTGAGTCCCATATGCTATGAGAAGCATATAGTGTATGATCTTCTTTTGCTTCACCTTTTATCAAATTGAAATTTTTAAATCCTGGTACATTTTCTAAAAATGAGTCCCTGTTTTTCCAAACATTTTCAAATTCAATTTCTTTACCTTTTACTATTTTAAATCTATTCATTGCAACAAACATTTTTCCTCCTATAATTTACCTATTCCGAAAAAAGCACCTGCAATTATTATCAACCAAATTATTCCTTTTATGAAAAAGAAAGAAAATCCTCCGATTAATAAATACTTTTTAATTTTTTTTTTAAGCATAATTTTCAAAAAATATCATTTAATTATTACTAATTCTATGCGGTTAATTAGTTGAGAATAGTCATTGGATCTAGTCTTGTTTGAAACCAATTGACTCTAAAATCTAAGTGTGGACCTGTTGATCTTCCAGTCGACCCAACTGTTCCAATAACTTCTCCTTGGTTAATTTCATCACCAACATTAACCATTACCTTTTCAAGATGTGAATATATTGTAGAAATTCCATGACCATGATCCATGATTATTGTACCGCCAGTATAATATAAGTCATCTTCAGCCATGGTAACTATGCCCGAACCTGATGACTTAATTTTAGTTCCTTTTTGTGCAGCAATATCAATTCCGTAATGAGGCCATTTTGGTTTTCCATTTAATATTCTTTGACTTCCATAAACTCCTGTTACAATTCCTTTTACGGGCATTATAAATTGGTTTTTGAAAAAAATTAAATCGGAATTAATAGCTCTTGCTTTTCCAATTCTGTTATTTTCTTCTTTAATTCTATTATAAACCTCTTCTGGAGGTGTTACTTTTTTTTCATCTAAACCATCAATTCTCTGAATTTGATATTTTCTTTTATAAATTTTTTTTGTAATTTTTTCTGTTTTTCCATCCAATATTTTTGTGACTACTAAATCAAATTTTCTATCTCTATCAATGCCAAATACAAAAAAACCATCTTTAGAAACTTTTATCTCTTTTTTATCAATGTATATTTTTGAATTAGTTTCTGTTTGTCCTACAATAAAATGCCCTTGCATAAACTTGCCATTAAACTCAATTGCCAATGAATTTGAGAAAATAAAAATAGAAACAAATAAGTATTTTATTATTTTGCTGTCCATCCACCATCTACTAATAATGAAGTTCCTGTAATCATTGATGCTGCGTCAGAAGCAAGAAAAACTACTGTTGATGCGATTTCTGACATTTCTGCAAATCTACCCAAAGGAATATTATTCAAAGTTTCTTTTTTGAATTTCTTATTCTTTAAAAATTTTGAAGTTAAAGGTGTTACAACAAATGTTGGGCACACAGTATTAACTCTAATATTATATTTTGCTAAATCGATCGCCATACCTTTAGTTAACCCCTCTAAACCATGTTTATTCATATTATAAACACTTCTGATAGGTCCTCCAACATGACCCATTTGAGATGACATATTAACAATCGATCCGCCTATTTTTTTCCTGTTTTTTATCTTCAACATTTTCAAAGTACATAATTGGGCGAGATTGAATGCTGCTACATTATTTATTTTAACCATGTATTCCATGTTTGATCTTCTAACTTTTGTAAAATGTTCAGGAAAATTAGTCCCCGCATTGTTAATCAATACATCAATCCTTGGAATTTTATCAATAATAGATTTAATTTGATCATAATCAGTTACATCACAAATATAACTTTTACATTTAACTCTTAATTTTTTTATAATTTTTGAGACTTGATTTAAATCTTTCTGAGTTCTGCTTATTATTACTAAATTAGCACCTGCCTCCGCTAATGCGATTGCACAAGCCTTACCAAGACCTTTACCTGCTCCAGTTACTAATGCAACTTTATTTTTTAAGTTATATTTTTTTAAATACATTCTATATGAATAACTTTATATCAGTATAAATCAATTCAATTGCAACAAAGAGAATTGCTAATAAACCAAGCCATGCAATCCATTTATATTTTTTAATCCATTGCGATATTAAATTTGCAGCAACAGCCATTAGTGCAATAGATAAAACTAAACCAAATATTAGTAAATAATAATGATCTTTTGCAGCTCCAGCCACTGCTAATACGTTGTCTAAACTCATTGTCACATCTGCAATAATGATAGTAGTAATAGCTTTAAATAAGTTAGTATTTTCTACAGACGGACTTTTTTCTTCAGTGGCATTTCCTTTAACTACATCTATATAAAGTTTGTAACATACATAAAGTAGAAGCACTCCACCTATTAGTCTTAAACCAGTAATCTGAAGAAGATAAGCAGTAATTAATGTAAAGATAATTCTTAGAACAATTGCAGCTCCAATACCCCAAAAAATAATTTTTTTTCTTTGTTCGTTTGGAAATTGTGAAGCAACCATACCAATAATTATTGCATTATCTCCAGCTAAAACTAAATCTAATAAAATTATTTGAATAAAAATAAGAATCTGCTCAGTTAACATTAACTGTTCAGTATCATATCAGCACCCTTTTCGGCAATCATAATTGTAGGAGCATTTGTATTTCCAGATGTTATATTTGGCATAATAGATGCATCGATAACTCTTAAATTGTTAACACCATGAACTTTTAATTCATCTGATACAACTGCATAGTTGTCATTTCCCATTTTACATGTTCCTACAGGATGAAATATTGTTTGCGCATAGTGACTGCAAGCTTTTACAATTTCCTCTCCCTCTTGAATATGTGCTCCTGGTCTAAATTCCTCTGGCTCATATTTTTTAAATTCATCTGTTTCCATAACAATTTTTCTAATTAATTTTATACCGTCTGCCGCAACTTTTCGATCTTCCTCGGTTGATAAATAATTCATTTTAATTTTTGGATTATCTCTAGAGTCTGAACTTATTATGTTAATTTCTCCTCTACTTGTTGGTCTAATATTCGCAACTGTTGGAGTAAATGCATCAAAATTATGAAGGTTTGCACCGCCAAGTTTATCAGTGCTAATTGGTTGTATATGAAATTGTAAATTAGGCGTTTCTCTATTTTCATCACTTTTAGCAAAACCACAAAGTTGACTTGCCCCCATAGTCATTGGACCCCTTCGAGCAAAAACATACTCTAAACCAATTAAAAGTTTTCCAAATACACTATTAATTTTTTTGTTTAATGTTTTAATATTTTTGACTTTATAGACAGGTCTAAACATTAAGTGATCTTGTAAATTTTTGCCTACGCCTTTTAAATCATTTACTATTTCTATACCTAACTTTTTAAGTTTAGAACTTTCTCCTATACCAGAAGTTTGTAATATTTGTGGGCTTCCGATCGAGCCAGCACTTAATATAATTTCTTTATTGGCTTTAACTGTAAGTTTGTTGTCTCCTTTTAAATAATCAACGCTCACAGCCTTTTTATTTTCAAAGTTGATCTTCTGAACATGACATCTGGTTTCTATTTTTAAATTATTATTTTTTTTGATTGGATTTAAATATCCAACAGCAGCACTACATCTTAGACCATTTCTTTCCGTTACTTGAAAGTAACCACAACCAAAATTATCTCCCTTGTTAAAATCATCTACTTTTGGTATCCCTACCTCTGAAGCTGCTGTTTGAAAAACATCCAAAATATCAAGTTTAATTCTCTGATCTGAAACTGATAATGGGCCACCTTTACCATGAAATTCGCTAGACCCTCTTTCCTGATCTTCTGCTTTAATAAAATATGGAAGTACGTCTCTCCAACTCCAACCTTTATTTCCCAACTGTCTCCAAATATCATAATCTTGCTCTTGACCTCTTATATAAAGTAAACCATTAATAGATGAGCTTCCACCTAATGTTTTACCTCTTGGATAAGGTATCGATACATTTTCCATTGTCTCATCTGGTTCAGTTTTGTAACACCAGTCAGTTTTTGGATTGTGCATAGTCTTATAATAACCAACAGGAATATGTATCCATGGATAACTATCATTTCCACCTGCTTCGATTAAAAGAACTTTATATTTACCGGAATTAATTATTCTATTTGTTAAAACACAACCTGCAGACCCTGCACCAATTATTATGTAATCAAATTCTTCCATATGTAATTAATAACGCTTTTTAAGACAAAATTAAATGATTTGTGACTTGTAACATTAGCTTTTTTTTGAAAGGATATGAAAGTTAAATTTAACAAGAAAGAGGGAAAAATAATGAAAAAAATCATTTCAATGTTATTTGCTGTGACTATAGCGTTTGGATTTATATCAAATGCGTCAGCAAAAACACTTAAGTGTCAAACAGTTCTGAATCCCAAAGCTGACGAAGTTGTAATGCTAAAAGACTTTACAGACACAGTAACAGCTCTGACTAGCGGATCTTTAAAATTTGAAATAATGCCAGCTGGAACAGTTGTCGGTGGAAAGGAAACTTTAGATGCTGTTGACAAAGGATTAATTGACTGTGGTTTCGCTTGGACACACTACTGGTCTGGTGATCATCCAGCTGCAATGTTGTTCGGTTCTCCAGTTGCAGGTGGAGGTGTTGGTATAGATAACTTAGCGTTTTTATCATGGTTTCAATATGGTGGCGGTAAGGAATTATACGATAGATTATGGAAAGAAATGGGAAGAGACATAAAAGGATTTATGCTTCAACCAGTTGGACCAGAAGCTTTAGGTTGGTTTCCAAAACCAATTAAGAATATGGCTGACTTTAGAAAATATAAATTCAGAACTCCTCCAGGAATTCCAGGTCAAACATATAAAGATATTGGTATAGCATCAGTCGCAATGGGTGGTGGAGATATTCTTCCAGCTCTAGAAGCAGGAACTATTGATGCTGCTGAATGGTGTTGTCCAAAACCAGATTTAGTATTTGGTTTCCAAAAAGTATTAAAGCACTATTATCTTCAAGGTTTACACCAAGTAGTGGTTAATGCTGATTTCTATATCACTGGAAAAACATATAATGCAATGACAGATCATGAAAAAAAATCTTTAGAGGTCGCTGCTAATGCGTCTTTAAATAAGTCATTGAGTAGAAGAATATATGAAAATGGGTTGGCACTAAGAGAACTAACTACAAAACACGGAGTAATTTTAGAGGACACGCCGACTGATTACTTTACAGAGTATATGGCTGCAGCAAAAGCTACATTGAATAAAAATGCAGCAGAAAACGCATTTTTTAAAGAAGTGTACGACTCTATGAAAGAGTTTGCAGATATAGCTGTACCGTTCTGGAGTGGAGCACAAATGTCTAATGCTAAACTTGGAATGGCTCACGCAGCTACTTTAAAATAAACATTCAAATAATTTAGAGCGGACAATTATGTCCGCTCTATCTATAAAAATTTCTTTATGAAAGACGAAATTGATAAATTAGATATATCTGACGAAATGATTGCTGAGAGAAGAAGTAATCAAAATAAAATGCCTGACGATATGCCTAAATTAATGGCTAATATTATATTAAAAATTGATCATCTTAGTAAGATTGTGGGAAATATTGTTTGCTGGATAACTGTCCCTTTAATCTTAGCAATGACTTATGAGGTTTTAGCTAGAAAATTATTTTTAGCTCCCACTTATTGGGCTTATGACATGAGCAGGTTTTTATATGGAGCTTTATTTATGTTAGGTGCCGGATATGCTTTATCTAAAGGTGTTCATATAAGAGCAGACTTTTTATATCGAAATTTCAAAACAAAAACTCAAGGTACAATTGATTTTTGGTTATATATTTTATTTTATTTTCCTGGCATGCTTGTTTTTTGTTACATGACTATTGGTTTTGTAGAGGAATCAATTAGGAGAGGTGATAAAGGTATGGATACTGCTTGGATGCCTTTTTTATGGCCAATAAAGTTATGCTTACTTGTTGGTATTATTTTCCTTTTGATACAGGGTGTTTCTGAACTATTAAAAAGTTATTGGGCAGCAACAAGAGGTAAATGGCCAGGAGAGGGTAAATGATCTCACACTTAATAAGTCCTGAAATTCTTGGATTTATTCTAGTAGGAGTAATGCTGTTTGCAATTTTTATAGGTTTTCCAATTTCATTCACTTTAATTTTTCTTGGATTTGTTTTTGGTTATTTAGGATTTGGAAAATTAGTTTTTTATTTGATGACCTTGCAATTTTCAATGGTTATGACAGAACAAACTCTTGCCGCTGTTCCATTATTTGTTTTTATGGGAATTATGATGGAGCAAGCTGGGCTTATGGAAAGATTATTTTCATCATTTCAACTTATGTTGGCAAAAGTAAGAGGTTCTTTATATTATGCTGTATTATTTGTTTCCGTAATATTTGCAGCAGCTACTGGAATAGTTGGAGCTTCAGTAACAATTCTTGGAATTATGGCTGCAAAATCTATGAAACGTTCAAAGTATAATGTAAGATTAGCAGCAGGCACAATAACAGCTGGTGGAACATTAGGTATTTTAATACCACCAAGTATTATGTTGGTTGTAATGGGTCCAATAATGGAAATACCTGTAATTGACCTATTTGCGGCAGCGATATTACCAGGTATTTTGTTAGCTTCTCTTTACGCGGCTTATACAACAATTCGGTGTTGGTTAGATCCAAGTCTTGGACCAGTTCTGCCTGAAGAGTTGAGAGCAACAAGTATGAGGGAAGTTTGGATTGAATTTTTCTTGGGTCTTGTTCCGCCAGCAGCACTAGTTTTCGCTGCACTTGGAAGTATTTTATTTGGATTTGCAACACCTACTGAGGCTGCGGGCTGCGGAGCAATGGGAGCACTATTATTATCTTTAGCTTATAAAAAATTAAATTTAAAAAAATTACAAGAAGCATTAATTAAAACTTTAGAAATTACAGCATTAATAATGGTTCTAGTTGCAGCTTCAAATTTTTTTGGTGCTGTCTTTGCAAGATTAGGTACACCAACTATGTTAACAGAATTCCTATTAGGACTTGAAATGAGCAAGTACTTAATTTTAGCGATGGTTATGATTATGATTTTTTTATTAGGTTGGCCTTTAGAATGGGTTCCAATAGTTATGATCATAATTCCAATAATCTTACCTTTAATAGAAGCTTTAGGATTTAATCTTACATGGTTTGCAATTTTGGTAGCAGTAAACTTACAGACTGCCTGGCTTTCTCCTCCAGTAGCATTATCAGCTTACTTTTTAAAAGGGGTTGTTCCAGAGTGGGATTTAAAAGATATATACTTAGGTATGATGCAATTTATGGTCCTACAAGTTTTTGGATTAATACTGATAATTATATTTCCTAAAATTGCCCTTTGGCTACCAGCTCTCTTGTATGGACAGTAATTAATATTTGTTTAATATAAGCCAAGTGATTCAAGATAAATCTAGAAATCTAATTAATTGGGAAATTGTATCAGTAAACCCAAATGATAAAAATTGGAATTGGAAAGATTTATTTTGTTTTTGGGCCGTAAGTATTCAAAGTGTAATTGGCTTCTCTCTTATAGCGTCACTTTATTTAGCATATGATTTAAATTTCTTTGTTGTTTTTTATGGAGGTATAATTGCATCAATATTAGCTTTTATATTCTCAACTTATATTGGTAAGCCTTCCCAGAAATACGGACTTCCTTTCCCAGTAATTTTAAGAACATCGACTGGTGTGATAGGTGCAAAATATGTCGCTTTAATAAGAGGCATAGTCGGTATTTTTATGTTTGGTGTTCAAACGTTTTTTATTTCAAAAGCAATTGGGTATTTATTAAGAATTCTTATTTTTTCAGTAAACAGAGAATTTATGGAAAACGAAATACTTCTCACATTTTTTATGGGAATGAATTTAATTGATATAATCTCGTTTATTTTTACTTTATATGTTCAATATATTTTATTTAGCAAAGGCCAACATTTTGTAAGATCGATAATAAGGTTCTCAAGCTATTTTGTTTATTTTGGTTTAGCAATTTTTTTAATACTTATTACTGAGCACTTTCAAGATGTTATAAAATCTGTTGAATTAAGTTTGAATTATAAAAATTTCTTTTCGAAAAGTAATATTGCTCCATTGATAACTGTGACAGGCACTTTGTTTGCATTTTACTCTATAATAATTTTAAATTTTGGGGACTTTTCTAGATATGTAAAAAGCAATGATCAATTAATAAAAGGTAATTTAAGTTTACTACTAAATTTTATATTATTTTCCCTATTCGCAATTTTGATTATTTTAGGCGCGGATATAATTCTCTCAAAAAATGCGATTGAAATTGATAGATTATTAACTAATCCTAACGATATTATAGGAAAATTAAATAATACATTTTTATCTACTGTAGTTATCATTTTTATTATTGTTGCTTCTTGTTCAACAAATTTAATTGCAAATTATATTCCTTCTCAAAATATCTTAATAAATTTTTTACCAAATAAACTTAATTTAAATAACTCTGGTTTGATTATTATTTTAATCTCTTTTTTTGTAGGACTATTTTGGTTACCTATATTAAGTCAAATTGGAATTTTATCAATTTTAGATACACTGGGATCCTTTTTCGGTCCAGTATTTGGTGTAATGATCGCTGATTATTTTATAATTAAAGGTTCAAAAATAGAGAATAAGGATATTTATTCATTAGAGTCAAATGGAACATACTTCTATAGCAAAGGTTGGCATTTAAAAAGTTTGTACTCAATTTTTATAGGTTTTATTTTTTCATCATCTACAATATGGAACGTTAGTTTAAATTTTATACAGTCTTTTGCTTGGATAATTGGTGCAATTGTTGCATTTATTATTTATTATCTTCTTGTAAGTAAATAATGAAAGCACTGGTATATACCGATATAGAAACAGTAGTTTATAAAGACTACGAGGATCCAATCATAATGCCAGGTGAAAGTTTAATTAAAGTTAATGCATCAGGAATTTGTGGGTCTGACATGCATGCCTATCACGGAAAAGATGAAAGAAGAGTTCCACCTTTAATATTAGGTCATGAAATTAGTGGAATAGTTGAGGTTGGAAAAAATATTGGTCAAAAGGTTATAATAAATCCTTTAATTAGTTGTGGAGATTGTCAATTTTGTAATTCTAATAATGAACATTTGTGTGAACAAAGAGCGTTAATTGGCATGAATAAACCATTTGTTAAAGAGGGCGGTTTAGCTGAGTTCGTGGCAGTTCCAGATACGAATATTAGTAATTTACCAAACAAATTAGATATGAAAAAAGCTGCCATAACTGAGCCTACAGCTGTAGCTCTTCATGCGGTAGAATTGGGAGAAAAAAATTTAAGATTATCAATTAAAGATGCAAATATTTTAATTATTGGTGGAGGTGCAATTGGAATTTTAAGTGCTTTAATTTTAGAAAATATAAAACAAAGTAATATTGTAACTCTTTTAGAAATAAATGAAAAAAGATTAAAAGTGTGTGAAGGTAATCTTAAATCAAAAGTCATTTCACCAAATTCTAAAGATTTGAAAATTAATTCATTTGATTTAATTATAGATGCAGTAGGTAATGAAAAAACTCGTCAATTAACAACTGAATTTGCTAAACCAGGAAGTGTTATAATTCATGCTGGATTAACAAATTCTGATGGCGCATTCGACACTAGAAAAATAACACTACAAGAAATATCTTTTATTGGGACCTATTGTTATACAACTAGAGATTTTCAAAACACAATAAATTTTTTAAGTGATGGCTTGATTGGAGATTTAAATTGGGTTGAATATAGACAACTTAAAAACGGAGCTGAAGCATTTAAGCAGATACATAATGGCACTTGTGCTGCTCCTAAGATTATTTTAATACCCTAGTATGATTAAGATTTTTTCATTAGTAGTATTATTAATAACATTATTTAATTTCGGATCATTCGCTGAAGAAATTCAAGCATTTAATTTCACCAAAGAAGAATTTGATAATTTGACAGTAAGGAAAATTAAAAAAAACACAAAATACACCTTAGGATCTAACGAAAATGGTAACTTTTTAAAGGCTGAAGCTGAAGGCCAGGCATCAGGATTAGGAAAGGAAATTTTGATAGATTTAAGTAAAACACCTTTTCTAAATATTACTTGGAAAGTAGAAAAAGATTTATCTGGAATAGATGAAAAAAGTAAAAAAGGTCATGATTATGCTGCCAGAGTATTTGTAATAAAAAAAACTGGGTCAACAGCTTTATCTAATAGAGCTATAAATTACGTATTTTCTAGCAATGAAGAAATAGGTCAGTACTGGCGAAGTCCTTTTACTAAAAAATCCATTGATTATGTTCTTGCTACTACAAAAACTGATAATAATGAATGGGTCACTGTAAAAACTAATGTTAAAAAAGATTTTAAAAAACTTCACGATTTAGATGTAAATGAACTAAATGGAGTTGCTATTATGACTGATACTGATAATTCAAAAATAAAATCTATAGCATATTATCAAAATATTTACTTTTCATCTGAATAGTTAAAATTTTAAATATTTTTTTAACCCCATACTTATAAAAGATAAAATGATTGCTGCAATGACATCAAGTATTGGAGTTGCAGCTGGGTAACCAAAATTCCATAATACCACTCCAATTAACCAAACAATATAAACTTTCATATTATATGTTGTATTAAAAAAAAACGAAATTTGATATGGTTAATTAATGACTAATTCTTTTAAATATGAACTTAAAATTTATTATGAGGATACAGATGCCGGTGGTGTAGTTTATTATGCAAACTATTTAAAATTTTTAGAAAGAGCTCGATCTGAAGCTATTTACGAGATGGGTTTTTCGAATACCGAATTAAAAAAAGAGTTTGGAATTTTAATAATAGTAAAGTCATGCAACATTGATTATAAAAAACCAGCCATCTTTGAAGATAAAGTTAGCATCATATCTACAATTAAAGAAATAACAAAAACCTCTTTTATTATGGAACAAAATATTAATAGAGATAAAGAATTGATAGCTTCTGCAGATATACATCTAGTATCAGTAAATTCAGATGGTAAGCCAACAAAAATTCCAGAAATATTAAAAAATAAATTAAACGAATATATTAATTAATTTTTTTCTTAATACTTTTAAACAAATTAGTCATTTTTTTTTCATTGATACGTCCTGTATTTACATTCCTTGGGCTAGGATGGTAACAACCAACCAATAGAATATTATTTGGAAGTTTATATGATTTACCATGAACAAATTTAAATTTGTTTCTTAATTTGTGATTATTTTTATAGAAATCTATACATGCATCAAAAGCTATTTTACCTAAAGCAATAATAACTTTTAAATTTTTTAATAAATTTATTTCTTGTTCAAAAAAATTAAAACAATTATGCAGCTCATCTTTATTTGGCTTATCCTCAGGCGGGACACATTTTAATGCAGCAGTGATAAATGCATCATTAAGCTTTAACCCATCATTAATATGCTCGGAGGTAGGAATATTCGAAATTTCTGCTTTAAACATACATTTATATAAAAACTCAGATGATTTATCTCCTGTAAAAACCCTACCAGTTCTTGTTGCCCCATGTGCAGCTGGTGCAAGGCCAACAAATAACATTTTAGCATTTATATCTCCGAAACCTGTAATTGGTTTTCCCCAATATTTTTGGTCAATGAATTGTTTTCTTTTTTTTTTAACTATCTTTTTTCTAAATTCAATAAGTCTAGAGCATTTATTGCAATTTATAATTTTTTTATTTAAAGCTATTACTTCTGCTTTCATCTAAAGATTTATTCCTCTTTGTCTCGATCAACAAAGAATATTCCAACTAAGAATAAAGCCGTCCAACCTAGAGCAATAAATCCTTTTTTCATGCTTGTTTCGGCACCCCAAATATCTAAAAAAAACGCTCCTAAAATTACGCCAATTATATATATGATAACTACTAAAGTTGTTTTACTGATTTTCATAATTATCTTTTAAAATAACATTTTTTTTAAATAATAATAAGAATTATTAATATAATTAATAATTATTCTCATTGGACAAATTAATACTTTAATATATAAAACTTAAAAAATTGGGCGAGTGGCGGAATTGGTAGACGCGTTGGTCTTAGGAACCAATATGGCAACATGTGAAGGTTCGAGTCCTTTCTCGCCTACCATTAATTATGAAAGTAACTGTTGAAAATAAAAAAGGTTTAGAAAAAAATATCAAAATTTTAATTGATAAAAAAACTATTTTAGAAGAACTTGATAGCAAATATCAAGAAATTAAAAAAGATGTAGTTTTAAAAGGATTTAGACCAGGTAAGGTACCAACGGAAATTCTTAAAAGACAATTTGGTAAAGCGGTATACGGAGAAGTTATAGATAAGGTATTAAAAGAGACATCTGCAAAAGCATTAGAGGACAATAAAATTAAACCAGCTGGACAACCAAAAATAGATTTAAAATCTTTTGGAGAAGGCAAGGACCTAGAGTATGTGATTTCAGTAACAGAACTTCCTAAAGTTGATATCAAACCTTTCGAAAGTTTAAAATTTGAAGATTACTCAGTAAAAATAGATAAAAAAGAGACTGACAAAAGAATTGAACAAATAGCTAAAACTCAACAAAATTTTAAGGATGTAACTAATGAATATAAAGCCAAAAAAGGAGATCTAGTAAATTTTGATTACGAGGCAACAGTTGATGGGAAAGACTTTAAAGGGAGCTCAGGAAAA
>CACGAM010000005.1 GCA_902571055.1 uncultured Pelagibacteraceae bacterium | reverse complement strand
ACTAGAAATTGCCATGGTTGAATATCCATTGATTTGAAGAACGTTTCAAAAACTTCATGTCCTCCAAGGTATGAAAATACGGATGCGAAGGTCCATGAACCCACAAACAACCACATAATCATTGCACTTGTTTTTGCTGTAAGAAATACAGACTCTTTAAAGTTTTTCCATTTTAAAGATTTATAGAAATATGAAAGCACTAAAGCTCCAAAAGCACCGACTGCTGCAGCCTCGGCTGGAGTTGCAAGTCCTGCTAAAATTGTACCAAGTACTAAAATTATTAAAGAAAATAATGGAACAAAAGATACTAATACCTCTTTCAATATCTCTGATCTCGGTGGTATTTCCTCTGCTGCTGGTTTAGGTGCTAAAGATGGATTAAAATACGCTCTTATTATTACATAGAGAATATACAATCCAGCTAACATTAAACCTGGAAATATCGCAGCTGCAAAAAGTCTTAAGGGCGAAAGCTGAGCTATAACAGCATAAACAATTAACATAATACTCGGTGGGATTAGTATTCCTAAGCAACCTCCAGAGCAAATTACACCTGATGCAAATTTTTTATCATATCCAGCTCTTATCATTGCCGGCCAAGCTAGAAGTCCCATTAAAGTTACAACAGCACCGATAATTCCTGTTGCTGTTGAAAATAGTGCACAAGTTACAAGTGCTGCAACAGCCATTGATGCTGGTAGTCGATGAGATGCTAATCTAATCGCAAAAAATAATTTTGCTACAATTCCTGCTCTTTCTACTAGATAGCCCATAAAAAGAAATAAGGGGACTGCAGTTAAAACGGTATTATCCATTATCGTATAGGTATTTTGAACTAATAAAGAAAATATCCGATTATCGAGTAAATGATCCATTCTACTTGGATCAAAGTAAGCATAATAACCAAATCCAACTCCCATCGCTAATAAAGTGAATGCGATTGGGAAACCTAATAAAACAGCAAAAAGAAATAAACTCATCATTAAAATTGCTATCTCAGGATTTGAAAGTTCAAATAACATCGGCTTTGTCATCCTTTTGTGAGGTTCTCATTAATACTTTTTCTGTTTCTTCAGCGTCTGCTGATAGTCTTTCTGGCCAGTGACCTGTTTTAATACATATAATTGCTCTAAACACTTCACTAATACCCTGAATTGCTAATAAGAGTCCAGATAAGGGTATTATAGACTTTGCCATATAAATTTGTATTTGTGCCGGACTATTCCAGCTAGTTTCTTTTATTTTCCAAGCGAGTGCTGCGTATTCATATCCATAAAATACTAAAGCTAAAATACCTGGAAAGAAAAAAATAAAATATAAAACTAAATCAATCCAACCTTGAACTCTTGTTGGGAATAGTCTGTAGATGACATCCCCTCTTACATGTGCTTCTGTAGATAAGGTATATGCTCCTGCCATCATAAAAATAGCTCCATACATCTGTAAACTAAAATCAAAGTTCCATAATGTGGGACTATTAAAAGCATATGCCATAATTACTTCATAACATGTGCCTCCCATTAAAATTACAATGCACCAAGAGAAAGCTTTTCCCATTGAAGCACTAAGGGTATCTGCAAATTTTATGAAAGATCTCATTGTTTTACTCTATGATAAATACAGTTAGTTTAGCAAACAAAAAAAAGGGGGCCTTTTAGCCCCCTTTAAATTTACTTTAGTTAAAGTTTATATTTTAACTTTACCAATTGGTCCAAACTCATTTTCATATGCTAGCTTGTAATTAGGCTGATTCATCAGCAAGTATTTCATTACTCTCTTAGCGTATGCTTTTTGAGAATCTACGACTTTTTTGAAGAAAGCGTCTTTCTTCGTAAAATCGCCAATTACTTTATCCCAACCTTTTAGTTGTTGAGCTAAAATTTCATCAGACGTTTGGTAAACGTTAACTTTATGTTCATTCATTAATTTAGATAAATCTGCTGAATATCTAACTAATGCTTTGAAATAGTTATCTGTATTTGCAGCATAAGCAGCGTTTTTTAAAATTGCTTGATTTGCTGGTGACAGACTGTTGAAAGATTTGTTGTTAATTGGTATTTCAAACATCTCTTGTGATTGGTGGAAACTTCCTAAGTGATAGTGCTTAGAAACATCTTGCATACCAAACTGAGAGTCTGAAGTTGGGTTATTAAACTCAGCTGCTTCAATTAAACCAGTTTTCATTGCTGGTTGAATTTCACCACCTGGTAATTGTCTTACGACCATTCCCATTGCAGTAAGAACGTTAGTAGCAAGACCAACTGTTCTATACTTCATACCTTTAACATCAGATACTTTAGTTACGTTTTTCTTAAACCAACCAAATGGTTGTGCTGGCATTGGCATATGGAATACACCAGTGTAATCAAAGCCTACTTTTGCAATAGTCTCTTCATACAGAGCTCTTCCTCCACCATATTCCATCCATCCCATTACTTCCTGAGATGACATTCCGTATGACGGACCAGTTCCGAATAAAGATGCAGCTGGATTTTTACCATACCAGTATGCAGTTACCCAGTGACCCATGTCAACAGCACCTGAGCTAACAGCTTGACCAATTTCACTGGTCTTTACAACTGCTCCAACAGGTTGTAGATCAATTTTTAGAGATCCTCCAGACATATCACTAACCATTTTGCAATAGTCGCCTGCCATTTCGAAAAATATGTTAGCTCCACTTGGCCATGCTGCTTGCATTTTCAAGGTTTGAGCTGCACCTAAATTTACGTAAGGCATTGCAACTGCTGCTACACCGGCTGCTGCTGCTGTCTTGAAGAATTTTCTTCTTGAAGGTGTTTTTCCCTTCAAAGATTTTTTAGATTTAATCATTCTTCTCTCCTCTTAGTTAATTAACTATGCAATTAAAGCATAAAAGGGTTGAAGAGTCCTATGCTAAATAGACTTATTACAAATTATTTACAACCTTGAGTGGTAATTATTTACATCTATTAGTTAACTTTATTCTTACAGCCACCAGTATCAAAAAATTCTGTAAGATTATCAATGGCTAGATTAGCCATTGCAGTCCTAGTTTCTTTTGTGGCACTACCTAGATGCGGTAATATAAATGCACTCTTGTGCTTCATGTACCCAGGATTTAAGTTTGGCTCTCCTTTATATACGTCAAGACCAACTGCATATACTTTTCTTCTATCTAATGCATCTATCAAAGCTTCGTCATCAACGATGTCTCCTCTGGCTACGTTGGTTACTACTGCTCCTTTGGGCAATTTTTCTAATGCATCTTTATTTATTAAATTGACAGTCTCTTTAGAGGCTGGACAACATACAGATAATACATCTGATACAGACAATAAACTGTCTAGAGTTTCATGATAAGTTGCTCCTTGATCTTTATCACCACTGAGCTTAGATCTGTTGTGATAATGTATAATCATACCTAATGATCTAGCTATGTGAGCAATTTTTTGACCTATTCTACCCATGCCCAAAATTCCTAGTCGTGCTCCAGTTAATTGTTTGCCAATAAGATAATCAGCAGACCACTTCCAATTAGACTCTCTTGCACCCTCAATACCTTCGGAAGCTCTCCTGCACGCACCTAAAATTAATAAGATTCCAATTTCTGCAGTAGCATCTGTTAAGACTTCTGGCGTATTAGTTACTGCAATATTTCTTTTTTTTGCTGCTTCAAGATCAATATTTCCAAAACCGACTGCAAAATTAGACAAAATTTTTACGCTATCTGGTAATTTATTTATTGTTTCCTCATCTAATTTGTCTGTTAACGCAGATAAAATTCCATCACATCCTTGACTAAGCTCTATTAGTTTATCTTGGGAATACAATTCGTCATTTAAATTGAGACTCACGTCATATAAATTTTTAAGCTTATCCTCATTTGATCTTAACAACCTTCTAGTGACAAGTATTTTTTTCATAATCAATTTAGATCAAATATTTTACCAGGATTCATTATATTGTTAGGATCGATGCTTCTTTTGATCGTTTTCATCAATGGTATGTTATCTGGATGCTCTTTCAAAAGATAGCTTTTTTTGTGCAAACCGACTCCATGTTCACCGGTTATCGTTCCTTTTAATTCCAAAGTTTTATCTATTAGTTTATTACTAAATTCTCTGATTTTTTTATAAATTTCTTTGTCATTAGGGTCATATGGAAATAATACATGAAAGTTCCCATCTCCCAAGTGGCCAACCATAGGTGCCCTTAAACCAATTTTATTTACCTCAACTTCGGCAAATTTTACACATTCTGTTATCCTTGAAATTGGAACACATACATCAGTAGAATATACTCTGCCATTGTTTACCAAAGCTTTAACAGAATAATACACATCCCATCTAGCTTGCCATAATTTATTTCTATCTTCTAAATCAGCAGCCCACTTAAATTTACTTCCTTTATTGTTATTTGAAAGCTCCTCTACAACTTTTATAGATTCTTTATTAGAAATTTCTGAGCCATGAAACTCAAAAAATAATGTTGGTTCTACATTTACATCTTTCAATTTTGAATAGTTAATACTTATATCCATTTGATCTTTGTTAAGCATTTCTATTCTTGCAATTGGAATACCGTATTGGATAGTTTCTTGTGCCGTTTTGACTGCATCTTCTAATGCTGGAAAATGACAAACAGCACTCATTATACTTTCTGGTATTGGTGATAATCTTAATTGAACTTCTGTTATAACTCCTAAAGTTCCCTCTGATCCTATAAATAAATTTGTTAAATTGTAACCTGCCGATGTTTTTTTTGTTCTGCCACCAGTGTTTACAATATCGCCGTTCGGTAAAACAACCGTTAGACCGGTAATTACTGTTCGCATTGTACCGTATTTAACTGCCATAGTTCCCGATGCAGAAGTTGCGGCCATACCACCAATTGCTGCATTAGCACCTGGATCTATTGGAAAAAATACTCCATCCTCTCTTAAATGTTCATTTAATTGTTCTCTAGTAACATTCGCTTGTACTCTGCAATCAAAATCTTCGACATTCACGCTTAATATTTTGTTCATTTTTTCTAAGGATATGGTTATTCCTTCCTCAATTCCAACAACGTTGCCTTCTAAAGATGTACCTGTTCCAAAAGGCACTAGAGGAATCTTTCTTTCATTACACAATTTTAAAATTGTTGAAACTTCTTCATTGGTCTCAGGAAAAATGACTGCTTGAGATGGAACTGGATCATAAGTATCTTCACCGCGAGAATAATTAAATCTTGTTGAAGTCGAGGTAGAAAATCTGTCTTTAAATATACTTTTAAGTTCTGTTTCTATAGATGCAATGCTCATAATAATTTAATGAACATAGATTATAAGAAAATTTAAATTATCCCAACATCTTTTTAATATTCTCTAATGCTTGAGAAATATTGTCTCTGGATGCTGCGAAACTAAATCTGACGTAATCATTACAGGTTTTACCAAATGCCGTACCTGGAACTATTGCAACCCCAGCCTCATGCATGGCTTTTTTACAAAATTCTGCACCACTCATTCCTGTTCCAGTTACTTTTGGAAATGCGTAAAAAGCACCTCCTGGCAAACTACATTCAACGCCAGGCAATTCATTTAGCCCTTTATGAATTAAGTCTCTTCTTTGTGTGAACTTAACCATCATTTCATCGATTGAATCATCTGGTCCATCAAGGGCTGCTATACCGGCAAACTGCGCCGCAGCATTAACACATGATACACTATTAATTAAAAGTTTATTAACATGTCCAACTAATTCTTTAGGCCAAAAACTCCAGCCTAATCTCCATCCAGTCATAGAATACGCTTTGCTCCAACCTTCTAAGACTATTAATCTCTCACGAAGCTCTGGGTAATGAAAAAAAGATGGCATTTCTTTGTTATCAAAAATTTGTCTACTATAAATTTCATCGCTTAAAATAGTAACATGCGGATACTTTTTTAATCCTTCAGCTAAAACATCAATAGACTCTTTTTCTACAAAGCTTCCAGTTGGATTATTTGGGTTAATTAAAATTAGCAATCTAGTCTTATCAGTAATCAATGATAATATTTTTTCAGGGTTAAATTTTAAATCTTTATCTTCAGTCAGATCATATGGAACAGGAGTAGATCCTGTATAATTTATCATAGACTCGTATATAGGGAAAGCAGGTGTAGGGTGAATTATCTCTGCTCCTGGTTCACCAAAACATTGTATTGCATAACTCATTGTTGGTTTGCCACCGGGCATTATTAAAATTCTTTCAAAATCAACATCAGCATTATATCTTCTTTTAATCCATCTAGTAACAGCTTGTCGGCATTCTGGTATTCCGTTTGACATTACGTATCCATGATGGCCGTCATCTAACGCTTTTTTTGCGGCGTCAACGACGTGTTTTGGTGTTTTAAAATCAGGTTGGCCTAAACCTAAGTGTATCATTGGATTCCCCTTTGCCTCCAAAGCCTTTGCTTCAGCCAATACACTAAAAGCGGTTTCTGTACCTAGTCTATTTAAATTTGTAGCCAACTTCATTTCATTTTACCTTTCGTAAATATTTGATTAATTTTTTTAAAAATTAGCTTAAAAAATGCCAACTGTCTAATAAAACTTTTATAATTTATATTACTTTCTATAAATTATTTTTGAACTATTTAATTCTTTCAAATTTTTGCACCCCATTAAAACCATATTCCTATTAATTTCTTCACGCATGATCTTTAATAGGTGTTCTACACCTTGCTGTCCCCCTGCGGCTAAAGAGAACAGAAACATCTTTCCAAAACTACATGCTTTTGCCCCTGCCGCGATCGCTTTTAAGACATGAGTTCCTCTTCTCACACCTCCGTCTAATATAATTTCAAGTTTATCTCCTACAGCATCAGAAATTGCTTTAACTTGATCGAATGGTGATCTAGATCCATCCAATTGTCTTCCTCCATGATTTGATATCATAATTGCTGTACATCCAATATCAATTGCTCTTTTTGCGTCCTCAACTGACATTATGCCTTTTAACGCAAATGGACCATTCCATTTTTTTGCACAATATTCTGCATCTTTCCATCCCATAGCAGGATCATATTGCTCATTTATATACTCAATTACTGACTTTGAAATATTCGTTCCTTTATCTGTTTTTTTTTTTACATTTGATAATTCAAATTTTTTACCAGTTAAATAGTTGAACACCCATCTTGGCCTCATTGCAAAACTAATTAAACTCTGAAAAGTGAGTTTTGGGGGAGTTGTAAATCCTGTTCTATGGTCCTTTTCTCTATTACCTGCAACTAATGTATCTACTGTTAAACACATTGCATCGAACCCAGATCTTCTAGACCTTTCAATTAAATCATCGGATATGGATCTATCTTTATGAACATAAAGCTGAAAAAGTTTTGGTCCGCTTGAAATATTAGATATCTCCTCAATAGTATTATTACCCATAGAGGACATACTATAAAAGGTACCGAATTTATCGGCTGCTATTGCTGATGCTCTATCTCCATCTGGATGATAGAGTCTTTGCATTGCGGCAGGAGAAAGAAAAATTGGCATATCAATTTTTCTTCCAAATAGAGTTGTTGATAAATCAGGCTTTCCAACACTTGCTAACACATTTGGAATTAGATCACAGTCTTTAAATGACTCTGTATTTCTTTTAAGAGTTGATTCATCATCTGCACCGCCATCTATGTAATGAAAAATTGGGCTTGGAAGTTTTTTTTTTGCTAAATTTCGGAAATCCTCAAAATTGAGGCAGTCATGAACTCCCATGACTATCTAAATCTTAAATTATTTCTACTTAGGTCACTTATTTTTGTACAACCCATTAATTTCATATCTCTCTCTAACTCAGTTTTGTACTGTCCTAGAGCTCTTTCAACACCAGCTTGTCCTGCTGCAGCTAATGCATAAAGGTATAACCGTCCTCCAGCACAAGCTTTTGCACCTAATGATAAAGCTTTTAACATGTGTGTACCTCTTTGAAAACCTCCTTCACAAATAACATCAATTTTATCACCTACTGCATCTACTATCTCTGCTAGTTGATCGAACGGTGATCTAGCTCCATCAAGCTGTCTTCCTCCATGATTTGAAACCATTATTCCTGTACAACCAATATCAACTGCTTTTTTTGCATCCTCTACACTCATAATACCCTTCAAAGCAAAATGTCCTCCCCATTGCGCACAAAGTTTTTCTGCATCATTCCAGTTCATAGATTGATCTAACATAGTAGAAAAATAGTTTCCTATTGATGTATTTGTACTAGTGCCCTCTTTTACATAATCTTGTAAATGAGGTAATTCGAACTTTCCTCTCGTTACATAATTTATGCCCCACATTGGTTTTGTCGCAAAGCTAAATAAACTCGCAAGTGTTAGTTTTGGAGGTGAAGTAAAACCAGTTCTTAAATCTCTTTCACGATTACCACCAGTTATAGTATCAACTGTTAAAGCCATTACATCAAATTTTGCAGCTTTAGCTCTTTCTAAACAAGAATCGTTTAAACCTCTATCTTTATGGAAATAAAATTGAAACATTTTTGGAGTATCAATCAAAGATGATATCTCTTCAACACTCACAGTTGCTAAAGCAGAAACTCCAAACATTGTATTAAATTTTTTAGCTGCTTTACCCACAGCTCTTTCACCTTCGTAATGAAATAGTCTTTGTAATGCTGTTGGTGAGCAATAAAAAGGTAAGTCAAGTTTTTTACCAAAAATCGTAGTGGACAAATCAACCTTCTCAACTCCTCTTAATACATTCGGCACTAAATCTACATCATTAAAAGCAGAAGTATTTCTGTTATAAGTTATTTCATCATCTGCTGCTCCATCAATGTAGTGAAATATTGGTGATGGTAATTTTCTTTTTGCAAGATTTCTAAAATCTTGAAAGTTATGGCAATTTTTTAAGCTCATTACGTTGCTTTAGAACTTTTGAAGAAAATTGAACATATAACTATTTGCCCCAGGATTTTTATCTCCAAGACTTGCATTAGAAATATGGTTATAAGATAGGCCCAGTTGAGAATTTTTAAATAAATCTAAGGATAATTGTACTTCGCTCTTAAATTCGATTAAGTGTCCCAAGTCTTTTCCATCACCTTCGCCATATAAACCAGGCGTAAAACTCGGTACAAAGTTGACAAAACCTAGTTTATATTCAGCTTGTATACCAGTATAGAAATAGGTTGCACTATCAGCTGTTAGCATAAAACCTGTAATAGGAGAAATAGTCCCTAGAAAACTATCTCGTAGAAGATTTTCATTTTGATGTTGAATTCCAAATAAAGTAGATTTTGCACCATCATCACTGAAATCAAACATTCCAGAATAAAAATTCCACTGATGTTCACTTTCAAATTTATTCTGCTCTTCACCATATACAGGCAAAGAAAGAAAAAAATAAAGTACAAATATTTTTAAAAATTTAAACATTTTTATTGTAATTTATAAATGCTTTTTTAAATATTAATAGACCTCCAAAAACAAACAAAATCAACGGTAATATCCAAAGAAGAAGTGTTTTTTTGTCTAATTCAGGTTCATACATTATCCAGTCACCATATTTATTTTTCAAATATTCATAAATATCTTTGTCTGAATTACCCTCTTCAATTTTTTTTTTAATTAAATCTTTAACACTTATCGCAAATTCAGATTGTGAGTCATACACAGATTGACCTTGGCAGATTAAACATCTCAAATTTTTTGAAATTGAATCAACTTTGCTAATTTTATTATCAGCTAAAACTGAATTATTAATTAGTATCAAAAGTAAAAAAGAACAGGTCATTAATTTAAATTTTTTTTTCATGAATTTAATATATTTATAATTTCTTCTAAAATAAACTCATCAATAGGTCCAAGATATTTTTTTATAATTTTATTATTTGTGTTATCAATTACATATGTCTCTGGAACACCATATGCACCTAAATCTATTGAGATAAAACCTTTTTTATCTAATAATATATGATCATATGGATTACCTAATTCTGATATGAAAGATTTAGCATTTTCAATCTTATCCTTGTAATTTAAACCAACTATTTTTGAGTTGTTATTAGAAGAAAGAGTAATTAGATGTTTATGTTCTGACCTACAAGGTGCACACCAAGATGCCCATATGTTTAAAATTGTAAATTTTTCTTGTGCAACTAATTCGCTTAAATTCGTTTCCTCTCCAGTAAAAAGTTCTGTACTTATTAAGTTAGGCATTTTCTTATTTACGATATGATCAGTGGTATACAAGTTTTGTTTTTTCATACCTAAATACAAAGCAAAAAAAACTAAAATTGTTATTAATAATATTAAAACTAAATTTAATTTTTTAAATTTCATTTTTTAATTAAAGCTAAACTACCTCCGAAAGCTAACATGATAAGTGATATCCAAATCCAGATCATGAAGGGTTTTTGTTGATATCTTACGTTAAACACCTCTCCCTCTTTTAGCAAACTAAATACAATAAAGTTATCATTCAATAAATTTGTCTTAATATCTGCTTCACTAGTTGATATTACAGGTTGGTCGTATATTCTTATTTCTGGCTGAAAATTTATCGGTATCTTTCCCTCTTCAGTAATCTCAAAATTTCCTCTCAACAAATTATAGTTATCCTGTTTTTCAAAATTTATACTTTTAAATTCAATTTTTTTATTCATGAAAGTAAGATTATCACCAACTTTCATATTAGAATTAATCTCTTTAGAATAAATCCCATTAATCAGAATACTTATTATAAGTAAGCTAAATGCAAAATGAGAAATTTTTTGAGGGAACTGAATATTTTTTTTAACAAGATCACTTGCGCTGCTATAAAATAAAAAAATTGAAGTTGAAATTAATATAGTTGAAAAAAGATATTTAACACCAGAATATTCAACTATTAGGTAAGATATGACTAATGATAAAATAAGTATTAAAATTTGATAGTAATTTATTTTTGTAAACTTATCCTTAATCCATTTTAATCTAGGTCCGATAGACATGAAAATAAAAAAAGGTATCAAAAAAGGAACCATTAATTTATGATAAAATGGAGCGCCTACTGAAATTTTTTCATTACTAATTACCTCTAAAAAAATTGGATACAATGTTCCAATTAACACCACAGATAAAAAATACATCATAAACCAATTATTAATTAAAACCGCAGTTTCTTTACTGAGCCAAAAAAAATTATTGGATGGATTTGTATTTTTAATTTCAAATGAAAAGTAAATAATTATTGCTAATAAAATTAAAATAAATAAAAAAATTAGTATGAATAGTCCTCTTGAAGGATCATTAGCGAATGTGTGTATAGAGTTTAAAATCCCCGATCTTACTAGAAAGGTTCCACTCATACTTAATGCAAAAGTTGCGATTGAAAGTATGACTGTCCAGTTTTTCAGTGAATTTCTTTTTTCTAAAACTAAAACTGAGTGTAATAACGCTGTTAAACATAACCAAGGCATTAAAGAGACATTTTCTACAGGATCCCAAAACCAAAATCCTCCCCAACCAAGTTCGTAATAAGCCCATATTGAGCCTAGCATTATGCCGAGTGTTAGAAATATCCATGATGCAAATATCCATTTCTTTATATGTTTCGCCCAATCAGAATTAATACTTTTGTTCACAGTGGCAGCTAAAGATGAAGAAAATACTAATGAAGTCCCAACGTATCCTAAATATAAAATAGGAGGATGAATGGCTAACGCAGGATCTTGTAAAATTGGGTTAAGTCCAAGACCCTCTGTTGGAGTTGGAAATAAATATTCAAAAGGATTTGAGGTAAATATTATAAAAAGCAAAAATCCTAATATGATTACTTCTTGAAACACTATTGTTAATAATTTGTAATTATTTTCAGATTTTTTAGAATTTAAAATAAATAAAAATAAAAATAATATTAATACAAGCAACCAAAGTAACAAGCTTCCTTCGTGATTTCCCCAAACTCCAGATATTTTATAGAATAGTGGTTTAGAAGTATGAGAATTATTATAAACGGTTACATTACTAAAGTCTGAAACTATAAAATTAAAAATTAGACAAATAAAACTAAATACAACTAGAAAAAGTTGTAAAAAGACTAAATTATAATAAATGCCGTCAAATTTTGAATTTTTTGAAATAATTGCTCTTGTTGAATTAGTAATTATAAATAAAGAAAATAAAACACAAAATACCAAAGAATAATAACCTAGTTGGTTAATCATTAATTATTTTCTAATGCCTTTTTAACTTCGGGAGGCATATAATTCTCATCATGCTTAGCTAAAATTTTTTTTGCAACAAAAAACTTTCTATCTTGAATAAAACCTTCAGCTACTACGCCTTTTTCTTCCTCAAAAAGATTGGGAACTATTCCAGAATAAGTTACTTTTATCTCATTTTTAAAATCAGTTATTACAAAACTGATTTCTTTAGCATTTACCTCTAATGAGTTTTTTTTAACCATGCCTCCAACTCGAACTTTTTTATTTGTTAATTCAGATAAATTTTTAATTTCCGTTGGAGACTTGAAGTAGACCACATTCTCTTCTAATGATTTTAATATTAAAAATACAATTAAAATTAGTGAAACAAAAGTAAAAGATAAAAAAGTAATTCTCAGTTTTACTTTTTTACCAAACATATATTTTAAAATTAAATTTTTGATATATTTGTAAAAGCCAATATTTCTTTATAGGTCTTCTGTTTTTTAACGCTCTCAGTTTTTTCCTCAGTTAAGTCAAAGTATTTGGCTTTAAATTTTTCCTGTTCTTTTTTTAATTGAATTTTTATTACATGGTAAAGAGCAAAAAAGCTTGTTAATGTAAAAATAAAAGATGACCATACGTATAAACCGTATCCATTCATTGATATAATTTCTATTGTCATATCCTATCTAAACCTTTATTTTTTATTTTTATCAGTTCTGTATTATATTTCATCAAAAATATTAGAACGGAAAAAAGTACAAATGCCGCAGTCATTATAAATAATGGCAATAACATTGAGGAATGTATCGAAGATCCAGATAAAGTTATTGAAGCGGGTTGATGAAGTGTTGTCCACCACTCTACAGAAAATTTAATAATAGGTAAATTTATTAAGCCTAAGATTGATATTACAGATGTAATTTTATTTACGCTTTCTTTATTCTCAAAGACTCTCCAGCTTAAAATGTAGAGAATATAAAAAATGCACAGTACTAACATAGAAGTTATTCTTGCGTCCCAAGCCCACCAAGTGCCCCAAGTGGGTCTACCCCATATTGCTCCCGTAACTAAAGCAATTATATTAAATATTAAACCAGACGGGGCTAAGCTTTTTGCAATTGTTAAAAAATATTTATTTTTAAAAATTAAGTTGCCTAGGGATAAAATTGCTATCACTGAAAATATCCCAACAGATGTCCATGCAGATGGTACATGAACATACATTATTCTAACGCTATCACTTTGTTTATAATCTGCAGGTGATAGAACTAGGGCTTCAACAATACCGATAGAAAAAACTATTATAAAAAGAAAAAAAACGTATTTTTGAGCCTTAAAGCTTAAATTATTGATTTTATAAAAAATATTCATTTGAAAGATACATAATCATTATGAAAATATTTTCTATATATAATTCTGACCAAGAACACAGAGGGAGATAAATAAGGAAGAAAGTTTGTATCCTTGGCCAGATTGATTAGATTATAATTGTTAGATATGTCTAAGTTTTGAGTTAAATGTGTTTAAAAATTGACCTATTTTTAATTTGAGGGTTTAAAATAACTTGATCCTCTTTTTCCTGAGAATATTTCATTAATCAAAGGATGCTTTATAGGCTCGCCTGAGTTATCCACCAACAGATTTTGTTCTGAGACATAAGCCTCGTATGTGATTTCATCGTTTTCTGCTAGCAAATGATAAAATGGTTGATCTTTTCTTGGTCTTACATTTTTAGGTATAGATTGATACCACTCTTCTGAATTATTAAACTCAAAATCAACATCATATATTACGCCTCTAAAATCAAAATGTCTGTGTTTTACCACATCTCCAATAGAAAATTTCGCTTTTTGAATAGTCACAATATTAGTATGGGGATTTGTTAAAAAAAATCAATAAAAAAAATATGATTGTTTTTTTAATCTGCTAATATGAAGTGTGAATAAATCTTTAATCAAATTTGTCACAGACTTTGGTCCGTTATTGGTTTTCTTTAGTATTTATTATAATAGCGGTAAAGATCTTAAAGTCGCTATACCACCATTTATAGTTGCAACATTGATAGCGGTTGTAATTATTTGGTTCTTGGAAAAAAAAATTCCGATGATTCCCCTTATCGGAGGAATATTAATTACTTTTTTTGGAGCATTAACAATTTATTTTGATAATCCTATATTTATTTATATTAAACCTACGGTAGTTAATATTTTATTTGGATTTGTATTAATATTTGGAAAATATTTTTCATCTGAACCACTTTTAAAAAAATTTTTAGGTAAATCTTTACCGCTTAAAGATGAGGGTTGGAAAATTCTAACAAATAGATGGGTTTACTTCTTTTTTGGATTAGCTATTCTAAACGAAGCCGTATGGAGAACTCAATCAGAGGAATTTTGGGTTAATTTCAAAGTTTGGGGGTTGCTACCTATAACTTTTGTATTTACAGCTTTTCAAATAGGTCTAATAAACAAGTATAAGATTGATGAAAACTAACTTAAAACTTATAGTCAATAATAATTTTGATTTTAATAGAAAAAAAAATTTTTTTGAAAAAAAAGAGCTAAAAATCATATTAAATCTTTATGCTAAAATGGTCTCTGAAGGATCTTGGAAAGACTATGGATTAACAATTTCTGCTAAGCAAGTTGGATTTAGTGTTTTTAAAAATACAGCAGAAAATGCTATGTATAAAATTTGCAAAAATTTTAAACCAAATAATAAAAATTTTAAATACTTAATAACAGATTCAAAGGGTATTATTTATCGAAATTCAGACAATCTTGAGAATTTATTGAACAATACTAATTGGAAAAAGCTTCAGAGATAATTATCTTCTTTGGCCGAACAATCTTAATAACATTATAAAAAGGTTTATAAAATCCAGGTACAATGTCAAAGCACCCATTATTGCTTTCTTACCCATCAACTCACCGCTATCTGATGCTGTGTACATGTTTTTAATCTTTTGTGTATCGTAAGCAGTTAATCCGACAAAAATCAAAACTCCTAAAATTGAAATAATAAAATACATCATTGAGGATTTTAGAAAAATATTCACTAATGATGCAATTATAATTCCTATTAAACCCATCATTAAGAAAGATCCAAATTTTGTTAAATCTCTTTTAGTTGTATAACCATAAATACTCATTGCTCCAAAAGTTGCGGAAGTGATAAAGAATACTCTAGTAACACTTAATCCCGTGTAAACAAGTAATATCGAGGAAAGAGATAAACCCATCAAGCCGGCAAACACCCAGAAAGTTGTTTGAGCTTTTGATGCACTCATTTTATTCATCCCAAAGCTCATATAAAGTACAATACCTAATGGCGCCAACATTATAATCCATTTGAGACCCGATAGGTATATAGCGTTTCCTATTTCTGTAAGACCAACTATTGAACCATCAGTGCTAGTCACTACTGACATTTTAAATGTTAATAGCGCAACTATTCCTGTTAACAAAACTCCTGTCGACATATAATTGTAGACCTTAAGCATGTAGGCTCTTAAACCTTCATCCATAACAACAGCTTTTTTTGCAGTTGTTGTTTTATTTAAAATATTATTTCTGTTAAATTCCATAAAATATATATAGTAATATTTTAGTATATTTTCAAGCAGTCAAACACAAACAAATGCTAATTAAAAAATTATGAATTATAAAAAATTAGGAAATACTGACCTAAATGTAAGCACAATTTGTCTCGGTACAATGACCTGGGGAGAGCAAAATAGCCAAGAAGATGCTTTTGAACAAATGAATTATGCCTTAGAAAACGGTGTAAATTTTTGGGATACTGCAGAGCTTTATTCTGTACCACCAAAAAAAAATACTTATGGATTAACAGAGGAAATTATCGGTAATTGGTTTTCTAAAACAAAAAAAAGAGATGAGGTTGTGCTTGCAACAAAAGTTGCAGGACCTTCGAGAGATTATCTTAGAAATGGCGAAAATAGTTTTGTTGGGAAAAATCTTGATAGTGCTCTTAATAATAGTCTTAAAAGATTAAAAACAGAATATATAGATTTATATCAATTACATTGGCCTGAGAGGAACGTAAATAATTTTGGAAAACTTGGGTACATACATAAAGAAAGTGAATGGAGTCAATTTGAAGATGTGCTTAATCATTTGCAAAAATATATTGATGAGGGAAAAATTAGATATGTCGGCTTATCTAATGAGACACCTTGGGGAGTGATGAATTATATTCACTTATCAAAGGATAAAAATTTACCACGAATGATGTCTATTCAAAATCCTTATAGTTTACTTAATAGATCCTATGAGGTCGGGCTTGCTGAGGTATCGATTAGAGAACAAATTGGTTGTTTATCTTATTCTCCGTTAGCAAGTGGTTATTTAAGTGGTAAGTATAGAAATGGTGCGATGCCTAAAGGTTCAAGAATTGAGAGGGACTATGAATTTTGGGGAAGATATAGAAAACCACAATCTGAGAACGCAGTAGAGGAATATTATCAAATTAGTAAAAAATATAATTTAGATATGAGTCAAATGTCTATTAAATTTTGCGAGATTCAAGACTTTATGACAAGTGTAATAATTGGTGCCACTACTATGGATCAGTTGAAAACAAATATAGAAAGTGTAAAAGTAAATTTACATAAAGATGTAATAAATGAAATTAACTCAATTCAAAGAAAATATCCCAATCCATGTCCTTAATTAAAAAACTTATAATAAAATTATTTTTATCTTTCTTTATATGCTCTAGTTTAGTTAATGCCGAAGAAATTAAGAAGGTCGGTAAATATAAAGATTGGGAGGCAGTTGTATACCTGAATGGGGTTGAAAAAGTTTGTTTTGCACAATCTAAGCCTGTCTTGCAATCTCCAAAAAAAGTTGAGAGAGAAGCAAGACTTTTTGTAAGTTTTAGACCTAATGAAAAAATAGTCGACGAAGTGAGCACAACATCCGGCTACAATTATAACAATCAAAATACAGTTTCTGCAAAATCAGGAAAGACAAACTATAAATTTGATATCAAACAGGAAGGTTTTGCTTGGATTGCTGATAATAAAATTGAGAGAAAAATTATTAAAACTATGAAAAAGGCATCAAGAATTATGGTTACGGGTTATAATAAAGAAGGATCGCAAACTATTGACCATTATTCTTTAATGGGTTTTACAAAAGCTTATGGTGCTGCAAAAAAAAGTTGCACATAATTTTTGAATGAAATCAAAAAAAAAAATTGTTTTAGCCTACTCCGGTGGACTAGATACCTCCATTATACTTAAATGGCTTCAGGAAAATTATGATGCAGAAGTCATTGCATACACAGCTGATGTGGGTCAGGAAATGGATAAAAAAAAAATTATCAATAATGCAAAAAAACTTGGTGTAAAAAATATTATAATCAATGATTTAAAGGATGTTTTTGTAAAGGACTACGTTTATCCAATGATCAGAGGTCATGCTTTGTATGAAGGTACATATTTACTTGGCACATCTATTGCAAGACCTTTAATTGCTAAAGATCAAGTCAGAATTGCAAAGAAATTTAAAGCATTTGCCGTATCACATGGCTCAACGGGAAAAGGAAATGATCAGGTAAGATTTGAGCTAGGTTATTATTATTTTGCGCCAAAAATAAAGGTGATTGCACCTTGGCGTATTTGGACAATGAATTCAAGATCTGATTTGATTAAGTACGCAGAAAAAAACAAAATACCTATACCTAAAGATAAGAAAGGTGCACCACCCTTTTCTGTTGACGATAATTTATTTCATACCTCTACAGAAGGAAAGGCATTAGAAAATCCAAAAAACTTTGCCCCAGAGTTTATATATCAAAGAACAATATCTCCAGAGAAAGCTCCAAATAAGTCAAGTTTTGTGACCATCAATTTTAAAAATGGAGATCCTTGTGGAATTAATGGAAAAAAAACTTCTCCTGCTAAACTTTTAGAAAAACTTAATCAGTTAGCTGGTAAAAATGGAATTGGAAGAGTTGATCTAGTTGAAAATAGATTTATAGGAATAAAGTCTAGAGGCGTTTATGAAACTCCTGGTGGAACATTATTACTTCATGCTCATAGAGCAATAGAGTCCGTCACTCTTGATAAAAAGACTATGCATAAAAAAGATGAGGTTATGCCAAGATATGCAGAATTAATTTATAATGGATATTGGTTTTCAAAAGAGAGATTTAAGTTACAAAGAGTTATTGATGATAAAAGAAATAAAGTGAACGGTTCAGTAAAATTAAAACTCTATAAAGGAAATATAACAATTCACTCAAGACAAACTAAAAGCAAAGCTTATTCAATGAAAAAAGTTTCGTTTGAGGAAAATAAAACATTTAATAAATCAAACGTTGAGAGATTTATTAATTTTCACAAAAAAAAGCTAAAATAAATAATTATGAATTTTGAGACAACTAGGGCGAAAGCCATTGAAAAGTTAGATAGATTTGTTGAAAGAAACTTATCAGACTATTCAAAATTGAGGAATTTTGATTTTGGACCTGATAAACGTAGTAATGTTTCTTGTCTGTCCCCATATATAACTCATGGGGTTCTAAACGAAGTTGAAATTATTAAAAAATCACTAGCAAAATATTCCTTTAATAAAAATGAAAAATTTATTCAGGAAGTACTTTGGAGAACTTATTGGAAAGGATGGTTAGAGTTAAGACCCTCCGTTTGGAGTGATTATATAATTAGCTTAAACAGCATAAGAGAAAAATATAAAGAGGATGTCAATTACCTAAAAGCTATAGAAGGAAAAACTAATATCGAATGTTTTGATGAGTGGGTGAAAGAATTAAAAACACACAATTACTTACACAATCATACGAGAATGTGGTTTGCTAGTATATGGATTTTCACACTTGATTTACCTTGGCAATTAGGAGCAGAATTTTTTTTAAAGCATCTTTACGATGGAGATGCAGCTTCAAACACATTGGGTTGGAGATGGGTTGCTGGTATTCAAACACAAGGTAAACATTACTTAGCATCAGAATGGAACATAAAAAAATTTACTAATAATAGGTTTCAAAATATAAAATTAAATGAAAATGCACCTCCCAAAATGGCCGATAAAACTTATTCAATTATTAAGAATGATTTTATTAATCCAACATTAAATGAAGATAAAACTCTTATTATTTTTGAAAATAGTTTGTCATTTGAAATTTCAAATTTAAAAGAATTTAAATTTAATAAAATAATTTTAGCAGTTAACTCAAATGAATTTAGGCAAGTCAAACTAAGTGATAACGTTATAAAATTTAAATCTGAATTAATTAATGACCAACTTGAAAGAATTGAGAGTTTGTCAATTAATTGCGAAATTGTTTCAGTTAATAAATTAAAAGAAATTAAGGGCGACTTATATATTCTTTATCCATCTGTTGGAGAAAATTTGGATTTTGTTATGTCTAACTTAAGTAATTATAAATTTATTTATAGGGAATTAGATCAATTTTCTTGGCAATTTTGTAACAAAGGTTTTTTTAATTTTAAAACTTATATACCTAAGATAATTGCTAAGTTTACCTAGCAAGTTTTATAAATATATCTCCCATTCCGGCTTGTAATTTTTCTAAAGGAGTGTTGTTTCTGATATCACAGTATTCTCCAGTGACAGGATGAGCTTTCACAATTTTTATGTCATTATCATTACATGGTTTAGTATTATGAAACAAACCAATGACCATTCGTCCATCTAGATTATAAACTTGGTCTTTTGAAATATTACCTCCATCACAGAAATATTTTTTTGTTACTCTTTCAGGAAAATCTTTTTTTGTACAAGGATTATTAATTGTAAGAACATAAAATTCTTTTGATCCATCTTTAAACTCATGATTCATTTTTTGAACCGTCGTATATTTCATCAAATCACATGAACAGGGGACACAACATCTATAATAATTTCCACACATTTGTTTTCCAGTTTTTTCCTCACTTATATTCACAAACTCAGCAGTACTATTAGGATCAATTAGTGATCCAGATACTGCACAGTATAATTTGTTGTATTCAACAAAATCATTATAAGTAATATCTTTATCTATTATATACTTAAAAAATTTTGGACCTGCTGCGTTTCTATTATTGTCTGGGAAGATCCTGGACCAATCTGTAACTAAATCTTTATAATAATTTTTTTCAGCAGAAATAGAAATGTTTGAAAAATTTAGAGTTAATAAAAAAATTGCAGCTAATTTTAAAAAATTTTGCAGGAATTTCATTTGATTTAATTTGGGTTTTTAAAAACCCATTTTTGACCAATTAAATCTTTCTTGGTCCTCTTTTTCGAACTTATTTAACTCTGCTTTTGAAGGTTTTCTAAAAATAAAAATACCTAGTGCAGCAATAAATAAGGCAATTAGTGATACAGAACAAAAAGTCATAAGGTTTAATACATGAAATATTCATATTTTGTAGTAATTTTATTCTAACTTTTGTCGCAGTTAAATAGGCTTTTAAATTATTAATTTATTGTTATTTAAAGTCCATGAATAAATTCAATTTAATCTTAAGCGTACTAATTATGTCGTTTGTCCCATCTATTACATTTGGAAATGTAATTGAAAAGCTTAATGAAGCAGGTAAATTTAATAAATTAAATGAAACCCTTGCTAAATCTGGTTTAAATGAAAATCTAAAAGGGGCTGGACCTTTCACTGTGTTTGCGCCATTAGATGATGCGTTTGCTGCGATAAGTGCGAAAACATATTACGGTCTCTTAAGAGAAGAAAATAAAGATAAGTTAGTAAATATATTAGGTCGACACGTTTTTTCAAAAAAAATTTCTTCTTCCGAAATAGATGGTGAAGTTAAACTTAAGGCTATTAACGGTGAAGAAATTACGATTAAAAAAGTAAATGGTATAGTTTATATTAATGAGGCAGAAGTTGTAACAGCTGATGTCGAAGTTTCAAACGGTGTAATACATTATATAAATAGAGTTCTTCAACCTTTAAAATAATTATTTTTGTCTTAAAGTAATTGTTTGGTTTAAATCTTTAACTGAAATAGTTTTAGTTTTTCCGTTTGTCCATTTAATTTGAATTCTTATATTTTTTTCATTTTTTCTAATTCCATAATGAGCAACTGGTTCCATCTGACACAAATATCCAGATCCAGCATCAATCGTTTTGGAATGTTTTCTTAAATTCGAAATAAGAGTTACAGTTGCGCCCCTTGCTGGTGCTCCATATTTATTCAAAGGTTTTACTCTAAGATATTTATGGTTAGGGTCCACTTTTGCTTTATAAAGGGATAATGGTTGATCTCTGCTTTCACCATGAGAAACCAATAATTCCAATATACCGTCATTGTCTATGTCTGCTACAGCGGCTCCAGTTCCGTAACCATCTGGTTCTAAACCAATATCTAATGGTAATTGTTCTAAAACTCCGTTATCCAATATTTTGAAAAGTTTATTTGGTTCACCTATGTTGTTCATAAAAACTTCATCATATCCATCATTATCTAAATCAGCTGAAATAATCGTTCTAATTCTTGTTGGCACATCAAATGTTGGTTTTGCAATATCCTCAAAAATTTTATCTTTTAATACATAAGCTCTATGAAATCCTCCCCAATTACCGTTCAAAATATCTAATCTCCCTCTATAATATATGTCTGATAAAGCTGTACCTCTACCATTTTGAAGAACGTCCTCTACTCTATACTCGTATGCAACGTCTAAAAATTTACCATTATTATTTTTATAAAGAAAATTAGCACCTCTCTCATTGGCAGCAAAAATATCCATTTTGTTTGAAATAATATGACCTGCTACAACTGCTCGACCTCCTGTTACTTTTGCTAAATTTAATTGAACTGACTTATCAACTATTACGTCATCACTATATTCATAAAATCTAGTTGGCCCCCCATAATTAGCAACATAAACGCCGTATGTTCCATCACCTTTTCTATCTACACAAGCAACTGACCTTCCAGCTGTCAAATTTAAATCCTTTTTATTTTTTTCAACTTCAAATAAATCTAAAAATTTGTTTCCATCAAAGTCTATTAGTCTATCTGAGTATTTTTTCGTACCACTGTAGGTGTCTGTGTTAAGGAAATAGATTTCTTCGTATCCATCTTTATCAATATCGCATGCAGCAACACCAATAGTTCTTCTAAATTCGTCAGAAAAAATATTTTCATTAACAATATTTATTAATTTTCCGTCTTTATAAGATAATGCTAAGTTAAGATAACCAAACCCAGTGACCACAAAATCAAATTTTCCATCTTTATTTACGTCTGTCACAGAAACTCCATAACTAAGTCTTTTTGGGTTTTCGACAATTTGACTTGTTAAATCTTCAAAAAAACTAGCATTAAGTTTATTTGGAAATATTAATAAGAATAAAAATATAATTTTTTTTAAATTTTTAATTACCTTAAATTGCATTTTTTTTTCTTTTATATTGTTTCATCCACTCACTAAATAATTTTATAGCATCATTCATATCCCTAGTTTTATTTGGGTGATTTTTTGCCCTTCCAAGCATAGTTGCAATAACGTTTACTTGATATTTTATTGATCTATTTTTTATAGTATCGATTGTGTATAAGGCTTTTTCTTTATTTTTAAAACCTAGGCCTTGAGTAGTTGTTTTGGGATTATAATCTGAAAATAAAGATAAATTTAAAGGTTTAATTTTTCTACTTAATGGCATTTTATCTACAGTCTTAAAGACTAATTTATAATCTAGTTTATCTAATTTTTTTTTTGATTTTCCATCAAACCCTATCAGATTAATTGAAAAGTTACTTTTTTTATTTGTTTTACAAATTAATTTTATATGTCTCTTGTGAAATTCTTTAATCCTATCTTGATAGATTTTTTTTAAATTTAAATATTTTTTTTCCTTATAATTCGGTGTCGAAACAAATAATATTCTACTTTTCCATTTGTATTTTTCTAAGTTCATATTCTTTTACTAGAGCATCTTTTTGAACAATATTTGACTTTATCCCAGTTAAGTTTCCATTTTTTTCTCCAATTAAAAGGCCTTTTACAAACGACGCATAATTTAGAAGGTAAGTTAGATTTTTTCATTTTAATTGATGTTTATTTTTTAAAAATAAAAAATAGGCAGCAATCTCATATGCATAATGAAATAATATGAATAGTGGTTTTTTACTTAAGACTTTATATAAAAAATTGTATTTCGGAATACTCGACCAAATAATTAAAAATGCTTTTGCCCCACCAATTACTTTTCCATCATGGATAACGTGAAGTCTTCTTAAAAGCTCAGCTTGCGTTTTTGATGTCAATGAAATCGCCTCATCATTATTTGTTATGTCTACCCAATCTAATGAATTATCTGAATATTTTTTGTAATGATCAATTTCCATTTTACAAATCTTACATGAGTTATTAAAAAAAACTTTAACTGACATTAGTATTCTCTTTAATAAATTTGTCAGCTGCGGAAAAAATTAATTTTTTTCTGTCTTGTTTCATTTTATCTAAGATACGAACCATCATTGATAATCTAGGATTTTTCAAAAAGAAGGATCTGTTTCTATTTATAAACCTCCAATAAAGACCATCCATAATATTACACCACTCACCTTTTTTAAAATCCATCATCTTCATAAAATAACTTGATCCACATATATAGGGTTTGGTTGCAAAAATTCCACCATCACTAAATAATCCCATACCATAAACATTGGGAACCATTACCCAGTCAGATGAATCTACAAACATTTCCATAAACCATTTATAAACATAGATAGGTTTGATTTCACAAAGGTTCATAATATTAGCTAATATCATTAATCTCTCAATGTGGTGTGACCATCCATGTGTTAGAGCATTTTTAATTGCGTAGTCTAATGGTGGCAAACCCGTATTACCTTCATACCAAGAACTTTTCATTTTTCTATTTTGTTTAAAGAAATTTCGTGTTTCCATCTCTTTATTATAACCCCTATAAATTCCCCTCATGAATTCTCTCCAACCAATTACTTGTCTTATGTATCCTTCTAATGAGTTTAGTCTTATTTTGTTTTTCTTGTGATGGGTTAAAATTCTATCAATAACAAATTCTGGAGTAATTAAACCAAGATTAATATATGGACTTAGTGCACTATGAAATAATATATTATCTTTTTGATCAACCGCATCCTCATAATCTCCAAACAAATTAGACTTTTCCTTAATAAAAAAATCTAATAGCTTAACAACATCTTTATGAGTTGTAGCTAACCAAAAATTATCTACACTACCTGGATGTTTTGGAAATTTTTTTTCAACTATTTTTTTTAAAGCTACAGTATGTTTGGTCTCACTAATTTTCGGAAATTTAGGTATAGAAATATTTTTGGGTAATTTATTTCTGTTGTCCTCATCGAAACTCCATTTACCACCCACTGGTGTTCCATCTTTTGCCATTAGAATATTCAGTTTTTTTCTAGTTTCTTTATAAAATGTTGCCATAAATGGTTTTTTATTTTTATTTAAATATGCATCAAACTCCTGACGAGAATTAAGAAACATTGGTGTTTTAATAACATTCCATTTAACGTTTATACTGTTAAAAAATTTAGTTAATTTGATTTCAAAAAATTTATCCTCAACTTCAAAACTTGTTACTTCGTTTATTTTTTTTGATTTGATAATTTTTTTTAATTTTTCTGTATAACTTTTACCGAACTCTTTATTCTCGATATCTGAATATTCTATTTTAAGTTTATTTTTTTTTAATTCATCTGAATGGGATCTCATAGAGGATAAAAATAGTAATATTTTAAGCTTATGGTGCTTCTCGTACGTGCAAAGCTCTAGATCCTCTGCCATGAAAAATAGGTGATCATTTTTGTAGCGATCTAAGTATTTTGGTGGAAATAATTGATTTCCAAGTATAAAAAATAACTTCATAATGTTAATATAACTAAAAAAAAATTTATGTCAGGAAAATATATTATTTTTGGTGCGACAGGTTCTATCGGCTCTAGTCTTGCTGAGAAGCTTGCAAATGATAAAGCTGAAATTCATTTAGTTGCCAGAAATGGAGATGAGGTTAAACCGATTGCAGAAAAATTGGGTTGTACTTTTACTGTAGCTGATGTTCTACAGGATGGATTTATGGAGAAGGTTAAGTCCGATGTACCAGAAGCAAAAGGAATTGCTTATTGCATAGGATCTATAGATTTAAAACCTGTTAGAATGACAAAAGAAGAAGACTTCAATAAATGCATGAAACTAAATCTTTATTCTGCAGTTGAGGCTATAAAAGGTTTTCAAGATAGTCTTAGAAAGAATAAAGGATCAATAGTTCTTTTTTCCACTGCAGCTGTTCATCGAGGTTTTACAAACCATTCTATTATAGCATCAGCAAAAGCAGCTGTTGAAGGGCTTGCAATTAGTCTAGCAGCAGAGTTTGCTCCAAATATAAGGGTAAATTGTATTGCTCCAAGTTTAACAAAATCTAAAATTGCTCAACCGATGTTAAAAAATTCTGCAATCGCAGATGGAATAGCAAAAGCACATCCTTTAAAAAGGATTGGTGAAGGGCAAGACTCTGCTTCACTTGCTAAATTCTTAATTTCTGAAGATAGTTCATGGATTACTGGTCAAGTAATTGCAGTAGATGGTGGCCGATCAAGATTAGCTTAAGATATTATCTAAAGTTTCTAGCTGACCAATCTTAAATGTTATCGCATCATCAGGATGATATCCATATTGATTAGAAGAATTTTTAAATCTCACGCCTGGCTCCATAATAGGCTCTAACGAGAGTACTACTGTACCCCAGTGCATTCCTAAAACTTTTTTACTTTTTAAATCTCGTCCAATATTAAGAGCTTCTTCTGGATTTGTATGATAAATGGATTTATCTTTTTTTGGCGCCATTGGATAAAAATTATAAGCTCCAATATTGATAAAGGTTAGATCAATAGGTCCGTATTTTTTACCTAGATATTTATAAATTCCACCATAACCAGTATCACATGCGAAGAAAAATTTTTTTCCATTATACTCAATTAAAAAACTACCCCATAAAGTTTTATTAGTGTCCCAAAGACTTCTTTTTGACCAATGAACTGCAGGTACAAATGTTATTTTTAAATCATTAACTTTTATTTGGTCATACCAATCCAATTCAGTCACATCGTTAAATCCATTTTTAGTAAAATATTTTCCGAGCTGTAAAGCAGTAGCAACTTTAGCTTTCTTGTAGGGGAATCTTTGTATAGTTCTAGTACTAAGGTGATCATAATGGTTGTGTGTCAAAAGAAATAAATCAATTTTTGGTAATTCATCTAATTCAATAGCTGGATCTACGTATCTTTTAGGACCAAAAATTAAAGGCCCCATATTTTTCTCAAAAACTGGATCTGTTATAATAGTTGTATTTCCCAATTTGATTAAAAAAGTAGCATGGCCAATCCAAAAAATGTAATCACTGTTTTCATTTTCTTTAAGTGATTTAATCACCGTATCCTTGGAAATTACGTGTTCATTAGGAATGTTCATATTTAATTTTTTTTTTTCTTGATTAAATATTCTATAACTCCAATTGAATTTCATATCTCTTACTGGAGATCCCTCTGGATTTCTGAAACTTCCATCTTTTAAATGGTGATATTTTTTTATCATATTTTTAAATTTATATTTATATGTTTTCTAAAATTTTATTTTTTATCGTGATGCTTATAATTTTCGTACCTTTTTTATTTGGATGAATACCATCATTTAAATTTAAATCAGGTTTCAATGCTACGTCTTTTAATAAGAATGGTATTAATGGTAAATTATATTTTTCTGATAAATGAGGATAAACATTGTCAAATTTTTTTTTATAAATTTTACCATGTGAGTTTGGAGCTAACATTCCTGCTAAAATGATTTTAATTTTTTTTTTATTGGCAATTTGAATTATTTTTTCTAAGTTTGTTCTTGTCTCATCTGGATTTATTCCTCTAAGCATATCATTTGCTCCAAGGCATAGTATTATTAAACCTATATCAGAATCAGATAAACTCCATTCTGCACGGTTCAATCCATTTGCTGAAGTACTACCAGATACACTGCCATTAATAACTTCAAAATTATAACCTTCAGAAGTTAAATCATTTTCTAAAACGGTTGATAAATGATATTCGGCTGGTAGGCCATATCCAGCCATTATACTATCCCCAAAAAGTAAGATTTTTTCTTTTGCATAGACTTTTATGCTTACTAGACAGAGCAATATTATTTTAATAAAAAATATTTTATACATGACACCACTTCTTAAATTACAAAATATTAACCTTAAATATCAAAATGATAAAAAGAATTTAAAAGTTTTGAACAATATTAACCTAACTGTTAAAAAAAAAGAAACTATATCAATTGTAGGGGAGAGCGGATCAGGAAAAACAAGTTTAATAATGCTTATAGGTGGATTAGAAAAAGCCACTTCTGGAAAAATATATTTTAATAATAATGATTTAACAAATTTATCAGAGGATAAAATCTCAGAAATTAGAAGAAAAAATATAGGAATAGTATTTCAATCTTTTTATTTAATACCTAATTATTCTGCTTTAGAAAATGTAGCATTAACTTTAGAATTAAATAAGTTCAGAAACCCTAACAGTCAAGCTAAAGAATTATTATACAGATTTGGATTAAAAAATAGATTCAACAACCTGCCAAGTCAATTGTCAGGGGGGGAACAGCAAAGAGTTGCAATTGCAAGGGCAATAGCTATGAAACCAGAATTAATTTTAGCTGACGAGCCTACTGGCAACTTAGATAGTGAAAATTCTCTGATGATATCAAAAATACTATTTAATTACGTAGCAGAGGAAGGATCATCTTTAATTATGGTAACACACGATCATAAACTTGCAAATAAATCAAAAAGAAAAATCAAAATTATAGATGGTAAAATTTCCTAAAAGTTCAGACTTAAAATTAATATTTAAATATTCAATAAAAGATTTAAGTAGAAATTATTTTAAAATTAAAAGCATTGTCCTAACATTATTTATTAGTCTTTTTATCCTTAGTGTAATTTTAACTATCGAAGATAGTTTGAAAAAGGAATTAAGAGATAATGCAAGGGAGTTGCTAGGAGGAGATCTTGAGTTAGATTACAACAGATTTCAAGGTGATTTAAATTTAATAAATAAAGTTAAGGACTTCGCAATTGTTTCTGAAATGGTTGAATTTAGCACAATGATTTCGACCACGAGAAATGAAAAAAATAAAACTTTATTTGTAAGAGTTAAAACTGTTGATAACAAATACCCATTATATGGAGATGTTAGTCATGAGCCTAAAGGAGCTTTATCTAGGATCCATAAAGAAAAAAATACAATATTAGTAAATGAAAATATTTTTTATAGTTTAAATTTAAACTTAAATGAAAAAATAAAAATTCAGGATCAAACATTCACTGTAATTGGAATTATAAAATCTGTACCAGATGTTAGTGGCTTTGTGGCATTTGGAGATTTTGCTATTGCAGGAAAACAAACTCTAAATCTTTTAAAATTAAATAATCTAGGCAGTTTTTTAAATTACGAATATAAAGTTAAATTTAAAGAAAACGATAATATAAAAACAACAAGAGACAATATAATTAAAATTTTTAAAAAAGATGATAAAGTTCAAATCAGATACCCAGAAAACTCAGCGAGTGGGCTAAAAAGGGTTATAAATAACTTTTCCCAATTCTTGTCTCTCGTATCAATTAGCGCAATGCTAATAGCAGGTATTGGGATTTCAAATACTTTGCTGTCATTTGTAAACAAGAATAATATGTCGATAGCTGTCAAGAAAGCATTGGGATTTAGTTCGAGTATTATTAAATCTATTTATTATGTTCAATTATTTATTTTACTTATTGTTGTTTGCATATGTGCATATGTATCTAGTTTTTTTTTAGTTCCTATTGTCGGTTTTTATTTAAGTGAAAATCTTGGTCTAAATATCGAACCTATCTTTTCATTTTTAAATTTAACAAGAATTTTTTTGGTAGGACTACTAGTGCTTGCCATTTTTTCTATACCAACAATAAATGCCATAGAACAAGTAAAAGCATCAAGTTTATTTAGAAATGTATTCCAAAGTCTAAAATTTAAATATACAAAAAAGTCATCTGCTATAAGCTTAATATTTTTATCAATACTAATTTCGATTTTTATATTTGGCTCTGACAAACCTATTATTAGTCTGGCATATTTTGGTGCTTTTTTTATTTGTTTGTCTATATTTTTTTTATTATCTAAAGTAATAATATTATTTTTAAATAAATTTAAAAATCATCCTAACATTTCTTTTAAAGTCAGTATAAAAAATATTACTCAATCTAAAGGTATTACCCCAATAACAATTATGTCATTAGGGTTAGGTGTAACATTGCTATTTACTTTAGCATTGGTGGGAGAAAATTTTAAACGAGAAGTTTCTAAGTCTATACCCGAAATTGCCCCAGATTTTTTCTTCATTGGTATACAAAATAATGAACGTGAAACTTTTTTAAGAAAAATTAACCAAATGGATAATAATGCTAATGTTGAGGTCGTTCCAATCGTCTCTCATGCATTAGAGAAAATTAATGGTATTGATCCGAAAACTTATATACCACCTCAAAATAACAGCTATTGGGTCATTGAGAGTGAGAGAAGATCGTCATGGGCTGATGAAATTCCAGTGGATAATCCTCTAACTGAGGGTGTTTGGTGGGATTTGACTCAGCCAGATAAATTGCAAATATCTTTAGATGCTCAAGTAGCTAGAGATTTTAATGTAAAATTGGGAGATATTTTTACTCTTAACATTTATGGAAAAAAGATAGAGGGTGAAGTCAAAAATTTTAGAGCTGTTGACTACCGTGACCTGTCAATAAACTTTGCAATGTTATTTAATCCACAATTTGCAAGCAATATACCTCATGAATATTTGGCTACTGCTAAGTTTTCAAATCAAAATAAATTTGAAGAGACAAAATTATTAAAAGCATTACCAAGTTTATCGATAATTAAAATAAAAGATTACTTATCAAAAGTAACAAATGTATTAAATAAAGTATTTGTTGCAGTAATTTTAATTTCTTCAATCACAATAATTATTGGTTTAATTGTAATTTCTAGCGCTGTAATTGTTCAAGGAAAAACTAAAGAATTTCAAAATTTAATTTTTAAAATATTAGGTTTTTCAAGAAAAGAAGTAATAATTTCTGTTATTATTGAATTTTTATTAGTCTTCTCCTCAATAATTTTAATAGCAATTTTATTTGCAATTATTGGGTCTTATTATGTAATAGAAGATATTTTTAATTTAACTTGGGGACTAAATTTAAATTTAATTATAAATATTGGTTTAAGCATTGGAGCAATTACTTTAATTTTAATAATGTTCACAAATTTTAAATATTTGAGTCCTAAGGTTTATCCACTTATAAGAAATCAATAAAAATTATTTTATTTTTGTGATCTTTTAAAGCACTCAACAGTATTTTTTAATAAACATGCAATTGTCATTGGACCAACGCCGCCAGGTACAGGAGTTAAAGCGCTTGCAACTTTTGATACTTGATCAAAGTCTACATCACCAACTATACCCTTATCAGTTTTATTAATTCCAACATCAATTACAATTGCTCCTTTTTTTACCCAATCTCCTTTGACTAGCTCTGGTATACCTACGGCAGCAACTATTATATCTGCTTCAAGACATTCAGCTTTTAAATCTGTAGTTTTTGAATGAGTGATAGTTACTGTGCAATTTTCTTTTAATAATAGTTGTGTCATTGGTTTTCCATTTAAATTAGATCGACCAACAATCACGGCCTTCTTACCATTTAGGTTTGGCTCAATTTTTTTTATAAGCAAATAACACCCTAACGGAGTACAAGGAACTGAACTATCATAACCAGATGATAAATTTCCTACATTCATCGGATGAAAACCATCTACATCTTTACTAGGATGAATTGTTTCTATAACTTTTTGTTTATCTATATGTTTAGGAAGAGGTAGTTGAACTAAAATTCCTGATACAGTATCGTCTTTATTAAGCTCAGTAATTTTTTCCAGAACTGTTTTTTCATCAACTGTGTCTGGATATTTAATTACATCTGATTTTAAACCAACTTCAACTGCAGATTTTTCTTTATTACGAACATAAATTTGACTAGGTGTTAGATCGCCAATTAATATTACAGTTAGTCCAGGAACATTATTATATTTAGATTTAAGTTCTGCGACCTCATTTTTGAGTTCATTTCTTAGTTCGGCAGCAGCTTTTTTTCCATCAATTAATATCATAGGTATTTAAAAAATCATTGGTGCAACGTAGATCTTCATACACATTTCTATAAACCATAGCAACAACAGAAGTATAATTGGAGAGATGTCAAATGCACCCAGGTTTGGTAAAAAACTTCGAATTTTATTTAAAATAGGATCTGTTAAACGATAAGTAAATTCCAAAATTGAATATACAAATCTATTTGAAGTATTCAAAACATTAAAAGCAACTAACCAACTTATAACAACATTTGCAATTACTACGTAGCTATAAAGTTTAATTATTTGAAGTGTTAAATAAAATATTGCAATCATTTTTTCTCAACATAAATTGATTGACTTGGGAAAGCAAAAGAAGCTTTTTGTCCTTCTACAATTTCTTTTATTGAGAGTGCTAATCTTTCTTTAACTTTAAGGTATTCACTCCATCTATTTGTTTTAGTAAAACATCTTACATACATGTCGATTGAACTGTCTGCAAATTTATCAACTCTTACAGACACTCCTATTGAAGTATTAAAATCTTCATGATTGTTTATATAGTCCTCAATTTTATCCCTTATTTTTTTTAACTGTTCAATTGTTGAATCGTACTGAAGTGTTATAGTCCAACTAATTAACCAATTTGTTTTTTGACTTACATTAATCACAGCATTTTCAGCAAACTGAAAATTTGGAATTATTGCTAAAGATTTATCAAACTTTCTAATTACTGTTGACCTAAAACCAATTCTTTCAACTATTCCCTCTATAATTCCTTCTACAATAATCCAATCTCCAATTTTAAACCTCTTTTCAACTAAAACTAATATCCCGGAAATAAGGTTTTTAAATAAGTCTTGAGCACCAAGTGCTACTGCTACTCCAAATAAACCAAGACCTGCAATAATTGGACCAATCTTAATACCCCACAATTCAAGTACTGCTGCAGCTCCTAAAATAAATATCAAAATTTTTATTGATTTAATAATCCAGCCTATTAGCTCTCTTGTAAGGAGTCTATCTAGACCACTTAAAACATAAGAAATTGGTTCTATAATTTGATGGATTGTCCAAAATAATAATATTGTAATCAAGGTTCTGTTTACATTATCTACAAATGATCTGGTATCCTCTGCGAAGGTGATGTAATAACTAGCAAAAAAGAAACCAAGAACTATTGGCAAAAACTTTGCAGGACCATCCATAGCTTTTACAAAAGTGTCATCTAGTTTGTTAGTTGTTCTTTTTGAAATGATCTCAAGCTTTCTTATTATCAACTTACTTATTAAACCTCTAAATACTAAAAAAATAAAAAATATCCCAAGACCTATTAAGATTTGCACAAAGTCGACACCGATTATTCCTTTGTTCCAAACAGATAAAAACAGTTCTTTAAAATTCTCAAAAATTTCCATAATTAAATTTTATATAGTAAAAATTCTTCCTCTCCAGGATTAAATAAAAATATTTTTTTCCATTTTATTTCATTTAAAACTGAAGATGTTTTTTCACCTAAACACATTAAGTTAGTATTCATCCAATAGTCAATAAGTTCATATTTTTTAATAATTTTGAGCAAGCTTTTTGCACTATTTTGAGAGTACACATATATGATATTGGGCATATTTTTTTTTAACTGATCAATGAATTTTAGGTCTAATTCAGTAATGTGCTCTACATTATAATTTACAATTCTTTCAACTTGATAATCTTCATCTATCAATTGTTTGTGAAGATTTGTAGTTATTAATTCTCCACTTACATAAAGTAACTTACCTTTTTTTTTATTGTAATTTTGAATTATGATTTCTTTGAGATTATTGACATTTCCATCAGCCGCATAAACATTTTGAAAACCCTTGTTTAAGGCCTCTTTTTCTGTAGCCGACCCTACACAAAAACAATATATAGATTTGTTAAGTTTTTTTGTATCAAGAAATTTAACAGAATTTGCACTAGTAAATATTATCCCAGCAAATTCAAGTAAATCTATATTTTTTATTTCTTGTTTTATTATTTGAATTACAGGTAAATGAGACACATCATAACCCAATGATTTAAATTTAATTATTAATTCTTTCGAGTCCTCCAAGGGTCTTGTTAACATTATGTGCATTTATTTTTTATAATTCCCTTGAGATTCTTCTTTAAGTTTTTTTCCTACCTCTTCGCCGGCCATATGAAAATCTGATAACTTTTTACTAGTTTCATAAAAATATCTTCTACTTCCATCAATTGAAAATAATTCACCTGATAAATATATTTTATCATCAACAATTTTTGATGTTGCACCAACTGCGGTTTCACAATCCCCATCCAAAACTTTAAGTACTTCTCTTTCAGCTTTTACACAAATACTTGTTTTTTCATGGTTAATTTTATTTAGTAGTTCTATTATATCTGCATCATCTTTTCTACACTGTACTGCAATGGTTCCTTGTCCAGCACTTGGTATTAAGTCGTTATTGGAAAACTCTTGAGTGATTTCTTTGTTTAGATTTAAAGAACTTAAGCCTGCCTTTGCAAGAATTATGGCATCATATTCACCACTTTTTAATTTTCTTATTCTTGTATCAACATTCCCTCTAATGAGTTTAAAGTTTAAATCTTTCCTAATTCTTTTTAATTGAAATTCTCTACGAAATGAAGATGTGCCAACAATAGATCCTGGAACTAAATCACTCAATTTTTTATTAGAATTGCTAATCATCACCTCATTAGATTCATTTCTTTTTAAAAAACAATTTGTTAGCAAACCTTCGGTATCAAAAGATGGAAGATCTTTAAGAGCATGTACAGCTAAATCAATATTTTGGTTTAAAAGTTCATTTTCAATATTTTTTGAAAACAAACCTTTTCCACCTAATTCACTTAATCTTATGTCTATCTTATTATCTCCTGTGGTATTTATTTCTTTTATAATAATTTCTTTATTATAATGCTTTGAGATTTCATTTTTGACTTTATTTGCATAGATTAATGCTAATTTACTAGCTCTAGAACCAATAAAAAGTTTATTTCTTTTCATAAATTTCTTTATATTGCATTGTTATAGTTTAATCGTTGAATTTAAGAAAAAAAATTTATGTCGAAAAATGCTTTAATTATGGGAATAGAGACAAGTTGCGACGAGACTGCTGCAGCCATTATTCAAGATGATAGTTCAGGTATACCAAAAATTCTCTCAAATATTGTGTCTAGTCAATTTGATGTTCACAAAAAATTTGGTGGTGTAGTACCAGATTTAGCAGCTAGAGCACATGTTGAAAAAATTGATCTGATTGTAAAAAAAGCTTTGATGAAAAGTAAAAAAAGTTTAAATGACATTGATGCAGTAGCTGCTACTGCTGGTCCTGGATTAATTGTATGCTTATCTGTGGGTCTTAACTTTGCGAAGGCATTGTCTTTATCTTTAAATAAGCCTTTTATAGGTGTAAATCATTTAGAGGGACACGCGCTAAGTCCAAAGTTACAAACTAAATTAGATTATCCTTATTTGTTATTGCTCATCTCAGGGGGACATTCTCAATTTTTATGTGTTAATGGGCTTGGTAATTACAAAAGACTGGGTACGACAATTGATGATGCTTTAGGAGAAGCATTTGACAAGGCAGCTAAACTTTTAGGTATTGAATTTCCCGGTGGTCCAAAAATTGAAATTCTTGCCAAAAAAGGAAATCCAAATAAATTTAAATTACCAATGCCAATAATTAATAAAGGAGGATGTAATTTTTCATTCGCAGGATTAAAAACAGCAGTTCTGAAAATATCCAGTACCATTAAAACCGAACAAGAAAAATATGACCTAGCAGCCTCATTTCAAAATACGATTGAAAGAATTCTGTATAAAAAAACACAAGTAGCATTTAATGAATATTTAAAAATTAATAATAATTATAGTAAAAATTTTGTAGTAGCTGGAGGTGTTGCTGCTAACAAAAATATTAGAAAGAAAATTGAAGAAATAAGTAATGAAAATAAATTTAATGTATTTTTTCCAAGTTTAGATTTATGTGGTGATAATGCAGCTATGATTGCAATGGTAGGTCTAGAAAAATTTAAATCAAAGAATTTCGATAGTCACGACTTAGAAGCTAGACCAAGATGGCAGTTAGATGAAAATGCTAAATTTTTAAAAGGTGCAGGTGTTAAAATATAATGAAATATTGGTTGCTTAAATCTGAGCCAGATGTTTGGTCTATTGAACAGCAAATGAAAGCAGGATCAAAAGGTGCAGTGTGGGATGGAGTTAGAAATTATCAAGCGGCTAATAATTTAAAAAAAATGAAAGTAGGTGATTTATGTTTTTTCTATCATTCTAACATAGGTAAGGAAATTGTTGGAATTGTAAAAGTTATAAAGGAAGCATTTATTGATCCAACGGATAAAAAAAAGAGATTTGTTGCAGTACAGGTTGCTTTTGTTAATAAACTTAAAAACTGTGTAACCCTTGAAAACATTAAGAAAAACAAGGATCTTAAAGACCTTGCATTGATAAAACAGAGCAGATTATCAATAATGCCAATAGATACTAAATGCTGGAAAATTATTTTGAAGATGGGTAAGATTAAGTAAATAAAATACTATGCCAAAAAAAAAGAAAAAAAAATCTAGTAAAAAAAGAAAAAATAAAAAAAAAAATAAATCAAAAAAAAGAAAAAAAATTCTTAAATCAAAAAGAAAAAAAAAAATTAAATTAAAAAAATTGGAAGACACTGAAGGTCCAAAAGAAATTATTTATAAAGTTAAAACAGATTGGGTTAAAAAAGCTACAGTCAATAAGTCTGAATACGAAAAGAAGTATAGACAATCATTGAAAGATAACGATGGATTTTGGAAAAAGGAAGGTAAGCGAATTACTTGGATTAAACCTTACACGAAAATTAAAGATGTTAAATATAGTAAATCAGATGTACACATTAAATGGTTTTATGATGGAACTTTAAATGCCTCAGCAAATTGTATAGATAGACACTTAAAAAGAAATAAAGATAAAACTGCAATTATTTGGGTCGGTGATGATCCCAAGGTTCAAAAAAAAATTACATACAAACAGTTACATCAAGAAGTTTCTAAAGCAGCAAATGGGTTAAAAGAGTTAGGAGTTAAAAAGGGAGATAGAGTTACAATATATTTAACTATGATACCCGAACTTGCTTACACGATGCTAGCATGCGCTAGAATAGGTGCCATTCATTCAATAATTTTTGGTGGATTCTCACCTGATAGCATATCTGGAAGAATAAATGATTGTCAATCTGATTATGTAATAACTGCAGATGAGGGCATAAGAGGCGGAAAGACTATTCATTTAAAATCAATAACAGATGAGGCATTAGTTGAATGTCCTAAAGTAAAAAAATGTATAGTTATTAAAAGAACTGGAAATAGAATTAATTGGGATGAAAGTAGGGATGTTTGGTATCACGAAATGATTAAAAATGTTTCTTCAAATTGCGAACCGGAGGAAATGAGCGCAGAGGATCCGTTATTTATACTTTACACATCTGGTTCAACGGGCAAACCTAAAGGCGTACTACATACAACTGGGGGCTATATGGTTTATGCGTCTATGACACACCAATATATCTTTAATTATAAAGCTAAAGATATTTATTGGTGTAGCGCGGATATCGGCTGGGTTACAGGACATAGTTATATAATTTATGGGCCTCTATCTAATGGAGCTACTACTATTATGTTTGAGGGAATACCGACATATCCAGATAGTTCGAGATGGTGGCAAATTATCGATAAATATAAAGTAAATATTTTTTATACTGCTCCAACTGCAATAAGAGCATTAATGAGAGAGGGGGATAAACCAGTAAAAAAAACCTCAAGAAAATCTCTTAAATTACTAGGAACTGTTGGTGAACCAATAAATCCTGAGGCTTGGCAATGGTATTTTAAGACCGTAGGAGACTCTAGATGTCCAATAGTTGACACTTGGTGGCAAACTGAAACTGGTGGAATTTTGATAAGCCCTCAAACTGGAGCCATAGATTTAAAACCTGGCTCAGCGACAAAGCCTTTTTATGGAATTAAGCCTGTATTAGTTGATAAAAATGGAAAAGTTCTTAAAGGTGAAGCTCAAGGCAGATTGTGTATTGCACAATCATGGCCAGGGCAAATGAGAACCGTTTATGGTGATCATCAAAGATTTATCGACACCTACTTTTCACAGTTTGATGGTAAATATTTTACTGGAGATGGATGTAGAAGAGATAAGGATGGTTACTATTGGATCACAGGCAGAGTTGATGATGTAATTATTGTCTCTGGTCATAACTTAGGGACAGCCGAAATAGAAAGTGCATTTGTAGCTCATCCTAAAGTGGCAGAAGCCGCAGTAGTTGGATATCCTCATGATATCAAAGGTAATGGTTTATATTGCTACGTAACTCTTAATGTAGGTGAAGAACCAAATGGAGAACTTGAGAGAGATTTAAAATTGTGGGTTAGAAAGCAAATTGGACCTATAGCTACCCCAGATCTAATTCATTTTTCACCCGGACTTCCTAAAACAAGGTCTGGAAAAATAATGAGAAGAATATTGAGAAAAATTGCAGCAAACGAACATGACCAACTCGGTGATACTACTACACTTGCAGATCCTTCAGTTGTAAAAAGCCTAGTTAGCGAAAGAAAAAATATTTAAAAGTTAATAAGCTTTTGGAATTCTTCTTTAATATTATCCCATTTTAGTATCATAGAATTTAAAACTATTTTTCTGTCTAATGTTTTTAATTCATCTGCTATTGGAGCCCATTCATAAAGTGCTAAAGCACTTTTATTAAAAGGTAAATCATTAGAATATTTTTTCCAATCAATATTATGATACCTTTCTTCAAATAATTTTCTTGCTTTTTCAATTACTTCTTCTGGCATCCCATTTAACTTTTCTCTTTCTAAAATAGAGTTATAAATATTTTTTGTGTGTCCACCTTCTTGAAAATTTTTTGTAATGTTTAAGTAAGAAAACGAATAAAATATCATATCCTGTAAAGCCACGTAATATATATTCCATTTTGCTTTGTTTATAGATCCTAGTAATTTTTCATTGTCAAAATGCAAAACATATTTAGTTCCCATTCTAGTTTTTAAATATCCATAAAGGGTAACCTGGGTAACCCACGCAGATTTCTTTTGTATAAAATCCTCTAAATCATGCAAATTGTTGATTTTTTTCTTTGGCAATATAGCTTTGAACATTGCAAGCAAATAAACTTTAAAATCCTCAAGTTTGATATCTTTTAGATTAAATCTGTATTTTAGAACCATTTGACTACTTAAGGTTGTTTTATAAGCTAAAAATACTACAATTTGTAGCTTTTTTAGGGGTTCCAATAAATTTGATTATGAGTATGGTAAATTCTTTTAACCTATAGGGAGGGAAAAAAATGTCAAAACAAGCACAACATTGGGAAAAAACCAAAAATTTGCTTTTTATAACACTAGCAATTTGGTTTGTTTTCTCGATTGGCATCTTTTTCTTCGCGACTGAAATGAACGCTTCTGGCATTAAACCATTTGGATATCCTTTAACGTATTGGTTTACATGTCAAGGTTCTCTTGGAATTTTTGTAATCTTAATTTTTTGGTTTGCAGGCAGACAAGAGAAAATCGATGAAGAGTTTGGTTTCACCGAGAGAGAGGATGACTAATGATTAAAGGTAAATTTATAGACAACTTGCCTAAGGTTTATGGAATTTATACTGGGGGTTTCCTAGGTTTCATAATTCTTATGGCAATAGCGGAACAAGCTGGAATGTCTGCGAAGATGATAGGAATTTTCTTCGTTGCATTTACAGTTTTAATCTATGCACTAATCGGATACTTATCAAGAACACTTCAGGTAGACGCTTATTACGTAGCTGGAAGACAGGTTCCAACTGTATTTAACGGAATGGCAACTGCAGCAGACTGGATGTCTGGTGCCTCATTTGTTGCTATGGCAGGTGGAATATACTTCAAAGGCTATGGTTATATGGCTCTGCTAGTTGGGTGGACTGGTGGATACGTTTTAGTTGCATCTTTATTAGCACCATACCTAAGAAAATTTGGATGTTACACAGTTCCAGATTTTATCGGAACTAGATATGGTGGAAACATGGCAAGATTATCTGCGGTGATCGTTTTAACGGTTGCTTCATTCACATACGTGACAGCTCAAATTAATGCTACAGGAACTATTGCATCAGTTGCACTAGATATTCCTTTTAACATTGCTGTTTACGTCGGTTTAGCAAGTATATTGATGTGTTCAATGCTAGGCGGAATGAGAGCAGTGACTTGGACCCAAGTTGCTCAGTACATTGTATTAATTGTTGCGTACTTAATACCAGTGTTCTGGATTAGTAACAAAATAGGCGCTGGTTTCTTCCCGCACTTTATGTTAGCGGATGAAGTTGCTAGAATAGCTGAACTCGAAAGTCAATTTGGTTTAGGGACAGTTAAAAACTCAGCAGCTGATTTAGCATCAGTACCAAAAGGTTTAGCTGGTATAACTAAAGCCCACTCTGATGTTAACACAACACCTTGGAAATTTATTTCATTGGCAGTTTGTATGATGGCTGGAACAGCTTCATTACCTCACGTAATGATGAGATATTTTACAACTCCAAGTGTGAAAGCAGCTAGAAGATCAGTAGGTTGGTCTTTATTCTTTATATTCCTACTATATTCTTCTGCACCTATGTTAGCGACTTTATCAAAACTTTCTTTGATGGATCCAAATCTACCAACAGGAATTATTGGTAAATCAATTGCAGATGTACAAGCTATAGACTGGTATCAAAACTGGAACCAAGCTAATCTAATGTTCGTTAGCGACTTTAATGGAAATGGAACACTTGAGTTAAACGAGTTTTTCATGGGTGGTAAAGCCGTTGTATTAGCGACACCAGAGGTTGCGGGATTACCATATGTAATTTCAGGTCTAGTTGCTGCTGGAGGTATGGCTGCTGCCATGTCAACTGCAGATGGACTAGTACTTGCAATTTCAAATGCTTTATCGCACGACATTTACTACAAGATGATTAATCCGAAAGCTGAAACAGCTAAAAGATTAATTGTAGCAAGGGTATTACTTGTAATAATTGGTTTTGCTGGAGCAACAATTGCGGCTCTTGAAATTCAAGGTATTCTTGGTTCGGTAATTTGGGCATTTGACTTTGCGATGTCTGGATTATTCTTCCCACTAGTACTTGGAGTTTGGTGGAAGAGAGCGAATGCACAAGGTGCTGTTGCAGGAATGTTGTTAGGTCTAATATCTGGAACTGCTTATCTAGTTTGGGTAAGAAACGGTGGAGCTGGCTTCTGGGGAGTTACACAGTTAACTTTCGGTATAGTCGGATCTCTTGTAAGCTTAGTTTCAATGGTTGTAGTGAGCTTGATAACTAAAGCACCAGATTCTGCTACGCAGAAGATGGTTGACGAAGTTAGAGTACCTAGCGGTAAAACTGTACTAGGAAAACAACACTAAATTATATAGAATAAAAGGGGCGAGTTTATTTCGCCCCTTAAAAAAAAATCCATGAGTGCAAATTTTCACCCTCTAATTTATTTAATTGATTATATATTAGGAGTAATTATGTGGACTCTAATTGGAAGGGTTGCGATGAACATCTTTCAAAAACAGGATTCAGAATTTTTTTTTATGAAAGTATTTGTTAAAATGACTGACCCGTTTATTAGAATGTTTAGATTTATAACACCGTCTTTTATTATTGCTCCGCTAGTTCCCCTCTATGTTGCATGGTTTTTTTATATTTTCCGTTTTTACCTAATGCCTTACTTAATGGGCTATTCTGTAATGGGGATGCTGTCTTTTCCACTCGAGAGTGAGATAGCAACACAAATATACCAAATATTTGGTAAAAATTAATTCAAAAAAAAAACAAATATTGATACTAGTGTAGTAGTTATCAATGAAAAAAATAAAAATATCTCCATCTATATTATCTGCTGATTTTAGTGAGCTGGGAAAGGAAATAAAAAGACTTGATGAGGCTGGTGCTGATTTAATTCATGTAGATGTGATGGATGGTCATTTTGTGCCTAATTTAACAATTGGTCCGCCTGTAATAAAAGCCCTGAGAAAGTTTACTAATATTCCATTTGATGTTCATCTTATGATTTCACCAGTTCACAAGTACATAAAGGATTTTGCTGATGCAGGATCAGATATAATAACAATACACCCTGAGACTACAGATAATCTCAACAATTCAATAAATCATATTAAAGATATGAAAAAAAAAGTTGGTATCTCTTTAAATCCAGATAAACCAATAAGTCTTATTAAAAATTATCTTGAAGACATTGATTTAGTTTTAATCATGAGTGTTTATCCTGGATTTGGAGGTCAGAAATTTATTCCTGAAGTAGTAAATAAAATCATTGAATTAAATGATATAAAAAAAACAAATAATTTTAAATTTGAAATAGAAGTGGATGGTGGCATAGACTTTACAAATTCAAAGGACGTTATAAATGCTGGTGCAAATATTCTAGTATCGGGTACTACAATATTTAAAGAAAATAATGGAGATTTAAAAAAAAATATCGAAACTTTAAAGAAAATCTAGAATGAAATTAAAAAATTCTATAAATTTTTTTAAATATTTTAAAAATATAGTTAATTTAGAGTTTAGGAGGTTTTATCTAAATACATCCTATTATGACGGTAAAATATCTAAATTAGACAAAAAAACTTTAGTTTATAAACCAAATTTATCTACATTCGACAGTATAATTAAATACGATAAAGAAAAAATAAATATTGAGTCTTTAAATACAAATATAATTTGGAAAAATTATAACATAAATGATAGATCATATAAAAAGTTACATAATTTCTTTTGGCTTTTTTCAGTAGATTTAAAATCTTCAAATGAAATTATTCAATCAATAATTAAAAGCTGGATCGAAAAAAATTCTAAATATAGTGATCAAGTATGGGAAATAGATATTTTATCAAAAAGGATTATTTCCTGGTTGAGTAATTCTAAATTAACATATGAAGATGGCAATGATGATTTTAAAGTTCAATTTAACTTTATTATAAGAAAACAATTAAAGCATCTTATTAACCAAATTAATAAATCTGACACGTTAGATGATAAAATTATATCCTGTACCGCAATTATATTAGGCGGGTTGTGTTATCAAGACGAAAATTTAAGAAATTATGGTTTTAATCTATTAAGAAAAATAATTAATAACTGTTTAGATAAGGAACTTTTCCCAAAATCAAGAAGTCTAAGACAATTAGCATTTTATCTTAAGTACCTAATTTTAATTAGAGAATTACTTAAAGACTCACAACAGGAGATACCAGACTATTTAGATGAAGCTATTTATTATTTGGGGCGTGGTTATAGTTATTTAATTGGTAATTCAAATAACTCTTTTCTATTTAATGGAAACAACGAGACAAATAATAGTGACTTTGATTTATATTTAAAAAATAATGGTTATAAATTTAAAAGTGACGAAAATATAATAGGTGATTACGGATTTTTAAAAGGAAAAAAAATGTCTATAATTATGGACTTAGGTAATGCACCTGAAAACCAATTTTCTCAAAATTATCAGTCTGGTCCCTTGTCTTTTGAATTGAACTATTTAGGTGAGAAGTTGATATGTAACTCTGGGTATTTTCAGAAAATAGATCATCAACTCAACAATATATCTAGATCCTCCGCTTCACATTCGACTTTAACACTTAATAGCAGTTCAGTTTCTCAATTTTTTTTTGAAAATAATGGAAAAAAGATTGTAAATAAAAATTTTAAAATTATTACAAAAAAAGTGATATCTGATAAAAATAAATGGATATTGGAAGGGTCACATGACGGATATTTTAAAAAATATGGTGTCATTCATAATAGAAAAATTGAAATATCTAATAAAGATTTTGTAATCAATGGTTTAGACAGACTTTTAAAAAATAAAAATCACAAATCAGTAATTTTTGAGATCAGATTTCATATGTATCCAGGTACTAAAGTTACCAAAACCATCGATGGTAATACAATTTTAATAGACATGAAAAATGCAGGATGGAAATTTACTTGTGAAAATCAAAAAATAAATTTTGAAACTGGTTTATTTTTCGGAAAAAAAAACAATTATTCAGAAAATCAAAATATTTATATATATGGTAAAACCTCTATGAATGATGAAAGTATAAATTGGATATTCCAGAAAATATGAATAAACGAATCAAAACAGCACTAATATCAGTGAGCGACAAGTCAAAATTAATATTTTTAATTAAAAATTTATCAAAACACAAAATTAAAATTATAAGTTCAGGGGGAACTTATAAAACAATAAAGAAACATGGTTATAAATGTACGGAAGTATCAAAATTTACAAATTTTCCTGTATTACTAGACGGCAGAGTGAAAACACTTCACCCAAAGATACATGCTGGAATTTTAAGTGATAGAGATAATAAAAAACATTTAAAAGATCTTAAAGACCAAAATTTTGAGGAAATAGACTTAGTAGTTTGTAACTTTTATCCTTTCGATAAAGTTTTAAAAATAACAAATAATAACGACAAAATAGTTGAGAATATCGATGTGGGTGGACCCACTATGGTTAGAGCTGCTGCAAAAAATTATAAAAATGTAACTGTGGTATCATCATGTGATGATTATGAAAATTTATTAAATGAATTGAAATTGTGGAAAGGATCGACCTCATTAACTTTTAGAAGAAAAATGTCCGAGAAAGCTTTCATGGAAACCGGGAGTTATGATGCCTCGATTTTTAACTATTTCTCTAAAGTTTCAAAACATATTTATCCTGAAAAAAAATTCATTGTATCAACTAAAGTTGAGGAATTAAGATACGGAGAAAATCCGCACCAAACAGGGGCGATTTACTCATTAAATGAAAATCAGAAGATTAAACAATTGCATGGCAAAATGTTAAGCTATAATAATTATAATGATATTTATTCTGCTCTTCTTATATCAAAATCACTTCCAAAAAATTTGGGGACTGTAATAGTTAAACATGCAAATCCATGTGGTGTATCAATTAACAAAGGTAAAATTAATAGCTTTAAGTCTGCTTTATCTTGTGATCCAACAAGTGCTTTTGGGGGAATAGTTTCTTGTAATTTTAAGTTAGATGAAAAAACTGCAAAGGAAATTAATAAAATTTTTTTTGAAATTGTTCTAGCAGATGGTTTTGATTTTAAAGCTTTGAAGGAATTAAAAAAAAAGAAAAATTTACGTATTATTGACACAAGAAACTTTAGAATTAAAGAATTCTCAAATTTTACTAACAATTTTAACAATTTACTAACTCAATCAACAGACTTGAAACCTTTTAATTTAAATAATTTTAAAGTTGTTTCAAAAATTAAACCATCAAAAAAAATTATGGATAATCTTATTTTCGCATTTAATATATGCAGATTTGTCAAATCTAATGCGATTGTAATTACTAAAGACTTTTCTACAGTTGGGATAGGGTCTGGGCAGGCAAGTAGAGTCGACAGTTGCAGAATTGCAATAAATAAACTTAAAAGTCAAAATAAAAATTACAAACAAGAAGAACTATATGCTGCCTCTGATGCATTTTTTCCATTTACAGATGGCATTGAGGAACTTGTTTTATCTGGAGTTAAAGCTATTATTCAACCCTCTGGATCTATTAATGACAAGGAAATTATTAATTTCGCTAATAAACTTGGAATAATTTTAGTTTTTTCCAAAACAAGACATTTTAGACACTAGTTTATTTTATCAATTTTCGCGGCAAGAACAAAATCGCTCTCATGTAATCCATTGATAGCATGAGTAAATATTTTTATTTTAGCATATCCCCATCCAAACCAAATATCGGGATGATGTCCTTCCTTTTCAGCTAAGTTTCCTACTTTATTTATAAAAGATTGGCTCTCTGAAAAATTATTAAATTTAAATTCTTTTGTTAAAAAATAACTTTCGTTATTTTCGGATTTTACATCCCACCCGTCTACCTTTTTTAAATATTTATGTATTTCATTTAAATCAAAGCTAGGTATTCCGCCTTCACAAGGTATACATTTTTTTTCTGATAAATCAGTCATTTTCCTCCTGTAATGGAGCGGGCAATGGGACTTGAACCCACGACCTTCTCGTTGGCAACGAGACGCTCTACCACTGAGCTATGCCCGCATTTTTTTTATAGATTATCATAATTGAAAAAATAATTTACGTAAAATAATATTTTTCATCACTGGATGAATTCTATAAAATTTGTTAAATTTAAGTATGAATACAAATAAAAATTTACCAAAAATTATACCTATTTTTCCTCTTTCAAATTTTATAATTTTTCCTGAAACTACTGTACCTCTTAATATATTTGAACCTAGATACATTCAGATGATTGATGATGCAATGAAAAGCGACAGAATTATTGGAATGATACAGCCAAGAAAAACTGGAAACAGAGATAAACCAGATCTTTATAAAACTGGTTGTGCTGGTAAGATTACAAGTTTTAATGAGACCGAAGATGGTAGGTACTTAATAATCATTAATGGAATTTCTAGATTTAACATTATAAATGAAATTGATCACGAAAGACTTTACAGAAAGTGTCAGGTAGATTTTAGTTACTATAGTGAGGATGTGAGTGAAATAAAAGAAAAAATTAATTTTTCTGATCTAGATAAAATACTTAAAAATTTAAAAACTTTATTTAAAAGACAAGGTTATGTTATTAATTGGAAGGATCTTCAAAAACAAAGTTTAGATCAAACAATTAATACTTTATCAATGGCATCACCATTTTCTCTTGAAGAAAAACAAATATTATTAGAAGCCACAAACTTAAATAAAAGAAGAGAAAAACTTGAAGAAATATTACATACTTACATACTAGATAAATTTAGCAATACTACTATTCAATAATTTTAAATTAAAATCCTCTGTCAGCCAAGATAGATATATATTTTTTAAATATATTATTTTTATTGAAATAAATAAATAATTTCTCAGATAATTTCTCTGGCAATTTTTTTTCAAATTTAAAAAATTCATGAATTATATCAATTGAATTAGCAAAGATTACGTTTTTGTATTTGTTATTTTTTTCAAATTCTTCAAGGATTGAACTATCTAAATTTAAACCATATTTAATCTTTTCATCTAATAACTTTAAAAAATACTTTATATCTCTTATTGTCATATTGAATCCTTGACCAGCTAACGGGTGTATAGTGTGCACACGGTCTCCAAAAGCTAAAACATTTTGTTTAAAATAATTTCTAAGTAAAGAAAATTCTAGTTTAAAACTCTCAAATTTTTCAAAACTAATAATTTTATATTTAGTATTATAATTTTTAATCATTTCAATTAATTTTTCTTCACTTATTTTTGAGCTATTGTTATTAAAAATTGAGTACACTAATGAAGTTTTAGTATTCGAAATAGGCAAAAACGCTAGTGGTCCTGAAGAGGAGAATATTTGTTTTGCGATATTATTTTTGATTTGCTTATGATTTATAATTGTTACGTATGCCCTGCTAAAATAATCTTTTTTAATTTTTTGAAAAAATAATTTTTTTGATAAGGTATTTCTTAAATTTATATCAATTATTAAGTCATAGGATGTTAAATATTTTTTCTGAATTAGTTTTTTATCAAGTTTAGTGTTAAAAGTTTTAAAATTTTTTTCTTTCTTTAAAGATGACTTGACAAATTTATAAATATCTTCGTATTTAAATACTGCAAATTTAAAATTATTATAGTTTTCAAAGTTTAATACATCATTTCTCTGGCGTTCAGTTGAAATTGAAATTTTATCAATTTTGTGACCTATTTTTTCTATACCTTTGAAATATTTGTTTAGAAATAATACATTAGATTGTGATATGCCGATAGTTCGCACGGTTTTTGAAACTTTTGTTGTATTTTCATCATAAAATAACTCGACTTGTATTTTTTTTTTTAGCAGTACTTTTGCTAAAACTAATGCAGTTAAATTATTTCCTATTATGGATATTTTCATAAATAAATTTAATTTTATCAGTAAAAATTAAATGATACAAAGTGACATTCTGAGTCGAAAATATGAATATAAAAAATATATTTGAGAAAAGCGCTGATTTTACTATAAAAAGGATTATAGAAATATTTGGAATAATTTTAATTCTTTTTGCAATTTTGCTATTTCTTTCATTTGCCTCTTATTCTCCAGAAGATCCGAATTTTATTTTTAATAGCGAAAAAGAAATCGAAAATATACTAGGTTTTAGAGGCAGCTATACATCTGACATTTTTTTTCAATCTTTTGGTGTTATTTCTTACTTGATACCTATAACTCTAATTTTTACAGGAATATATATATTTAGATCCAAAAAAATATTTATTTTGTTAAGAAACTTATTCTATACAATCTTGTATATAGTTTTAGGGTCATTCTTTTTTTCTTTTTTTTATAAAGAGACATTTTGGTTAACAATAAATGGTAACGGTGGCTTTGTTGGTAGCTACCTAAATAACTCATTTTTATATAATTTTGTTAAAATAAATCAATTTGCTGCTTATTATTTTTTAATTATAATAATATTATCCGTATTTTTAGTCTCTATTAACTTTAGATTAAAATTATTACCTGAATTAATAAGTAATTTATTAATAGTTTTTAAAAAAAATAAAAAAAAAATAATTAATACAAACATTGAGGAAGACATAAATAGAGAACAAATTTTTGATAAGGTTGAAAATAGAACACAAGAGAATTTTACTTTTAATGAAAAAATTAGAAATAAAAAGATAACATTTAAATTGCCAAAAGATGATATTCTAAATGAACCAGAAAATAATGTTAATAAATCTAAAAATGAATTAGATATTAATGAAGATGTTTTAGAAAAAATATTGTTAGACTTTGGTGTTGAAGGAAAAATTAAAAAAATTAATATAGGACCAGTTGTTACTTTAAACGAGTTCGAACCGGCTGCTGGGGTTAAAGTATCGAAAATAATAAATCTATCAGAGGATATTGCAAGAAATACCAGTTCAGAATCGGCCAGAATTTCGACAATTCCAGGGAGCAACACAATTGGTATAGAATTGCCTAATGTTTCAAGAGAAAATGTTTATTTGAAAGAGATAATATCTAACCCTAACTTTTTAAGAAAAGAGTATAAATTACCAATTGCGCTTGGAAAAAGCATTTCAGGTGTTCCTATAGTTGGTGATTTAAGTTCAATGCCTCATCTTTTAATAGCTGGTACAACAGGTTCTGGTAAATCAGTTTGTATAAATACTATAATATTGTCTTTACTTTATAAACACCCTCCTGAAAAATGTAAATTTATTTTAATAGATCCTAAGATGTTAGAGCTTTCTACATATGAAGGATTGCCACATTTGTTGTGTCCAGTAATAACTGAAGCAAAAAAAGCTGCTTCAGTTTTAGGCTGGG
>CACGAM010000004.1 GCA_902571055.1 uncultured Pelagibacteraceae bacterium | reverse complement strand
GAATATTTTTGTCCTTTTGCCTCTATCCAAGCATCACCTTTTTCAGAATTAATTATCTTAAAGGGAGATGTCTCAACATCTTTCTTAACTGAAGCATCATTGAAATTCCTTCCAATTAATCTCTTAACAGCAAAAATTGTATTCTCTGGGTTTGTAACAGCCTGTCTTTTTGCTGGTTGTCCAATTAACTTCTCATCATTATCAGTAAATGCTACTACTGAAGGAGTTGTTCTCGCACCTTCGGCATTTTCCAATACTTTAGCTTGCGAACCTTCCATAACGGCTACGCAAGAATTTGTTGTTCCTAAATCTATTCCAATTACTTTGCTCATATAATATTATGTCTAGAAATCATATAAGTGCTAATTTTTGCAGTACAAGATATTCTAAAAATTAAATTTTTCATTGTTTTTCCTCGTTTTTTTGAGGCTTTTCTGCTTTCTTAACATCCTCTCGGACTTCTTTTTTTGATACTCCAACTAAAGATGGTCTTAAAAGTCTATCTTTCATTATAAATCCTTTTTGTATTTCTTGCACAATAATCCCGGGTTCTTTTGAATTATCCTCAATTTCCATCATTGCTTGATGTAAATTTGGATCAAGTTTTTGATCTATAGATTTTATGGGCTCAATATTATTTTTCTTGAATATTGAAAGTACATCTCTGTAAATAATATTTAAATGACTAATTACTTTTTTTAAAATATCTTGATCTTTTATAGTCTCATCATTGTTAAGTGACTCTTTCGCACGTTCTAGGTTATCTAATAAATTTAGTGCCTCTTTTGCAAAAGAAAAACCACCGTATTCAAAGGCCTCATCTTTTTCTTTATCATACCGTCTCCTTTGATTTTCCATTTCCGCATAAAGTCTAACAATTTTTTCCTCTAACTCTTTTATTTTTTCATCTAAAGAGAGTTCTTTAACTTCATTTGTGTTTTCTTTCTCTGGTTGGTCTATGTTATTTTTATCTATTTGATTATTTTCAGTATCAATAGACTTATCATTTTTTTTTGAGGTTTCTTCTTTGTTCATAGTTATCTATATGGTAAGTAAATTATTAATTTCTAGATGCAAAGACAAAAAATAAGAGAAATAGTAATTGGCACAAATAATAAGGGAAAATTAAGAGAAATTAGAGACCTTATTCCTAAAAAAGTGAAAGTTTTAAGTCTAAAAAACATAATAGCTAAAAGTCCGAAGGAGACCAGCAAAACATTTAAAGGTAATGCATTATTAAAAGCAAAATATTACTCTAAATTGACAGGTAAGATCTGCTTAGCCGATGACTCTGGTCTCGAAATCGATTTGTTAAATAAAGCACCTGGGATTTATTCAGCAAGATGGTCTGGCAAAAAAAATAATTTTAATTCGGCTATAAAAAAAGTTTTTAAAAAAATTAACCTCAAAGATAAAAATTGGAAAAAGAGAAATATAAAAGCCAGGTTTAAATGTGCATTAGCAATCTATGGACCTGATTTTAAAACTGTAAATGTAATTGGTAAAATTGAAGGAACGATTTCTAAAAAAAAATTGGGGAGTAGAGGATTTGGATATGATCCAATATTTATTCCAATAGGAAAAAAAATTACATTTGGGCAAATGAGACCTGAAATGAAGCACAAGATTGATCATAGATTTAAAGCATTTAAACAAATCAGAAAATTTTTTTAAATTTTTTATTTTCAACAGAATAAAAACTTAGATCATGCGTAATATTATTTTTGTTGATTTTAAAAATTCCAATTTTACCCTTAAATTTGTTTTTTTTTGTGAATATTTTATTGTCTATTTCAAAATTATTTTGCAGGAGCAAGTAATATACAAGTCCTAATATATCATAACTCAAAAACGAAATTTGATTAGGAGTATCGTCAAATTTTTTTTTATAATCTTTAATAAAACTTTCGTAGTTCGATTTATTAACAGATGGAAAAAATATTGGCTGCAAGGATGTTTCCTCTAATAAACTTCTATCAAACCATTGATTGAGACTAATATAGTTAACTCTTTTTGAAGAAACATCAGTGTAAAGCAAAGATGTAGCTACACTTTTTAAATTCTCATCAAAGTCACCTATTATGATCGAGTCAAAATTGATACCGCCCAATGTATCTTTTTTTTCTAATTTTTCGATTTTAACATCTTTATTTGGATCATTTGATTTTTCTAATCTTTTAATTTCATCAATTAAATTTTGTTTCCTTTGTGGATATCTTGTAATTTTTTCGATTTGAGCAGTTAATTTTGTTGGGTCAGAATCATAAACAAATTTATCTTTTAATTTTATCTTCGTTTTTGAAATCGCATTTTCAATTTCTAATTTAAAATCATTATTGGGTAACAAGAAAAAAGTTCTTTCTAAATTATTTATTTCTTGAAATTTTTTTATGGCGTCGATTTGTGAGACTGCGTTTACACCTGCGCTTATTACATTGGATTTATTATTTGTTAATTTATTTGTAAAAGAAAGAAAGGTTACTTCGGGTAAATTAATTAAGAATTTTGTACTAGAATTAAAGATGGGTCCAATAACAATCTTTGTACCATAGTTTGTATATAATTCCTTAGCAACTTTCAAAGCCTCAGTCGGGTCTGATTTTGTATCTCTTGGCAATATTCTAATTCTTTTATTATCTATAGAGTTTAGTGCCAGTCTTATGGAGTTAACGATAGAATTTCCGATGTCTTTATATTCCCCTGAAAGAGGAACAAGAAGTCCAATATTTATTGTTTCAGATGAAAAAACTTGTTTGTTAAATCCAAAAATGACAAAAAAAATTAAAATTATTTTTTTAAAAGTTTTCATGACCAATCTAATAATATATTGATGATAATTATGCACCCAGAAATAGACAAAAATAAGTTTAAAAATGGTTTATATATCGTATCTACTCCCATAGGAAATCTTGGTGATATTACTTTTAGAGCAATAGAGGTATTAAAAAATTCCAAACATATTTTTTGTGAGGATACCAGAGTAACAAAAAAATTAACAAGCCATTTTAATATCAAATCAACACTTATTTCGAACCATAAGTTTAACGAGAGCAAAAACATAAAAAAAATAATTGAATTACTTAATTCAGGTCAAATTGTTTCATTAGTATCAGATGCGGGCACGCCTGTGTTATCTGATCCAGGCAGGCTAATAGTCGAGGAGTGTGTTAAAAAAAAAATAAATATATTTCCAATTCCTGGACCCTCTTCAGTTACAGCGGCAGTGTCGGTAAGTGGTTTTTCAAGTAATTTTTACTTTAATGGTTTCATATCTGATAAAAAGAATGAAATCGAAAAAGATTTTAAATTTTTATCAAGCATACCTTCTACAATTGTATTTTTTATATCATCAAAAAAATTTAATAAAATTTGTAAGTTAATTCACAAATATTTTTATTCTAGAAAAATAGTTATTTGTAAAGAAATTACCAAGTATTATGAGGAATATTTCAGATGCGATGTTAAAGATTTAAATAAGGACGATTATACCTTAAAAGGTGAAATAACAATTGTAATTTCTGAAGAGAAAAAAATCAAAAATTACTCAGGAAAACTCTCCGAATCTGATAAAAACAAAATAAAAATATTAATAAAAAAATTAAGTATAAAAGATATTTTAAAAATTTTAGATAATGATAATAAAATATCAAAGTCAGAAATATACAAATACTGTCTTGAAATAAAAAATGAAAAATAAATATATTTTAAATTTAATTATTTTATTTTTATTATCAGGATGTATAGGGGCCTCTTCTACTGGAGTTTTTGGTACTGGTGTATCTATAGCTATGGATCCTAGAACTTTAGGAACACAAATTGATGACTCTATCATGGACAAAAGTTTAGATGCAAGGTTAGTTGCAATGAACAAAAACTACCTATTAAGTGTTAAGACAAAAGTCCTAGATGGAAGAATCTTTCTAACGGGAAAGATTGATACGCCTGAGGAAAAATTACAAATCACAAAACTTGCTTGGGAAACAAAGGGAGCAAGATCTGTTAAAAACGATTTAAAAATCAAAGAGGAATTTAATTTTCAGCAATCAGCAAAAGATATTTTAATTACGTCTCAACTTAGATCTGCAATGATATTTAATAAAAAAATTAAAGCAGTTAACTATAATATAGATACATTTAAAAAAGTTATTTATGTTTATGGAATCGCCCAATCTGAAGATGAAAAAGATGAGATTGTTAAGGAAGCTAAAGAAATTTTAGATATAAAAGACGTAATAACTAGTATTCTATTAGTAGAAGACTTAAGAATTCAAAAAGATTAATTTTTTTTATTATAATCAATGACACCTGCCGAGTATGCAGCCACTGAGGCTAGATTTAAGATTTCTGAGGTTGAACATCTTAAGGGTGCAATTTCAATTGCAGCACCTAAACCAATTAAGAGTGGTCCAATTACTTTTGCGCTACTCATTGATTTCATAATTTTGTAAGATATAGCAGCACTATGTTGACCTGGCATAATTAATACGTTAGCGTTTCCAACAATATCGGATAAAGGGTATAATTCTTTGTACTCATCATTGAGTGCCACATCAGGTTGCATGTCACCATCAAATTTGAAATCTACTTTCATTTTTTTCAAAATTTCTACAGCATCTCTTATATGTTTAGTACGACTAGTCATAGGTTGACCGAATGTGGAATGAGATAAAAATGCTATTTTAGGGGTGAAACCGAAGAGTCTTACAACTCTAGCAGATGAAATTGCTATTTCAGCCAATTGTTTCGACGTAGGGTATTCATGAACACTTGTATCTCCTATGAAAACTGTTCTGCCTTTATTCACTACCATATTTAAGCCAAACATAATTTCTCCAGGTCTAGGATCCACTACCTTGATAATTTTTTGTAAAGATTGTCCATATCTTCTCGTATTTCCGGTTACCATTGCATCTGCATCTCCACATGCAACCATGCAAGAACCCCATATAACTCTATCATTTCTAATCAGACGATCGCAGTCTCTTTCTAAAAGTCCTTGAGATCTATGTAGTTTTTTAAATATATAATTAGAATATTTTTCTCTTAAACTTTTCTTTGTAGAATTTATAATTTCGATATTGAAGTTTTCACTATAACCTATATCTTTAAGTCTTTCTTTCACAACTTTGTCTTTTGCAACTAATATAGGTATACCTAATCCGCTATTTTTAAAAGCTATTGCAGCTTTCAATGTATTCTCATCTTCACCATCTGCGAAAACAACTCTCTTTTGAGTTTTTTTGATTTGTGAATTAATTCCCTGCATAATTGTAACTGAAGGGTCCAGTCTTTGTTTAAGTTGCTCAGAATATAAATCAAAGTTATCTATTCTTTTTCTAGCTACACCGGTTTTGATTGCAGCTTTTGCGACAGCAACGGGAATTACATTAATAAGTCTAGGGTCAAAAGTTGATGGAATTATATACTCTTTTCCATATTTTGGCCTTTCACCACCCATAGCTGCAACAACTTCATCTGGAACTCTTTCTCTAGCAAGTGATGCAATTGCATTTGCTGCTGCTATTTTCATTTCATCATTAATTGTTTTAGCCCTAACATCTAAGGCACCCCTAAAAATGTAAGGAAAACCTATTAAGTTATTCACTTGATTTGGATAATCAGATCTTCCTGTTGCTATAATAGCATCTTTTCTTACATCCTCTACTTCCTCAGGAGTAATCTCAGGATCAGGATTAGCGCAAGCAAAAATAATTGGATTTTTTGACATGCTAATAACATTTTCTTTACTTAATACGCCTGCAGAAGATAAGCCTAAAAAGACATCTGCGTCTTTTATTGCTTCTTTTAAATTTTTAGCTTTAGTGTTGGATGCGTAGAAAGACTTCCATTTGTTAAGATTTTTTCTTTTATTGTTAATTACGCCTTTACTATCTAACATTATTATATTTGATTTTTTAACACCCGACTTAAGGAGCAAATTCGTACAAGCCATTGCTGATGCGCCAGCCCCATTTACAACAATTTTTATTTTTTTTTTATGTTTCTTTTGAATATCTAATGCATTCATTAATGCAGCATATGTAATAATAGCGGTACCATGCTGATCATCATGGAAGACTGGAATATCTAATAATTTTTTTAATTTATCCTCTATAACAAAGCACGCAGGAGCAGCTATATCTTCAAGATTTATTCCACCAAAGCTTTTTGCAAAATTTTTTATAGAATTAATAATCTCATCTGAGTCGTTTGAGTCTATTTCAAGATCAATAGCATCTATATCTGCAAATCTTTTAAATAATACAGCCTTTCCTTCCATTACAGGCTTTGAGGCAATAGCCCCTAAGTTACCTAATCCAAGTATCGCAGAACCATTACTTATTACAGCCACAAGGTTTCCTTTTGTCGTATAATCATAAGCTAGCTCAGGATTTTCAGATATAGCTTTTACAGGTGCTGCAACTCCTGGCGAATATGCTAATGCCAAATCTCTTTTGGTAGTCATCGGTTTCGACGATATGATCTCAATCTTGCCAGATTTATTACTATTATGAAAATCTAATGCTTCTTTATCTGAATAATGCTCAATATTTTTTTTCTTCATTTTTTTATTAGATATAAAAATAGAACTAAGTTATCACTAATATGATTTATGAATCTAATTAAGTCAACCGGCACCTTTAGTTTTTATACTATATTGAGTAGGATTTTGGGTTATCTTAGGGATTTTCTAATAGCTATAAACTTGGGATCGGGTCCAATTGCCGATGCTTTTTTTGTTGCGTTTAGAATTCCAAACACATTTAGAAGGTTATTTTCAGAGGGAACATTTAATGCTGCATTCGTTCCAATTTATTCATCCGAGATGGTCAGATCAAAAAAAAATGCTGAGAATTTCTCTAACGATATTTTTAAATTTTTATTACTAGGTCTTCTGCTGATAACTTTAATTATAGAGCTATTGATGCCTTTATTTATATTTGTAATTGCTCCAGGATTTAATGAAAGTAGCGATAAACTTGAGTTAACTATACTACTTACAAGAATTACATTTCCCTTTTTATTGTTCATTAGTTTAGCATCTTTCTTTTCTGCTATATTAAACTCTCATAATAAATTTGGAATAGCTGCAGCAACTCCGATTGTATTGAATATCATATTAATACTTATCTTGTTTTTTTTAAAATACGAAAATGATATTCTAGTAATTTATTTAGCATATGGAGTTTCTTTTGCTGGTATTATTCAACTTATTATACTTTTTAATGTTGTTAAAAAATATTTTTTACCAAAATTAAAATTCGATTTGAAGATTACAAAAAAAGTTAAAATATTTTTTAATAAACTAATACCAAGTATATTTTCCTCTGGTGTTACCCAAATAAATATATTAGTAGGAACTATTATAGCATCATTTCAGGCTAATGCTGTTTCATATTTGTATTATGCTGACAGAATTTACCAAATAAATTTAGCAATTGCAGGCATAGCAATTGGTACTGTGCTGTTACCCAGTCTTAGTAAATATATTCAATCTAAAGATAAAATAAAAGTTGAATTAATACAAAATAAATCAATTGAATTGAGCTTATTCTTAAGTTTACCAGCGATGTTTGCTTTAATAATTGCATCTGAAGAAATTACTTCAAGTCTATTTGGATATGGTTCATTTGATGAGGCAAGTGTAAAAAATTCTGCTAGAGCTCTATATTATTTTGCTTTTGGATTGCCATCATTTGCTTTGATAAAAATTTTTTCATCTTTTTTATTTGCAAGACAAAATACAAAAATACCTTTTTATTATTCCTTGGTTTCTGTAATATTTAACATCGTTATAAGTGTATTCTTCTTTAAAGATGTTGGATTTATAATAATTCCTATTGCTACAACGATATCTTCTTGGATTAATGTATTATTATTATTTTATTATTTAAATAAAAAAAGTTATTATAATGTAAAATTAAACTTAATCTTATCATTACTTAAAATCATGTGTATAGTTTTCATATCCTCTTATTTCTTTTATTTTATGATAAGTAAATTTTCAGAGAGCTTAATCTATAACAGTAATTATAAACTTCTCAGTATGATAATTATTGTAATAATAACTTTATTCTCATACATTTTGTTATCAATTTTTACAAAAGCTTTCAAATTGTCCGATATTAAATTAAAGTACTAAATTATGAGTAAAAAAATTTTTTCTGGAGTTCAGCCTACCGGAAATCTTCATCTAGGAAATTATCTTGGTGCGATAAAAAATTTTGTAAATTTTCAAAATCAAAATAATACAGACTGTATTTATTGTGTAGTAGATCTACACGCAATTACAGTTAAACAGGACCCAGTTAGATTAAAAGCTAACATTAGAGAAACCACAGCAGCATTTATTGCTAGCGGTCTTGATCACAAAAAAAGTATAATTTTTCAACAATCAATGGTCGCTGCACATTCTGAATTTTCTTGGATTTTAGGGTGTTCTGCGAGAATGGGTTGGTTAAATAGGATGACGCAATTCAAAGAAAAGGCGGGAAAAGATAAAGAGAAAGCAAGCGTTGGTTTATATGTTTACCCTGTTCTAATGGCAGCAGATATATTGCTGTATGATACAACACATGTTCCAGTTGGTGAAGATCAAAAACAGCATTTAGAATTGACAAGAGATATTGCTCAGAAATTTAATTTGGACTTCAACTCAAATGATTTCTTAAAAATACCAGAACCAATGATCCAAAAGGAATTTGCTAGAATTATGAGTTTAAAGGATGGAACCAAAAAAATGAGCAAATCCGATCCCTCTGAAATGAGCAGAATAAATTTAAATGATTCAAAAGAAGAAATTGAGAATAAAATAAAAAAAGCTAAAACCGATACTTTGGCTTTGCCAGATAACATAAAGGGATTGGAAAATAGGCCTGAGGCTAAAAATTTACTTGGAATTTATTCTTTATTAAATAATCAAGAAATTAACAAAACAATCAAAGAATTTTCAGGAAAGAGTTTTTCTGAATTTAAAAAAAAACTCTCAGAAATAGCAGTTGAAAAAATTTACCCAATATCTATTGAAATGAGCAAGCTAAAAAAAGATTTTACTTTTATTGATAGTGTATTAACAGATGGAAATGCTAAAGCTGATACAATTTCGTCAAAAAAAGTTAGTGAGATAAAGAAAATTATTGGTTTTTAACAACAATTAGATCTTTAATTTTATGAAATAAGGTCTATATAAGTTTTATGTTTGTGCAAACTCAAAATACACCAAACCCAAATTCTTTAAAATTTGTTCCTGGAAAAAAAGTTTCAAAGATTGGTCCTGTCGAAGTTCTAGACTTAAAAGATACAAATAATGGGCTTATAAGAAATATACTTTCAATAAATGGAATTTTAAGCGTATTTCTTTATGAAGATTTTTTATCTGTAAATAAAAAGAATAATATAGAATGGTCTGAGGCAAAACATATTATTATTTCTTATATAAATGATTATTATTCTAAAGGTAATGACTGTGTAATTCAGGATGAGGATTCTCAAAATGAATCTGAAAATTTAAGTGAACTTGAAAAGAAAATAGTTAATTTGCTCGAAACTAAAATTCGACCTGCGGTTTCAAGAGATGGTGGCGATATAGTGTTTCAAAAATTTTCCGAGGGTGTCGTAACTGTGAAGTTAAAAGGTAGTTGCTCAGGGTGTCCAAGCTCAACTCTAACGTTAAAAAAAGGTGTTGAAAATCTACTTTGTCATTATATTCCTGAAGTTAAGGAAGTTATATCAATTTAACGAAAATTATTTATTTTTATGGTAAATATGTATAAATCTATGTCAACGAATCAGTTAAAAAAAATCCTGATTAAAAAAGGTTTTAAAGTTTACAAATTAAAAAATAAATCACTTTATAAAGATTATAAAAGTTTAATTTTTACCAGTGTCGTTAGTTTAGTTTTAATATCAATCTTTTTTTCGTTACCGTTAAGTTCTAAATTAATCGTAGATAAATTTGAAAAATCAGCAGTCGTAGAAAATTATTCAAAGAAATACCTAGAGAAAGTTCTGTCTGGTGAGACTTTAATTACAGAAAACTCTGTTGATGATGGTTTAGATCCTAGACATTTAGTCGAGGATATAGAATTTAAAAAAGGGCCATCAAAGTCAGTTAGAATTGAAGCATCAACTTTAAATCAAATGTTTCTTGATAAGAATTATACTTTAGAAGTTGTAAGAATAGAAAATATTGTAAAACCTTTCGAAGTTGGAATGTTGCCGGTGGAACTTAAGCAAATACAGAGCACTAAAGCTAGAAAAGAGTTATTTATAAAGATTGTTTTGCCATTAATTTTAAGTGAAAACAACAGAATCAGAAGAGACAGAAGTACACTTTTTAAAATCTTGAATAAAAACATAAATTCGAAAGCGGAAAAAAATTGGTTAAATAATAAATTTAAACAATATGGTGTTGTAAATAAAGATGTGTCCACTCTTAAAGTGAGAATGGATGAGATACCTGTTTCATTAGCAATAGCTCAAGCAGCTAAGGAGACTGGATGGGGAACATCAAGGTTTGCAATTGAAGGAAATGCACTTTTTGGTCAATGGACTTATTCTGGAGAGGGTATAAAACCAGCTGGTTCTGATAAAAATGACAAACACAAAGTAATGGCATTTAGTGTTCTTAAAGCTTCAGTACGAGCTTATCAAAGAAATCTAAACACACATTCGAGTTACAAAGAGTTTAGAAAAGTTAGAGCTATTCAAAGAGATAATGATGAACCTCTTAATAGTCTAGAACTTGCAAATTTTCTGAATTCTTATGCAGAGACAGGGGAGGAGTACACAAAAACTCTAAAAAAGATTATTGTACAAAATAATCTTAAAGATTTTGATAAAGCCAAAATACTTCCGCTTAGCAAAAATCTTAAAGAAAACATTTAACTTTTTATAGAAAACTGCAGACCAAACCATCTCCAGCCTGTTTCATCTTTCATTGAACAATTAATTCTACCTCTTCTAAAAGTAAACTTATTCCTAAATTCTACAAACATTTTATTTTCAATAAAATTAATTTTGGTTTTATCCCATTTATTTCCCTCGTTAGAGAAACAATTTATTTTATTAATATTTTTTTGGTCTTCAAAAAATTCGATTGAGAGCTTTGGGGGATTATTTGATGGTAATATGTAACTATCATTTAAATTAACTTTTTTATATTCTAATGGTTTTAACTTAGTTAAAAAATCAAATCTCTCTAAGTCACCATACTCCTCATTTATTGGAAATCTCGGCAATTCAAATTTATCTTTATTAACATCAATTACTCCAGAATGTTGGCCAAATGCAATTTCAAAATTTTCTTTAATAAATAATTTTTGCTTTAAACTGTATTCACCAAATGGATATGAAAAATACTTAGGGTTATAGCCCAATTTTTTTTTAAAAATTTCTATAGATTTATTTATATCTTTGGCGAATTCTTCATGCCCTATGTTAAGTAAATACTCATGGCTATGTGAATGATTCCCAATAAATACAAAATCTTCTTTTTCTATTTCTTTTATTTGTTCCCAAGTCATATAACCATTTGATCCAACAGGTTCAGTAGATACAAATAAAATAAATGGAATTTTTTTACTTTTTAAATACGGCCAAGCATTTTCGTAAAATGAACTAAAGCCATCATCTATTGTAATTAATACTTTTTTTTTACTTTTAGGTTTATTAAAGTTATCTAAAAAACTCGATGGAGTGATATAATCAAAATTATTATTTTCTATAATTTCAATTTGTTTCTTAAATATTTCCATTTGAATATTCGTAGAAGGGTACTTATTTTCGTTAAACCTATGATACATAATTGATATAACACCTTCATCTTTTGAATAAAATTTGTTTGTATTTTCAACTGCGTAAGATTTTGATATTAATGTTATTAAAATTATGAATTTAATAGTTGACGCTGCAAAAGATAAAGTTTTTTTAAAAATCATTACAAATGAACAATCTTATACTAACGAATATTCTAATACTAAAGAAAACTTTGATAAGATGAGCATAATTATATTTGATTTTTTAAAAAAAAATAACTTAAAATTTGATCATATTAAAAATTTGTTTGTAAATGTAGGACCAGGAAAATTTTCAAGCATAAGATCCTCGATTGTATCGTGTAAAGCATTATCTATGTCAAACAACATTAATTTGTATGGTTTTTCATCCAATCAAATTGAAGATAATGATTATAAAAAACTCCTTGAATTGTCAGAAAAAGGAGTTTTAATGAAAAACTTGATTAATCCTATATATTCGGGTTAAATAATTATATGTCAGACACAATTGAGGATAAATGCATATCTAAAGGAATTAAATTAACGGATCAACGTAGAGTTATAGCGAGAGTAATGTCGGAGTCTAAAGAAACATATGGAGAGGCCGATCATCCAGATGTAGATGAATTATATAATAGGGTATCAAAAATTGATCCAAAAATAAGTATTGCAACAGTCTATAGAACCGTAAAAATCTTCGAGGAAGCTGGTATCCTAACTAAACACGATTTTAAAGGCGGTAAAGCTAGATATGAGGAGATTAGAGAAAGTCACCATGATCATTTAATTGATGTAAAGACTGGACATATAATTGAGTTCAGCGATAACGATATTCATAACCTACAAAAAAAAATTGCAGAAAAGTATGGCTATGATTTAATTGATCATAAGCTTGAGCTATACGGCGTTAAAAAAAAATAATTTAAATGAAAAAAAAAATTTATATTAAGACATTTGGTTGTCAAATGAACGAATATGACTCCAACAGAATTTATGACTCTTTAAAAAATATTAATTTTGAAAAAACAGATAATCAAATTGATGCAGACTGTTATGTTTTAAATACCTGCCATATTAGAGATAAGGCTAAAGAAAAAGTATATCACGAAGTTGGAAGAGTACGAAAAATCTTTAGGAATAAAAAGAAACCGATAGTAGTAATTGCTGGATGTGTTGCTCAAGCCGAAAATGAGGAGATGTTTAAAAGAGAACCTTACATTGATATAGTAATTGGACCTCAAGCTTATCACAAAATTAATGATTTGGTAAAAAAACATGTTAAGTCAAATCAGTTAGAAGAAACGGAAATTGATACTATAGAAAAGTTTAAACATTTTGATACAATCAAAAATGATAGTAATAAAGTTTCATCTTTTCTAACAATACAAGAGGGATGTGATAAATTCTGTCATTTTTGTGTTGTACCTTTTACAAGAGGACCAGAATATTCTAGACCTTTTGACAAAATAATTAGCGAAGCAGAACAGCTAATAGAGAATGGAGTAAAAGAAATTACGCTACTAGGACAAAACGTAAATGCTTATTCCTATAAAAATAAATCTAAAGAATTTAGATTGTCTGACTTAATCAAAAAACTTGAAACATATACAGAGTTGGAAAGAGTAAGATATACAACCTCTCATCCATTAGATATGACGGACGATTTAATTGATTGCTATAAAAATTGTAATAAATTAATGCCATTTGTACATTTACCAATCCAAAGTGGATCAAATAAAATTTTAAATTTTATGAATAGAAAACATACTGTTGAACAATATTTAGAAAAATATGAAAAAATAATTAAAATCAATGATGAAATAAAATTTTCAAGTGATTTTATAATTGGTTATCCTGGTGAAGAGGATAAAGATTTTGAAGAAACACTTCTCTTGGTTGAAAAAATAAAATTTATAAACTCCTTTTCTTTTATTTTCAGTCCAAGACCTGGAACTAGGGCTGCAGATTTAAATTTAGTAGATAAAGCTATATCAAAAGATAGATTAGAAAAAATACAAAAAATTTTATTCACTCATCAAATTAATACAAACAAAAGTCTGCTAAAAAAGAATATAAATGTTTTAGTTGAAAATAAAATAAAATCCCAAAATAAACTGTTTGGGAGAAATAAGTATTTGAATTCTGTAATAATTGAGGGAAAAGACGAACACATAGGTAAGCTAGTTAATGTTCATATTTATAAGTACAACCAAAATACATTATTTGGAAAAATAACAAATTTAAAATATAAAGCTGCATAATTGAAAAATATAATTCAAAATATTAAATCAAATGTCAAAGTAGTTTATTCTGACAATGATACTCTTAGTATAATTTTCAATAGTAACGAATTGTTATCAGGTGTAGTAGGTGAGTTTAACAGCAATATTAAAGAATTAGAGAATATTACTCAAAGTAGTATTTATACAAGGGGAAATTCTATATCCGTTAAAGGAAGTTCAAAAAAAAATGAATTAATTAAGAATGCCATTATTTTTTTGTCTGAACAATTTTTAATAAATGGATCAATAGAAAAAAAAGATGTACATTCATCCATTACTAAATTTATGATTAGTGAAAATAAAACAAAATTAAGTAAAATTGATTATATTATTAAGACACCAAAAAAATCAGTAATTCCAAGATCTGAAAAACAGAAAAACTATGTGAGAGCTTTAAATGAGAAAGATATAATTATTTCAGCAGGACCTGCTGGAACAGGGAAAACTTTTCTTGCAGTAGCAGTTGCTCTCACAATGCTCCTTGAAAAAAAAATTGAAAGAATAATACTTTCCCGACCCGCAGTTGAAGCGGGAGAAAGGCTTGGATTTCTACCTGGTGATATGAGAGAAAAAGTTGATCCATATCTTCGACCATTATACGATTCATTATACGATCTTTTGGATTATGAAAAAATACAGAAAAAAATTGAAATTGGAGATATAGAAATAGCACCATTAGCCTTCATGAGAGGAAGAACTTTAAAAAATTCTTTTGCTATATTAGACGAGGCGCAAAATGCTACTGATACACAAATTAAAATGTTTTTAACTAGAATTGGTGAAAATTCTAAGCTAGTTATTAACGGCGATCCATCCCAAATAGATTTGCCTAACAAATCTTTATCTGGATTAGAAAGATCAAAAAAAATCCTCGGAGGTATTAATGAAATTTCAACTATTGATTTTGATCACAAAGATGTTGTAAGGCATCCTTTAGTATCTAAAATAGTCAAAGCTTACAACAAAGACAAAGATAATGGATGATAAAAGTCAATGTTATTTTAGATAAAATTATTTGGAAAAAAAAAATTAAGCGTCCCGACTATTACTTAAAAAAAAAATTTAACAAATTATTAAAAAAATTTACAATAACCTATAACTCACAAGAAATTTCAATATTTTTAACTAATAGTGAAAAAATGAGACAATTAAATTTAAGATTTAGAAAAAAAAATAAACCTACTGATGTTCTTTCATTTCCTATAAATATTATAAAAAAAAAAATAGGATATTTAGGCGATATTGCTATTAGTTATGAGATAGTGAATAAGCGCTCAAAAAAGTCTAATTTTAACTATGAGTTTGATAAGATGTGGGTTCACGGCTATCTTCACCTACTTGGATATGATCATAAAAAAATTAGAGAATATGAAAAAATGCATAAACTAGAAAAAAAAATATTAAATTACATTGAAAGTACAAATTAAAGATAAAATAAAAAAAAATAAATACCTTATTTTTGTTTTCAGTATTTTGCTGGGTGTTTTCTCATCATTTACACTACCACCTTATAATCACTTCTTTATAAATTTTTTTGTTTACTCCTTACTATTTATTTTTTGTAATTTTCTAAATGGTAATAAAAAATATTTATTTATCTTGGGATTATTATTTGGTTTTGGTTATTTTTTTTCAAATTTATATTGGATATCTAATTCTTTGAAATTTGATGATACTTTTAAATTTTTGATACCAGTATCTCTAATTCTGATACCTTTATTTCTCTCAATTTTCTATGGTATAGCTTTTCTAGTTCTATCATTTTTTAGGCTTAATTATAATTTTTCATCAATTTTATATTTTGCTAGCGTCATATCGTTTTTCGAATATTTAAGAGGAACAATTTTAACAGGCTTTCCATGGAACCTAACTGCTTTTAGTCTATCAGAGTTAACATATTCCATTCAAATTTTGTCACAAATAGGCACCTACTCCTTAAATTTACTTGCTATTACTTTATTTGTCTTTCCATCATTAATATTTTTTAGAATCAAAATAAAAATAAAGATTTTACTTTTCCTTGCTATATTTATTGCTGTAGTTACAAATAATATATATGGATTTAAAAGAATAGAAAAATTTTCGCAGGTGAAGACTCAAGTATTAGAGTCAAAAATTGTTATTGTCTCTCCAAAAATACAGTTAAACAGGTATTTTTCTAATGAAAGTCCAATAAATAAAATTTATGAAATAATAAAAATTAGTCGTCCAGATACAAATATAAAAACACTATTTATTTTTCCTGAGGGAATATTGTCTGGTATATATTTAGAAGATTTAAATAACTACAAAAAAATTTTTTTTAAAAATTTTTCAAAAAATCATAAAATAATATTAGGCATAAACAGAACTGATAATTTTAGAATATTTAACTCTATGGTCTTATTGAATAATCAGCTAAATGTACTTGCAAAGTACGATAAAAACAATCTAGTACCTTTTGGCGAATTCTTACCTTTTGAAAATTTTTTAAGTAAATTAGGTTTAAAAAAAATAACCCAAGGATATAACTCTTTCTCGGATTCTTTAGAAAGAGAATTTATAAGTGTTGGAAAATATAAATTTTTGCCCTTAATTTGTTATGAAATAATCTATACTGGTAATTTGAATAAACAATCTAAAGATTTTGATTACATAATAAATATTTCAGAGGATGGTTGGTTTGGTTCTAGCATAGGTCCCGAACAACATTTTTCTCATTCAATATTCAGAGCTATTGAGGAAGGTAAAAACTTATATAGATCATCTAATAACGGTATATCTGCTCATATAAATCCTATTGGTAAAATTGAGGAAAAAATAAAATCAACTAAAAGTGGTGTTATAGAAGTTAAAAATGTTAAATTTATCAAAGAAACTATTTTCTCCAAGCAAGGTAACAAGATCTTCTTTTATTTTCTTTTAATTTATATTACGTTTGCTTTTTTTTTAAAAAGAAAGGACCTATAATGAAAAAAAACTACCTATTTACTAGTGAGTCAGTATCCGAAGGTCATCCAGACAAAGTTTGCGATAGAATTTCAGATATGGTGGTAGACTCGTTTTTATCAAAAGAGCCTCAGTCAAGAGTAGCGTGTGAAACATTGACAACTACAAATAAAGTTGTGTTAGCTGGTGAAGTTAGAGGTCCAAAAATAAATAATGATGAACTCATTCATAATGTTAGAGAATGTATAAAAGATATTGGTTACGACCAGGATGGATTTAGTTGGAAGGAGCAAACAAAAATAGAGAGTCATCTTCACGCACAGTCATCGGATATAGCAATGGGAGTTGATTCATCCGGAAATAAAGATGAAGGAGCAGGAGATCAAGGTATTATGTTTGGTTATGCATGCGATGAAACAGATGTATTAATGCCCGCACCGATTCATTATTCACATAAAATATTAAGACTTATGGCAGAAGATAGAAAATCTGGAAAATTAAAAAATATTGAACCAGATTCAAAAAGTCAAATAACAATTGAATATAGAGATGGAATTCCAGCAGCGGTTAAATCTGTTGTAATTTCAACGCAACATTCAGAGGATGTAGATCAAAAAAAAGTAAGAGAGCTTGTAAAACCTTATATTGAAAAATCTATTCCCAAAAATTTATTAGGAGAATTAAAAGAAGAAGAAATTTATGTAAACCCGACTGGAAATTTTGTTATAGGTGGACCAGATGGAGACAGTGGACTAACTGGCAGAAAAATAATTGTTGATACCTATGGCGGAGCAGCACCGCACGGTGGAGGAGCTTTTTCAGGAAAAGATCCAACAAAAGTAGATAGATCTGCAGCTTATGCTTCAAGATACCTTGCAAAAAATGTAGTTGCATCAAAAATAGCAAAAAGATGTTTGATACAGCTTGCTTATGCTATTGGTGTTTCTAAACCTCTTTCAATTTATGTTGATCTTTTTGACAATGATGAAGATAAGAATAGGTATGTAGAAAAATTAATTAATGAGAATTTTGATTTAAGTCCGCGAGGAATAAGGGAAATGCTAGGTTTAAATAAACCAATTTATCAGAAAACAGCAGCTTACGGTCATTTCGGAAGAGATACCGAGTCAGATGGCTCATTTTCTTGGGAAAAGACTGATAAATCTAATATTTTTAATAAGTAATATATATTGAATAATTAAAAAAATTATCTATATTTCTGTTACATCGTTGAAATCTGAAAGTGGGCTTCGGCCCATTTTTTTTTGGTAATAAAATGTTAAATAGAAGAGCAGATAAATTAGAATTGTTAAGGATAGCTGAGGCTGTAGCCTTAGAGAAATCTATTGATAAAGAATTAATAATCGATTCAATGGAAAATGGTATAGCAAAAGCTGCTAAATCAAAGTTCGGGTCAGAAAATGAAATAACTGTTCAAATTAATAGAGACAATGGGGATATTGGAATTTTTAGAAAATTAAAAATTGTAGAAAAACCTATGAACTTAAATTTGGAGATAGGATTGAATGAAGCTATTTCAATTAATAAAGATAATGAGGAAAAGAAAATTGGTGATGAAATACTTCAACCATTGCCATCATTTGATTTTGGAAGAATTGCTGCCCAAACTGCAAAACAAGTGATCACATTTAGCGTTAGAGAAGCAGAAAGAGAAAGACAGTATAACGACTTTAAAGATAAAAAAGATACTATATTGAGCGGTATAGTAAAAAGGTTGGAGTTTGGAAACGTGATTGTAGATCTAGGTGGCACTGAAGCAATAATTCAAAAAAGCGAGATGATACCTAGAGAAAATATTAAAGCAGGAGACAGAGTTAAATCGTATTGCTTAGATGTAAGAAGAGAACAGAGAGGGCAGCAAATATTTCTTTCTAGAGCAAATCATAAGTTTATGGAAAAACTATTTATTCAAGAGGTCCCAGAAATATACGATGGACTCATAGAAATAAAATCTTCTTCACGAGATCCTGGGAGTAGAGCTAAAATATGTGTAAAAGCAATAGACACATCATTAGATCCGGTCGGAGCTTGCGTAGGTATGAGAGGTAGCAGAGTACAAGCTGTTGTAAACGAGCTTCAGGGTGAAAAAATTGATATTGTAAATTGGTCTGAGGATCCTGCAATTGTAGTAGCTAACGCACTGTCTCCAGCAGAAGTGTTAAGAGTAAATGTTGATCAACAAAATAAAAAACTAGATGTCATTTTAACGGAGGAAAACTTAAGCAAAGCGATTGGACGTAGGGGTCAAAATGTAAGACTTGCAACTAAACTTCTTAATTATGAAATAAATATAATGACCGATCAAGAGGACTCTGAGAGAAGACAAATAGACTTTAAAGAAAAAACTGAAAATTTGATAAAAAATTTAGAGTTAGACGAAACATTAGGTCAATTACTTGTTGCAGAGGGTTTTTCAACTATAGATGAAATAAAGGACACAACAGAGGAACAGCTTTCAAAAATTGAGGGAATAGAGAATGAAACAGCTAAAGAGTTAATAGATAGAGCAAAAGAATATCACCAAAAAGATCTAGAAGAAATATCAAAGAAAATTAAAGATTTAGGTTTGGAGAACGACCTGATAAACCATAAAGGACTAACTCCAGGGATGTTAGTTACATTAGGAGAACAAAATATTTTAAAATTGAGTGATTTTGCTGACTTGGCATCAGATGAACTGACTGGTAGTTTAGACGAAATTAAAGGTGAAAAAGTTAAAATAAGAGGATATTTAGAAGATTTTGCTTTGTCAAAGAAAGAAGCTGACGATTTAATAATGTCAGCAAGAGATAAAATTTACAAAGTTTGAGGCATGAGGAATGGAAAAAAAAAAGTTAAAATTATCGATCACTGGTTCTTCAAGAAAAACTTTAAGCAGTATAGAGCAGGCTAAATCGCAATCAAAAAATGCAGTATTTATTGAGAGAAAAGCTGGTAGAATATTAAGAAAACCCTCTCATCAAAAAATAAACAGAAGTAATAATAATTTTAAAACTCAAGAAAGACATATACCAACTAAAAATTCATTTATTGATCAAAGAAATATTAAGTCGGATTTCGATAAAAGAAAATTAGCCGAACAAAGAGCAACTAAAAGACTTAAGGGTGAGGTTGTCCTTAAGGATACAAATAAGAGAAAACTAAGTACAAATAAGAGAGAGACTAAACTAACACTATCTAGAGCATTAAGTGAAGAAGAAATAGGTTCAAGATCAAGAAGTATAGCATCTCTTAGAAGAGCTAAATTAAAAGAAAATCGAGAATTAAAAAATCCAGATTTAAAAAATGAAACCAAGCACATTAAAAGGGAAATAAAAATTCCCAAGGTAATAACAATAAGAGAGCTTGCTAATAGAATGGCAGAGCAGTCTAGTAATATTATTAAACATTTATTAGGTATTGGTCTAACAGTTACAATAAATCATACAATAGACGAGGATACAGCTGAATATCTTGTAAAAGAGTTCGGACATATACCTTTAAGAGAACAAAAAACAGATGAGATTATTGACAAAATTATAGAGGATAAAAACGAAAACCTGAAAAATAGACCTCCAATAATAACAGTTATGGGACATGTTGACCACGGCAAAACATCGGTTTTAGATTCGTTAAGAAATACGAAAGTTATTGATGGAGAATACGGCGGCATAACACAACATATTGGAGCTTATCAAATCAACTATAAAAATAAAAATATTACCTTTATAGATACACCAGGTCATGCAGCTTTTACTGAAATGAGAGCCAGAGGTTCAAAATTAACTGATATAGTAATTCTAGTTGTTGCAGCAGATGATGGTGTAAAACCACAAACAGTGGAGTCAATTCAACATGCTAAAGCTGCGAAGGTACCAATTGTAGTTGCGATTAACAAATGTGACTTGCCAGAATCAAATCCATCAAATGTAAGAAATCAATTACTTGAATACGAATTAATTTCAGAGGAGATGTCAGGCGATACTCTAATGGTCGATATATCAACAAAAACTCAGAAAAATTTAGATAAATTAATTGAAGCTGTTCTTCTACAAGCAGAGATGCTTGATCTAAAAACCAATTTTGAAAAATCTGCAAAAGGAATTGTTCTTGAGTCAAAGATTGACACCGGAAGGGGACCTGTTGTTAACACTATAGTTACAGCTGGTACATTAAAAAAAGGAGATTATTTTGTCAGTGGCCTAAAATGGGGCAAGGTAAGAGCAATAGTTAATGATAAAGGCGATAATGTGGGCATAGCGTTACCAGCAACTCCTGTAGAAATTTTAGGTATCAATGGAGCGGCTAAAGCTGGAGATGATTTCATTGTTTTAAAAAATGAAAAAGAAGCTAAATCAATAAGTGATGCAAGATTACAAGAGTATAAAGAGGGAAAAAGCCCTATATCTATAATAAATAAAGAATTTGTATTTAAAGAAAGTAAAATAGAAGAGTTAAATATTATAATTAAATCAGATGTTCATGGATCTTCTGAAGCAATTAAAAATGCAATATCTAATATCAAACACGATGAGGTTTCTCAAAAAATAATATTATCTGATATTGGCATGATAACTGAAACAGATGTGACATTAGCTAAAGCTTCAAGTGCAATATTAATAGCATTTAATGTAAAACCCACAAAAGAAGCTAAAAAATTAGCTGAGCAAGAAAAAATATCTATCAACTCTTATAATATAATTTATGAAGTAATTGATTTTATAAAAAATAAAATGTCAGGTTTGCTAACACCTGATGTCGAGGAAAAAATAATAGGTTCTGCTGAGATACTTGAAATATTTAAAGTTTCAAAAGTAGGTAAAGTCGCTGGTTCAAAGGTCCTAGAGGGTGAAATAACACAAGATTCTAGTGCAAGAGTCATTAGAGATGGCAGTATAGTGTTTAATGGTAAAATAGGGTCTATTTTTAGGGAAAAAAACCAAGCCAAGCAAGTTTCCGCTGGACTCGAATGCGGTATTACCTTAAAGGATTTTAGTGATTTTCAGAAAAAGGATATTATTGAGGTTTACAACTCAAAAATTCTAGAAAGATCTATACAATGAAAAATAGTAAGCCCGTCTCGCAGAGACAATTAAGAGTTGGAGAAATGATAAAACAGGCTTTAAGTATGATTTTTATTAGAGACGAAGCAAAACTACCAAACCTAGAAACAAAAGAAATAACAGTTACAGAAGTAAGAATGAGTCCGGATTTAAAAACGGCAAAAGCATTTGTTTTACCACTAGGTGGTAAAGACTCGAAGGAAGCTGTTGATAAATTAAAAGAATTCTCATTTGTAATAAGAAAAGTTTTGTCAAAAAAGGTAGCAATGAAATTTTTACCAAAAATTTTATTTGTTAAGGACGATTCTTTTGATTATGCAGAGAAAATAGAAAACTTAATAAAACAAACAAATAAGTAAAAGGAATAAATGAATAAAAAAAAAGAATTAGCAATTCATGAAAAGGATACTGGATCCTCTGAAGTGCAAGTCGCACAACTTACAGATAAAATAGAAAATTTATCAAATCATATAAAAAACAACAAAAAAGATAAACATTCTTCTGTAGGTTTGCTCAAAGCAGTCAACAAGAGAAAAAAATTATTAGAGTATCTCAAAAAAAATAAAAATGATGCTTATAAACAAGTATTATCAAAATTAAATCTAAGGAAATAAATGTTTAAAGTATTTAAAAAAGAAATTGAAATAAACGGAAAAAAAATAAGTTTAGAGACAGGTAAAATTGCAAGACAGGCAGATGGTGCAATAATTGCAAAATGTGGAGAAACAGTAGTTTTAGCAACTGTTGTGGGAGCAAAAAAAATAAATCCAGATGTAGATTATTTTCCATTGTCAGTAAACTATCAAGAAAAATATTACGCTGCAGGAAAAATTCCTGGAGGTTATTTTAAAAGAGAAGCAAGACCTACAGAAAGTGAAACTTTAATATCAAGATTAATTGATAGACCAATAAGACCGTTGTTTCCAGATGAATTTAAAAATGAAGTACAACTACTTCCAACGGTAATATCTTATGATAAAGAAAATGAAGCAGACATATTGTCAATCATAGCATCATCAGCAGCTTTAGCTATATCAGGCATGCCATTCATGGGACCTGTTGGAGCATCAAGGGTTGGTTTTATTGATGGAAAATATGTTTTAAATCCATCAAAAAAAGAATTAGAAAATTCGAAATTAGATCTCGTTGTTGCGGGTACAAAAGATGCGGTTTTAATGGTTGAGTCGGAGACTAGCGGATTAACCGAGGAAGAAATGTTAAATGCAGTTAAATTTGGACATGAAAATTTTGTCCCAGTAATTAATATGATCGAAGAACTTGCTAAAGAATGTAAAAAACCTGAATGGGTCGTTGAGAAAAAAGATCTATCTGAAGTTAAGAAAAAAATCGAAGATGAATTTACTGATGAATTAAAAAAGGCATTCTCGATTAAAGATAAGCAGGAAAGATCAAATCTTATTTCTGAAATAACAGATAAAGCTAAAAAATTATTTGAAGATAATGAAAACTTTACAGATTTAGATGTTAACTCTGAGCTTAAAAGTTTAGAAAAAAGAATAGTTAGAACAGATATTCTAAAAAATAAAAATAGGATTGATGGAAGAGGACTTTCAGACGTAAGACCAATTATGTGTGAGGTTGGAATTTTACCAAGAACACATGGTTCTGCATTATTCACAAGAGGAGAAACGCAAGCAATAGTTACAACTACACTTGGAACATCTGATGATGAGCAGAGAATTGAAAGTTTAGAAGGCCTTCAAAGAGAAAGATTTATGCTTCATTACAATTTTCCACCATTTTCGGTTGGTGAAACTGGACGAATTGGTACTGGAAGAAGAGAAATTGGACATGGAAAGCTTGCGTGGAGAGCAATAAATTCATCTTTACCGTCAAAAGAAAGTTTCCCTTATACATTTAGGATAGTATCAGAAATTACAGAGTCTAATGGATCGTCCTCAATGGCAACAGTTTGTGGAACTTCACTCGCATTAATGGACGCTGGTGTTCCAATAAAAGAACCTGTTGCAGGTATTGCTATGGGTTTAATTAAAGAGGGTGATGATTTTAGTGTACTGTCAGATATTCTAGGAGATGAGGATCACCTAGGTGATATGGATTTTAAAGTTGCAGGAACTAAAGATGGAATTACATCTCTTCAAATGGATATTAAGATTACAGGAATTACATTTGAAATAATGGAACAAGCTTTAAAACAAGCTAAAGACGGAAGAATTCATATATTGGGAGAAATGAATAAAGCCTTAGATAAATCAAGAGATGGTGTTGGTAAACACACTCCAAAGATGGAAAAAATTACTGTAGATAAAAAAGATATTGCTACTGTAATTGGAAAAGGTGGTGCAACAATAAGAGAAATAGTTGAAAAATCAGGTGCGAAAGTTGATGTAAACGACGAAGGAGTTGTAACAGTCGCCGCACCAGATGAAGAGTCTCGAAATATCGCTTTACAGTTTATTAAAGATCTTACTGCCAAAGCTGAATTGAATAAAATTTATAATGGTAAAGTTATGAAGATTATGGAATTTGGAGCATTTGTAAACTTTTTGGGAAAACAAGATGGACTTGTTCATATCTCTGAACTTGCAGATAAAAGAGTAGCAAAAGTAACAGATGTGGTAAAAGAAGGTGACGAAGTAAAAGTCAAAGTAATAGGTTTTGATAGGGGAAAAGTTAAATTGTCTATAAAACAAGCAGCAATTTAAGAAAATATAAATGCAAAACCAAGAAATTATTAAAATAATTGAAAATCTTAAAGGAAGAAAAAATTACGAGCAAAAGAAAGCAACTAAACTAGGATTTCCATCTCTTTATGCATACTTTGAAGACAAAATTTTAAAAGAAAAACAGGCTGTTGAATTAAAAGAGAATAAGCTTAATGAGAATGTGAACAAAGATAAAGTTAAAAATAAAGAAAAAAAAGGCTGCGGTTGTTGTTAAACTATTTTCTTCTCTTTTTTTCCTTTTTTAACCTTCTTTTTTCTTTAACCGACAACTTAGGTTTTTTATTAACGCTTGAGTCTTTAAATGATTTTCCACTATATCTTTTGGACATTATTTAAGAGATATTTTTTGGATCTGGCATTCCCACTTTGTTATAACCTGCATCTACATAATGAATTTCACCAGTAACTCCTCCTGCCATATCACTTAATAAATATAACGCAGAATTACCAACATCCATATTATCTACATTTCTCTTTAGAAAAGAGTGATCAGCATTCCATTTATAAAGAAATTTGGCATCACCAATTGCTGATGCTGCAAGTGTTTTTATTGGACCAGCACTTATAGCATTTACTCGTATACCTTTTGATCCCAAATCTCTTGCTAGATATTTGACACTTGCTTCTAAAGCTGCTTTACAAACGCCCATAACGTTGTAGTTAGGAATTGCTTTACTTGCTTCATAACTAAGAGTTACCAAACTTCCATTTTTATTCATAACTTTAGACGCTTCTTTAGCAACTTCTGTAAAAGAAAAACATGAAATCAACATACTTCTTAAAAAATTTTCCCTTGATGTATTAAGATATTCCCCTGATAATTCAGATTTGTCTGAAAACGCTATTGCATGCACAACAAAATCTATTTGTCCCCATTTTAATTTTATATCTTCAAATAGCTTTATGACTTCATCTTTTTTTTCAACATCACAGCTAAATGTTAAATTTGAGTTTAATTTTTCTGCTAATGGAACAACCCTTTTTTTTAATGCATCTCCAAGATAAGTGAATGCAAGCTCTGCCCCAGACTCAGAAAGTTTTTGCGCAATTCCCCAGGCTATGGACCTTTCATTTGCTACACCCATAACAAGACCTTTTTTACCATGCATTAAACTCATAATTTAAACTTTCTCAAAAACTAATGTTGCGTTTGTTCCTCCAAAACCAAAACTGTTAGACATAACAGAATCTAAATTAACGCCTTTTTCTACTTTTGTGACTATAGGATAATTTTTTGCTTCATCGTCCATATCAGTAATATTAGCTGAAGCTGCAATAAAATTATTTTTCATCATAATTATACTATAAACTGCTTCATGAACAGAAGTAGCACCAAGTGAGTGGCCCGCTAGCGATTTCGTTGAACTTATTTTAGGTTTATAATCATTAAATACTTTTCCCACAGCTCTCAATTCTGTTATATCACCTACTGGTGTAGAGGTTCCATGAGTATTAATATAATCAATTTTTTTCTTAGAGGTATTTAACGCCATTTGCATACATCTAACTGCTCCTTCACCAGATGGAGCTACCATGTCGTATCCATCTGAAGTAGCACCATAACCAGTAATCTCCGCATAAATTTTAGCACCTCTTGATTTTGCATGTTCGTATTCCTCTAAAACTAAAACTCCTCCACCTCCTGATATAACGAATCCATCTCTAGTTTTGTCATAAGGTCTAGAGGCTTTTTCTGGAGTTTCGTTATATTTTGAAGAAAGAGCTGTCATTGCATCGAACATAGCAGTCATAGCAAAATGAACTTCATCACTTCCGCCTGCAAATATAATATTTTGTTTACCTAATTGAATTAATTCCATCGCATTTCCAATACAATGACCACTTGTTGCGCAAGCAGAGCTAATTGTATAATTAACACCTTTAATTTTAAAAGGTACAGCCAAAGTAGCTGAAGCTGTACTTGACATGGTTCTTGGTACAACAAAGGGACCCATTCTTTTTGGACTTTTTTCTCTTGTCTTATCCGCTGCTAATATTACATTTTCGATTGAGGGACCTCCGGAACCCATTATCATCCCTGTAGAAATATGACTAACTTCTTTTTCCTCTAATCCAGAGTCTTTCACTGCTTCTGCCATTGAAATATAGTTGTAAGCAGATCCAGGTCCCATAAATCTTATAACTTTTCTATCAACATGGTCTTCAAGTTTAATATTCGGTTTACCGTGAACATGACTTTTTAAATTGTACTCTTTGTACTCCTCCGAAAAAGTTATTCCTGACTTAGAATTTAATAAAGATTGATAAACTTCCTCTTGATTATTTCCCAAACAAGAAACAATACCAATACCTGTGACAACAACTCTTTTCATTATTTGAACAATCCTACTTTTAAATTTTCAGCACTATAAATTTTTTTTCCATCTGCCATCAAAATTCCGTTTGCAAGACCTACTGTTGTACCCTCTTTAATAAGTATTCTCTTCATATCTATTTGATAAAAGGCAGTTTTGCAGTTTTTGAGCACTTCTCCTGTAAACTTAACACTATTAACTCCTAAAGCTCTTCCTCTACCAGGGTTACCAAGCCATCCTAAATAAAAACCAACCAATTGCCACATTGCATCTAAACCCAAACAACCCGGCATTACTGGATCTTCTTTAAAATGACAATCGAAAAACCAAAGTTCATTTTTAATATCTAATTCAGCTTTTATAATACCCTTTTTAAATTCTCCTGTATTTTCTTTAATTTCTGTGATTCTGTCAAACATAAGCATCGGAGGAGAAGGAAGTTTTGCATTTCCAGGTCCAAAAAGTTCGCCATTAGCACAATTAATTAACTCTTTATAATTGAAGGAATTTTTCTTCATTAACAAAATATCTTAGTACTTGATTATGGCACAATTTAATATAAATTTCCTCAAGATAAGTATATTTATGATGAGTAATAACCTTGATTTTGTTGCAAAACTCAGAAATTCTGGCTTAAGGCCAACAAGGCAAAGAATAAAGATCTGTGAAATTTTATTTGGCGGCAAAGAAACCTTTCACTTTTCCATTAACGAACTTTCAAAAATTGTTGCACAAAAAACAAATGAAAAAATTTCTTTAGCTACAATATATAACACGGTGCACGCATTTTTAGGCAAGGGATATTTAAAGCAAATCGCAGTAAATTCTGAACAAAGCTATTATGATACAAATGTTTCTGACCATCACCATTTTTATGATGAGGATAAGAATCAATTAATAGACATTCATGATTGTGAAGTAGAACCAGTTAAAATAAATAAAAAAATTCCTGGTAAAAAGATTAAATCAATAGAAGTATTAGTTAAAGTTCAGAATAATTAATTATTAAATTTAAGTTAAATTTGACGCAACTCTCTTGATTATTACTTTAGAATAGTTATAATCTATATATGAGTAGAGAAATTCTAAAAGAAAAATCAAAATGTCCGTTTACTGGTGTTGGAACACCTCCAAAACATCCTACTGGAAAAGGAACATCTAATAGGGATTGGTGGCCAAACAGTTTAAATTTAAAAATTTTAAGTCAGCATTCAAACTTAGTCAGTCCTATGGATGGAAAGTTTAAGTATGAAAAAGAATTTAAAAAATTAAACTATAAAAAATTGAAGAAGGATTTACATAATCTAATGACTGACTCTCAAGACTGGTGGCCAGCTGACTATGGTCATTACGGTCCATTATTTATAAGGTTAGCATGGCATGCAGCTGGTACATACAGAACTGCTGACGGCAGAGGTGGAGCGGGAACAGGAAATCAAAGATTTGCACCTTTAAATAGTTGGCCAGATAATGTCAACTTAGATAAAGCAAGATTATTGTTGTGGCCAATAAAGAAAAAATATGGAAACAAAATTTCGTGGGCTGATTTATTTATTTTGGTTGGAAATATTGCTTTGGACTCTATGGGATTTAAAACATTTGGCTTTGGTGCAGGTAGAGAAGACATATGGGAACCTGAAGATGATATCTATTGGGGATCTGAAAAAGAATGGCTTGGAGTAAATCGATATAGCGGGAAAAGAGATCTAGAACAACCTCTCGGAGCTTCACATATGGGTTTAATATATGTTAATCCGCAAGGACCAGACGCTAACCCAGATCCTATGTTAGCAGCTCATGATATAAGAGAAACTTTTGGGAGAATGGCAATGAATGATTACGAGACGGCAGCACTAGTGGCTGGTGGTCATACATTTGGAAAATCTCACGGAGCAGCACCAGAGTCTCATAAAGGACCTGAGCCAGAAGGTTCAAAAATTCATGAACAATCAACTGGTTGGAATAGCAATTATAAAAGCGGAAAAGGTATTGATACAATAAGCAGTGGTATTGAAGGAGCTTGGACACAAAATCCAATTAAATGGGATATGGGATATTTAGATTGTTTGTACGGGCATGACTGGGAACTTACAAAAAGCCCTGCGGGAGCACATCAGTGGACACCTAAGAAAAATGGCCAACAAATTAAAATGGTTCCAGATGCTCATGAAAAAAACAAAATGCATCCTCCAATGATGCAAACTACAGATATCTCTCTAAAAGTAGATCCTAGCTATGGTCCAATTACAAAACATTTTCATAAAAATCCAAAAGAATTTCATGATGCTTTTGCAAGAGCATGGTTTAAATTAACTCACAGGGACATGGGTCCAAAAGTTTGTTATTTAGGACCAGATGTCCCTAAAGAAGATTTAATTTGGCAAGATCCTGTTCCAAAGCAAAAATACAAATTAAATACTAAAGATATAAATTTTCTTAAAAACAAAATTTTAAAATCAGGTTTGTCAATTTCTCAACTGGTATCAGCGGCATGGGCCTCAGCATCGACTTTTAGAGGCTCAGATAAAAGAGGTGGAGCAAATGGTGCTAGAATAAGACTACAGCCACAAAAAGATTGGGATATAAATAAAATTGCAAAGGTAGATAAGGTAATAAAAGTCTTAGAAAAAATTAAAAACAAATTCGATAAAAAAACCAAAAATGTCTCTTTGGCAGATTTAATAGTTTTAGCTGGAAATACAGCAGTTGAAAAAGCTGCAAAAAAATCTGGACATAAAATAAAAGTTCCGTTTATGCAAGGAAGAGGTGATGCAAAACAAGAACAGACAGATGTTTTTTCATTTAATTTATTAGAACCAAAAGCAGATGGGTTTGTAAATTATCATAAAAGCAAATCAACAACCTCACCAGAAGAAATGTTAATTGACAAGGCACAATTAATGCAATTAACAGGTCCAGAAATGACCGTACTATTTGGGGGTATGAGAGTTTTAGGCACAAATTTCGATGGATCAAACTATGGAGTTTTAACCAAAAAAGTTGGCACATTAACAAATGATTATTTTAAAAATTTATTGGACATGAACATTACATGGAGTGAAAAAGATGAAAACGAGCAATATTTTCAAGGTAAAAATAGAAAAACAAATAAAGTTATTTGGGAAGGTTCGAGGGTGGACCTAATATTTGGTTCAAATTCTCAATTAAGAGCTATTGCAGAAGTGTATGCCTCAGATGACTCAAACGCAAAATTTATAAAAGATTTTTCAAAAGTCTGGTCAAAAGTAATGAACCTTGATAGGTTTGATAAAAAAATAAATTAAGTTGTTATGGTAGAACTTACACAAGGTATATTTCAAACTAGTAAAAGTATATTTAAAAATAATAGAGGCTCGTTATTAAGAACTCTAATTTATACAATTGGACATTTTGCTATAGCAATAATATGTTTGATGTTAATTGCTGATGTTACCTTTATGATAGCTTTAACGGACGCAATAGTTGAGCCGTTAGCTAATTCAATCTGGTACTTTGTGCTTGATAAAGTTTGGACCAACAAATTCTCAAAAAAGAATTAATTTAATTTCTTCCCCAAAGACTCCTGACCTCAACCCATCCTGAATATTTACCTGTTTCAATTTTACACCAACTCTTTTCACATTTTTTTATTAATAAAAGCCTTCCTGTCTTTGCCTTCACAACTGGTTTTGAAAATTTAGAGGGTTTTTTAAAAATATTAATATCATCTAATGTAATTACAGATTTCACTTTTTGTAATTGAGATATATGTATCCAACCACTATTTTTTTTGTGGTCAATAATACGTCTAAAATTTTCTTTCTTGTCAATTACTTCAACTGGAAGAAATCTTTTTTTGTATATGAACTTAATTGGATAGTTAAAGCTCGGGCCATACCTAACATTTACTTTGCTATTTTTTAACATTAAGAAAAAACTTTCAGATGAATATGCATTGCTTGTGAAAAAAAAAATAAAGTAAGTGAATATTAAAATTTTTTTAAAGCACATTTGCTAAAAACTTTTTATTTTATTATATTTAACTTTTCTAAAATTCAAATTTAATAAATCTAAAATAAGCACATAACCATTAAGATTTTTACCAATATTCAATATTTTTTTTAAAATTTCATTAGATTGAATTGATCCTATCGTGCTTGCCACAGTACCTAAAATTCCCTCATAGTCGCAGTTTAGTATTTCGTCAGATATATTTTCTTCTTGATAAAAACTTCTTATACAAGGAGTATTTTTATTCTTAAAATCAAAACTAAAAATATGTCCATTAAATTTACTTATAGCACCTGTAACAAGAAATTTTTTATATTTTTTACAAAAATCATTTACTAAAAGTTTGGTTTCGAAATTATCAGATCCATCAACGATATAGTCATAGTTTTTAATAATTTTAATTTGATTTTTTTTATTTAATTTTAAATTATAACATTTAACTTTAGTTTGAGTATTAATTTTATTTAATTTTTTTTTTGCAGCTATCACTTTTGATTTCTTTAAATCTTTTAAATTAAAAAGACTTTGACGATGAATGTTTGATAAATCAACTTTATCAAAATCAACTATACCTATATTTCCTATGCCTGCTCTTGTTAAAAATTCTGCAACAGGGCAACCTAAACCACCCATCCCTATGATTAACACCTTTGATTTAATAATTTTTTTTTGACCTAAGGCACCCACGTCTTTCAATATTATTTGCCTTGAATATTTTTCAAGTTGGTATTTGTTTAATCCAAAACTCATTTACCCGTTGAACCGAACCCGCCAGATCCCCTTACGCTATTATCTAAATCATCTGTTTCTTGAAAGTCGAATTTTAATATCGGCATAAGCACCATTTGTGCAATCCTATCTTTATTATTTATTATAAATTCCTTTTTACTATGGTTAAAAAGAATAATTTTAAGTTCACCCCTATAATCGCTATCAATTGTTCCTGGTGTATTTAAAACTGTTATTTGAGACTTTGCTGCTAGCCCTGATCTCGGCCTAATTTGCACCTCGCAATCTTTAGGTATAGAGATAGATAATCCAGTAGGCACTATGCAAGACTCTCCAGATTTTAGAGTAATTTTCTCATCTAAATTCGCCATTAAATCAACACCTGAAGACCCTGAAGTTTTATATTCAGGCATCTCAACATTAGGATCAAGTTTCTTAATCATAACCTTGATCATATTATCAATTTAATTCTTGATTAATTTTCTCTACAATTTCTTTTGCTAACAAAGCTTTTTTCATTTTAGGTATGATTTCTGATTTTCTATTTTTATAAAATATTGAAACTTCGTTAAAATCTGAATTAAAACCTATATCTTTGTTACTTACATCATTCGCAATAATCCAGTCGCAATTCTTTTCATTCAATTTAATTTTAGAATTTTTCTCGAGATTATCTGTTTCTGCTGAAAAACCAATTACCAATTTAGGCCTTAAAGAGTTATGTTTAGATACTAAGTTTAGAATATCGCTGTTTCTCGTTAAGTTTAATTTCATGTTTTCTGATTTTTTAATTTTAGATTCACTAAAGTTATCTATTTTATAGTCTGAAACGGCAGCAGAAAAGATAGCTACATCAGCTGGTAAATTTTTTAATGTTTGTTCAAGCATTTGATCGGCAGTATTAATTTTTATTACACTTAAATTGGAGGGAATTTTTAGGTTTGTTGGCCCTGTTATAAGAGTTGTATCGTATCCATTATCAGCTAATGCTTTTGCAATTTCATATCCCTGCTTTCCGCTTGATCTATTAGATATGAATCTTACAGGATCAATTGGCTCTACAGTGGGGCCTGCAGTTACCAAAGCTTTTAGCTTTTTATTATTACTAATGTTTTTAAAGTAATTATTAATTTCATTAAAAATACACTCCACACTCGACATTTTTCCTTCACCATATTCACCACAAGCCATATCACCTATATCTGGGCCTATTACATTGTATCCAAACTCTCTTACTTTTTGAACATTGTGTTTATTGGAAACATGTTCCCACATTCTGACATTCATTGCTGGTGCTAAAAAGATTTTTTTATCTGAGGCTAAAACAACAGTTGTAGCAAGGTCATCAGTTATTCCATTACTTAGTTTTGCTATAGTATTTGCTGTTGCAGGGACGATTAAAACTATGTCAGCCCACCTAGATAATGATATATGGTCCATTTCAGCTTCATTATTATAATCAAATATATCTGTATAAATTTTCTCTTGTGATAATGAGACCACTGATAAAGGTGTAACAAATTTCTCTGCAGATTTAGTAAGAATTGTTTTAACACTAGATCCATTTTTTTTTAGCAATCTTATTAAATCGAGACTTTTATATGCAGAAATTCCTCCACATATTATAAGAAGTATTTTTTTATTATTTAAATAATTCATTTCTAGATTAAAATACTATGATACCAAAAAAAACAAGGAATATTATACCAATAATACTTTGATTTCTAAATGATTTAATTTCTAATTGTTTTTCTTTAAATGCAGAATAAGATGTTGAAGTTTGTGGTATCTGTCCGCTAGACAAGTAGGTTAATGCCTGATTAGCTTTGTCCATTATCTCAGGAAGTTCAGGTAGTCTTTTTAATGCTTCAGCTGTATCCTTAATCGTATCTTTAAAATTATTTATTGGATCTTTACTTTCTTTTAGCCATTTTTCCAAAACTGGTTTAGAGGTATCCCATATATTGGTATCTGGATTTAATTTTCTTGCCACCCCTTCCACAACGACCATAGTTTTCTGTAACATCAAAAGCTGAGGTTGAGTTTGCATATTAAACTTATCAGTAATATCAAATAATTGTTTTAACAATTTCCCCCCTGAAATATCCTTAACTTTCTGTCCAAAAATCGGCTCACCTATAGATCTTAAAGCTTGTGAAAGAGATTCAACTTGAGTATCTTTAGGGACCAGTCCTGCAAGAATATGGACTTCTGCAACTTTTTTATAATCTCTTTTTATAAAACCGTATAAAATCTCAGCAAGAAATCTTCTATTAATCTTATCGATTCTACCCATTATTCCGAAATCAACAGGCACAATCTGACCGTTCTCATTTACGAATAAATTCCCTTGATGCATATCCGCATGGAAAAACCCATCTCTAACTGCGTGTCTTAAAAAATGCTGAATCACATCATTCGCTATACTTTTAATGTTAATATTTTTCTTCTCTAATTCGTTTTTCTCTCTTATTGAAACTCCCTCAATCCAATCTAGTGTAAGCACTTCCTCACTTGTAAAATTCCAATAAATTTTTGGAACTTTAAATCCAACGTCATTTTTAGTATTCTCAGCAAATTCGTTTGCTGCAGCTGCCTCAAATCTAAGATCCATCTCGTGATTAGTAATTTGTTTCAATAAAAATACAACTTCAACAAGTTTCAATCTTCTTGTGCTTTTAATTGTACTTTCAACAAAATAAGCAAAAAGCATTAGTGCATCAATCTGTTCATTAAAAATTTTTTTTATATTTGGTCTCAAAATTTTTATAGCAACATCTTTAATTGTCCCGTTATCATCTATTTGTGCTTTATGAACCTGTGCAATTGATGCTGCTGCTACTGGTTCACTAAGATTTAAAACTAAGTTATAATTTTGTTCACCAATGTTTTTTTTTAATATTTCTTTAGCTTCTAATAAAGGAAATTCAGGAACTCTATCTTGTAATTTTTCCAACTTATTTGATAACTTCTCCCCAATAATGTCAGGTCTTGTGGATAAGAATTGACCTAGTTTTATAAAGCTCGTACCCATATTTTGAATTGAATTACAAAGTTTTTCTTCATCACTTAAATTCGAAGTTTCGTTGTTTTTTTTTGAAAACTTAATAGAAAATAATTTAAAAAAAATTTTAAGACTAAGTGGTGGTTGATGTATTTTGTAAATAACATCTAAGGCATCTGATAATGCTAAGGTTCTGGCTATTTTAAATAGTGTTACAATTTTTTTTATCATTATATTTTCCAACCATAATGTATAGCAACTATCCCACCATTTAAATTGATGTAGTTACAATTTTTGAAATTTTTACTTTTCAAAACTTCTAATAACTCTTCTTGGTTTACAAAATTTTCTATACTTTTAATTAAATATTCATACGGCTTACTATCTCCAACTACATATCTACCGATTCTTGGAATTATCCTGGAATATTGTTTGTAAATAAAATCCAAATTATCATTATCAATTTTTGAAAATTCCAAACAAAAGAAACGACCACCTTTTTTTAGTACGCGATAAGCTTCTGATATGGTTTTTTCAATATCTGCTGTATTTCTTAGACCAAAACTAATTGTATAAAAATCAAAACTATTATCCTTAACTTTCAATTTTTCTCCGTTACAAATTTTCAAATCTAAATTTTTTAGATGGCCTAATCTTTTTTTACATTTTTCAATCATGTTAATATTTGGATCAATTGCTAAAATTTTTGTGTCATTGCTCGTATGTTTAGAAAATAAATCGCATATATCACCTGTTCCACAACCTACATCAATCAAAGATTGATCATCTGAGGGACGCATAATGTTTAGTAACCTTTGTTTCCATATTCTGTGCATTCCAAAAGACATCAAGTCATTCATTACATCATATCTTTCAAAGACCGTGCTAAAAACATTTTCGACGAATGATCTATTTTGTTGTAAATTTTGGGTCATAATTTTTTTAAAATGGTAATATAATATTAAATGCCAGAATTGCCAGAAGTAGAAATCGTCAAACGGTCACTCCAGAAAAGCGTATATTTAAGAAATATACTTAAAGTTAAAGTAAATAATCGAAACCTTAGATACAAAGTAGATAATAATTTCGAAAAAAAACTTAAAGGTAAAAAAATATTAAATATTTCTAGAAAAGCTAAATACATTACAATCTCATTAGATGACTATACTTTTTTTTGTATACATCTTGGTATGTCAGGAACACTTCACATAGTCAAAAATAAATTTGAAAATAAAAAAACAAATTTAAGTTTTTATAACTCTCCGGTGTTAGGTAAAAAACACAATCATTTAATTTTTTATTTTAAAGACTTTAAGATAATTTATAACGATCCGAGAAGATTTGGATTTATAAAACTATTTGAAAATAAGAGAGCTTTTAATAATTACTTTAGCAGAAATGGTTGTGAACCATTAAGTAAAAATTTTAATTTAGAATACTTGAAAAAAAATTTAAATTTATCAAAAAAAAATATCAAAAGTGTATTACTAGATCAAAAAATTATCTCAGGAATTGGAAATATTTATGCAAGCGAAATTTTATTCCATTCAAAAATTAGACCAATCAGATTAGCAAATAGCTTAAACTTAAAAGAAATAAGAAATATAATCATTTCAACAAGATATATTTTAAATAAAGCTATCCAAAAGGGTGGGTCATCTATAAGAGATTTTAAAAACTCAGATGGTAACACTGGGTCATTTCAAAATGAATTTAAAGTTTACAATAAAGATAACAAAAATTGTCCTAATTTAAGATGTAAAAAAAAAATTAAAAAACTTACTATTTCTAATAGATCAACATTTTATTGTAATAACTGTCAAAAATAAATTTATTATTTTATTGACCACATATAAATAGCAAGTTATATGTTCGCGACTATGGCAAACACAAAATCTGCAATTAAACGAATTAGACGAATTTCTAAACAAACAGTAGTTAATAAATCAAGGAAGAATAGGTTTAGAAAAGCTATAAAAAAAATGAATATTTTGTTAGAAAAAAAAGACAAAAATGAAGCTTTAAAATTTTTACCAAAGCTTAATTCTGAGTTAATGAAAATAGCGAAAACTGGCATTATTAAAAAGAAAAATGCGTCAAGAAATATTTCAAGAATAACAAAAAAAATAAACAACCTTTAGTTAGGTAGCATAAACAACTTTAAGTAGTTTTGATTCCAACCAATTCTTTGCACTAAATTTTTTTTAAAACTAAGCTTTTCAACTTAGAAGATATTTATTTTTAATTTGACACAAAATATAAATAAAAAATATTCATCGGCATCTATATATTGTAAGAGACAAAAAAACTTTAAGTAATATTTTTTGTACTAACTTAATTTTGGTTTAACTATTAGTTGCATTCTAGTTTAAATTTTACAATTGCAGATTTTAAATATTTTTTAAAATTAAAATAATTTTATTGAATAATTATTTCCAAAGTTCTAACTGAATTATTCCATGGGAAATAATTTAACTCAAAATTCAGATCAAATATTTGAAAAAAAAATTATCTGGAAAGATGTTCAGATAGTTTTCAAAGAAAAATTTGGTAGCGAAATATTTGAAAGCTGGTTAAAGAAAATAGTTTTTGTTGAGGAATACAAAAATTATTTACTTCTTTCGGTTTCAACCAGATTTATCAGAGATTGGATTACCTCACGATATTTAGATCAAATTTTACAAATAATCAAAATTCAAAAAAAAGAGATAATTAGAGTTGAATTTATCATCGATACACCAAAAGACAGCAAACTTACTGAAAAAAAGACAGATTTAAAATCATTTGCAAATAAAAACATATCTTTTTTAAAGGATAGTTACTTACAATACAATAGAATAGACCCAAATAAAAATTTCGAAAATTTTGTTATAGGAGAAAGTAACAGGTTAGCATTTGAAGCTTCAAAAAAAGTCTCAAATGATATTTCGCATTACAACCCTCTTTATATTTACGGTGGAGTTGGTATGGGTAAAACTCATTTATTGAATGCAATTGGTCTGAAATTAAAAAACATAAACAAGGTTATGTTTATTTCAGCAGAAAGATTTATGTATCAATTTGTAAAATCCATAAAATCAAATGATATGGTAAAATTTAAGGAATACTTTAGAAATACAGATGTTTTGTTAATTGACGATATCCAATTTATGAATGGAAAAGAAGCAATGCAGGAAGAATTTTTTCATACATTTAATGCTCTACTTGATAAAGGATCACAAATTATAGTCTCAGCTGATCGCCCGCCAAGTAAATTAGTTCGTATACAAGAGCGTATAAAATCAAGATTTTCTGGAGGGCTTGTTGTTGATATTCAAAACCCGGATAAAGAACTAAGATATAAAATAATTAAAATTAAATCAGATGAATTAAAATACCTTAATTCCAATAGTATAGAAATATCTGAAGAAATAAAAATTTTTATTAGCACTGAAATTAAAACAAGCATCAGAGAGCTCGTAGGTGCTCTAAATAGAATATTTTCATTTTCGAGAATTTATAACAAAGTGCCTTCTTTAGCAGAAACAAAAGTCATCTTAAAAGACCTACTAAGTATTCCAGAAAATAAGGTAACAATGGATGTTATACAAACTGAAGTATGCAAATTTTTTAAAATCAGTAAAAATGAAATGTTATCTTCTAGAAGATCAAGGTACTTGGTAAGACCTAGGCAGACAGCAATATATTTAGCGAAGTCATTGACATCTAAATCTTTACCAGAGATAGGTAGGGCATTTGCTAATAGAGATCACACAACTGTAATACATTCTGTAAAGACTATTGAAAGACTGAAGAAAATTGATAATGAACTTAATACAAACATAGATAATTTAAAAAATCAAATTTTATTAAATAAGAGTAATGAAATTTAGTGTCAATCAACAAGATATTCAAAAATCCCTTAATTATTGTCAGGGAGTAATTGAAAAAAGAAGCACATTGCCAATTTTATCAAATGTACTCTTGGATGCCTCAAACTCAAAATTAAAACTTACAGCTACAGATTTAGATGTAATTTTTATTCATGAAATCGAAAATGTGGATATACAAGAGGAGGGAAAAACTACAACATCCTCATCAATTATGTATGATATAATAAGGAAAATCTCATCTGGGAAGAAAATTAATTTTTCGAATATTAATGACTCCAAGCTAAATTTAGAATCGGAAAATTCAGTCTTTAATTTAAACTGCATTAGCTCAACAGAATTCCCTGTCACCGATGAGGATTTTAATGAAAAAGAATTCGAAATAAATTCAAAGGGTCTTCTTAAATTATTAAATAAATGTAAATTTTCAATATCATCTGATGAAACAAGACATTATTTAAGTGGCATCTTTTTACATATAACAAATATAAACAATAATAGTTATTTAACTGCAGCTGCAACTGATAGCCATAGAATGTCTATATCAAAACTAAGACTAAAAGATGATGTAAAAATTGATTCTCTTATACTACCAAAAAAAACAATATTTCAACTTTGCTCTCTATTAGAGGATAATAATGGAGATGTAAAAGTCTCAACAACTAAATCAAAAATAAAGTTTAAACTTGGAACTAGTGTATTAATTTCAAAATTAATTGATGGTAAATTTCCTAACTATACTCAAGTTATTCCTAAAGAAAACCAAAAAAAATTGGAAATCGATTTAAAATTATTTTTAAATTCAGTAGATAGAGTTGCATCTGTTTCATTAGATAAAAAGGACGGAGTAAAGTTTAAATTATCTAAGGATAAATTAGATTTATCAGTTAACAATACCAATAGCGGAGACGGCAATGAAAATTTAAATGTTAAGTTTGACCATGAGTTAGATATCAGTTTCAATTCAAGATATCTTTTAGACATCGCTTCACAATTAGATGGTAATAAAATTGAATTTTTTTTGAAAGATACTGGATCGCCCGCCCTAATAAAAGATCCTTCAGATTTTGATAGTATTTATGTCGTAATGCCAATGAAAGGCTAAATTATCTTATCCAACTCTTCATACATTTTATTTTGTAAACTTTTCAAAAAAACTTTGCCTTCTAATCCAATTTCAAAGGGTTTTAAAATTGAAATTATCAATTTTTTGTTTGATTTCATTACGCCTTTTTTAGGCCAAACTGATCCTGAGTTTAAAACAACTGGAAGACATTTAATGTTTAAATTGTAAATTCTTGAGGCTCCTTTTTTAAAATCTGGTCTATCTTTCACATCGTATCTTGTACCTTGTGGAAAAATTATTAAGGGGCTATTTCTCTTATGAATTGATAATTTTACTCTCTCATAAAAATCAATATTATCCTTACTAATTTTATTTCTATTTATTTCTATACATCCTATTTTTTTTAAAAATGAACCAAATATTGGAATTCTTATTAATTCCTTTTTTAAAATAAAAAAAGGTGATTTAAATATTGTTTGCAAAAAGAAGGTTTCAAACTGGGATTGATGAGTACAAGCAATAAAAAATTTATTACCTCTATCAATATTTTCAAGACCTTTAATAATTATTTTTGTTGATAAAAATATTCTTAAACAAAATTTTGCCCAATATCCTGATAACTTACCACCAAATGACGCAATATTACTTGGCATTATTAATGCTGGTAAAAAAATAATGCATATTAAAACAAAACCTAAATAAAAAAAAAATTTAAAAAAAATTCCTCTAATCATATTATTAGTTAAATTAAATCTGTAATTTTTTGTCTCTTTTTAATTACTAAGGTTTTTAGGCCTTTAACCAATATTTCTGGTGAAGCAGGTCTAAGATTATAATTTGATGATAGAACCATTCCATATGCGCCTACATCACAAATAATCAATAAATCGCCACTTGTAAGTTTCTGAAAACTTGAAGTTTCTAAGAATTTGTCAGTCGTTTCGCAAATTGGTCCAACAAATTCATGTTTTTTATTAGTTTTATTTTTACTAATTTTATACGGAAGTATTCTATGAATTGAACCGTATAAGGCAGGTCTAATAAAATCATTCATTGCAGTATCTAAAATTACAAAAAATTTTGTTCCACTTTTTTTTATATATGTAACTTTGGTTAAAATAATTGCTGCGTTACCTATTATAGATCTTCCAGGTTCAAAGATTATTTTAACTTTATTTTTTTCTAAAAATTTTTGTATCATAGAGCTATATTTTTTATAGTTTAGTAAATTATCATTTTTAGTGTACTGAATACCCATACCACCACCAAGGTCTATAAATCTGAATTTATGATTACATTGATTCAAACATTTTTGAATTACATTCAGCATTGTTTTATAGGGTTTATGACTTGTTATTTGACTACCAATATGGACACTTAGACAATTAAACTCCAAAAATTTTGAATTTTTGTAAATTCTAATTATTTTTTTAAAGGTATTAATATCAACACCGAATTTATTTTCCTTTTTTCCTGTCGAAATTTTATTTATTGTCCTTGCGTCTATATCAGGGTTTAGCCTAATGCCAATGCTAACTTTTTTTTTATTTTTTCTTGCAATTTTTTCGATATTAATTATTTCATCCTCTGACTCAGCATTTATTAATAGTATATTTTTTTTAATTGCATAATCAATTTCATTTGATGTTTTCCCTATACCTGAAAATACTATTTTCTTTACATCTATACCGGCTTTTAAAGCCAACATCATTTCTCCTTTTGATACTACATCTGCGCCTATATTATGACTTTTAATAATTTTTAGAATATTCAGATTGGCATTAGATTTTACTGAAAAACAGATTATTGGATCAATTTTTTTAAAATTTGTTTTAAATTTTTTAATATTACTAACAATTTTCTCAAATGAGTAAACATAAGTCGGAGTGCTGTATTTTTTTGCGATCTTGCTAGCACTCACTTTTTCTATATAAAAATGACCATTTTTATATTTCATTAAGCAACTACTATTTTGTTCAATACTTTAAAATTGCTTCCTTTATATTCAGGATCTCCTTTTTTTCCGCAAGAAAATACCAAATTTAAAATAATAATAACGAATATTAATTTTTTAATCATTTCAAATCACTTTTGTAAGACTTTATCATTTTTTTTATGTTTTCAAAAGAAGTTCCACCAAAAGATTTTTTTGATTTAATGGAAACATTTAAATCAAATATTTTTAATACATCAGCTTTAATGTTAGGTTCGAATTTTTGTATTTCTTTTAAAGTCAAATCTTGTAAGTTTTTTTTATTCTTTTCGCAAAAATTTATTATTTTTGCAGTTAATATATATGCTTTTCTAAAGGGATATCTTAATTGTTTTACAAAATAATCTGCTAGATCCGTCGCTGTAATAAAACCTTGTTTTGATAGATTGGTCATTTGTTCTTTATTAACACTAAAGTTAGATAAAACTTCATTCATAACTAAAATACAATTTTTCAAATTATCAAAAGCATCAAAAACTATTTTTTTGTCATCTTGTAAGTCTTTAAAATATGATAAGGGTAAACCTTTCAAAATAGTAAGCATAGAGAAAAGGTTACCATAAATTCCTCCTGTTTTTCCTCTTAAATATTCCAGAGGGTCAGGATTTTTTTTCTGAGGCATAATAGACGAACCAGTAACAATTTTGTCATTTAAAAATATCAAATTGTATGCATCCGAATTCCAAATAATAAATTCTTCTGAAAGTCTTGATATATGCATTGAACATAACGAAGCCGAGTAAAGAAAATCTGTTACAAAATCTCTATCTGATACTGTATCAATTGAATTTCTAGTAGGATTTGTAAATCCAAGTTTTTTTGTTGTATAATTTCGATCTATGTCAAATGATGTACCTGTTAAAGCAGCTACACCCAATGGATTTTCCTTTAAATTTTTTAAATTATTCTTAAATCGTAATTTATCCCTGGAAAACATTTCTACATAGGCAAGCATGTAATGTGAGAATGAAATAGCTTGTGCATTTTTTAAATGTGTAAAGCCCGGCATTATTGTATAAATGTTTTTTTCAGAAATTTTTATTATTAATTTAGACGAAACATTTAATAACTTAATTATTTCATTAGTGCTTTTTATCATCCATAACTTTAAATCCGTAATGACTTGGTCGTTCCTTGATCTAGCCGTATGAACATGGCCAGCATCTTCTCCAATAATTTCAAACAACCTTTTCTCAATACTCATATGAATATCTTCATCTTTATTATCAAATTTATGTTTTTTTTTAACAATTTCATTTCTAATTCTGTTAAGTCCAAAAATAATTTTATTTTTAACTTTAAAATTAATTATCTTTTTTTTAAAAAGCATTTCCACATGGGCAATTGAGGCCTGTATATCTTCTCTAAAAAGTCGTTTATCAAAGCTTATTGAACTTCCTAATTTTTGAAACAGCGAGGAGGATTTTTTTATTCTCGTGTTCCAAACTGACGTGTTGTTTTTATTTTTTGTCATGATAAGTATTTTTCAATGAAATCATTGTTTATTAAATTATTTATTATTTTTATATATTTAATATCATCAAGTTCAGCATATTCAATAGAGGTCCCGAAAATTAAAAATCTAATTCTACATAAACAACCTAAAAAACTTGAAAACATTGAATTTCAAAACACCAATAATAAATTAATCAAATTGAATGATTTTAAAGATAAATTTTTAATTATTAATTTTTGGGCGACTTGGTGTGCTCCTTGTAGAGAGGAAATGCCATCATTAGATAAATTATCCAGTGAAAAAAATTTTAACAACTTAGAAATTTTGCCAATTAATGTTGGTAGTGAAAAAATTTCTAAGTCTGAAATATTTTTTGAAGAAGTAGGAATTAAAAATTTAAAAATTTATCACGATATTGATATGAAGTTACCAAACAAACTTTTGCTTAGAGGTTTACCTACAACCTTATTAATTAATAAAAAAGGCGAGGAATTTGCAAGAATTTTAGGCAGTGTAGATTTTGAGGATAAAAAACTAATTAAATGGTTAAAAAATTTTGACTAAATAAATAAATGAAAAATTTTAGTTTAGATAGCATTACTATAAAGCCAAAAGAAAATGAGGATATAAAAAAAGCAATTGTACTATTACATGGCTATGGAGGCGATGGTAGTGACATAAGTATGCTATCACATAATTGGAAAAGACATTTAAAAAATACGGTAATCATATGTCCAAATGGTCATGAGAGGTGTAAAATCAACCCATCAGGATTTCAGTGGTTTGATTTATCTATAGATGATGAAAATTATATTCTAAATCAGTCATTAAATGCTGAAATAAAAATTAATAAATTTTTATCAGAGATTAAAAATGAATATAAACTGAAGAATTCTGATATTTGCTTATCAGGTTTCAGTCAAGGGTGCATGATGGCAATAAATGTTGCTCTTACTACTCAGATACCATTCAATTGTTTAGTTGGTTTTTCTGGAAAAATAATAAACAAAAAAAATCTATCAGAAAGGATAAGTTCAAAAACTAAAACTTTGTTAATTCATGGTAATTTAGACAATGTTGTAACTCCTGATAATCTTCTCGACGCAAAAGATTTTTTTATCAGAAATAAAATTCATTGTGACACAAAAATGATAGATAACTGTGATCATAATATACCATTAGAAGCCTCTTCAATGGCTATAAATTTTATAAAAGAAAATTTAAATAATTAATTTTTTTAATTTGTAACATTGAATTATTATTTCATTTAGGTTAGTCTTTTGAAATGATATCTACATTGGACAACAGTTTGTCACTAGAAAAATGCCCTGCTTTAGTTCTTAATGCTGATTATAGACCTTTAAGTTACTATCCGTTGTCATTATGGAGTTGGCAAGACGCAATTAAATCTGTTTATTTAGATAGAGTTTCTATAGTAAGCTACTATGATAGAGTAATCAGAAGTCCATCATTCAGCATGAAACTCCCTAGTGTAATAGCACTTAAGTCGTTTGTGAAACCATTATCAAATCCCAACTTTACAAGATTTAACGTTTTTTTAAGAGATAAATTCAGTTGTGTTTATTGCGGAAGTAAAAGTGAATTAACTTTCGATCATCTACTACCAAGATCAAAAGGTGGTAAAACCGATTGGGATAATGTTGTAACGGCATGTTCTGGTTGTAATGTTAAAAAAGGCGGAAGACTTTATGAAAATTCAGGAATGATTTTAAGTCAAAAGCCTTTCAGACCTAGTACTGAGGATTTACACAGAAATGGTAAAAACTTTCCACCCAATTTTCTTCACAAGAGTTGGATGGACTATTTATACTGGGATGTAGAGTTAGAACCTTAATTATATTTTTTCAGATATATTTATTGCAATTTTTGAACCAGTTTTAATAACTTTATCTAATATAGAGTAAAATCCCTCCTTAGATGCACCTTTTTCGTATGCAATATCTTTATGATGTAGTTCATCTTCTCTAAATTTTATGATTTTATCCCTTAATTCTTTTTCATCATCTTTAATTTGATTTATTTGGTCTTGATAATGTTTATCTATTACTTCTTCAACAGAGGCGGTACATAGCATAGCAGCTTTTTTACCGAGCAGTGTAGTTCCAAAACCTAAACCTACACCTAATAAATCCCATAATGGGAGAAACTTAGTAGGTTTAATTTCTCTTTTTTTTATTTCATTTTCAAAATAATCACAATGCTCTCTCTCGTGCTCTCTCATTTCTTCAATTATTTCTTTCAATTGGTTATCTTTATATATTGTATTTAATGCTAAAAGTTGCCCTTCATAAATTTTAATCGCACCTCTTTCACCTGCGTGATCTACTCTTATAAATTCTTCAAGTTTTTTTTTGTTTGTTTTTTGCATAATTAAAATATCTAATTCCAAGTGTTATTATAGTCAATGAAATGATCAAATTTATCGTCGCAAGTGATAACCCAAATATCTTAAAAACAACATCTTTACAGGAAATATTTATATCTTTTAATTTGTCTAATAACTGGTCCTTGTCTTGAATATTTAAGCTGTCATTTGTGCATCCACTAAATTCTGAAAAAATTGAGTTTTCTATACCTACGTGATATCCTGATAAAAAAGCATTTAGAGCAAAAATACCTACTAATGCTGCAAGCCAAATAGTTTTGTTGTTTAAATTGTATCCAAAAAAGCAAATAAACACAGATAATATAAAAGGTATTCTTTGATAGACACAAAGTTTACATGCATAAACTTTTAAAACGTATTCAATGTACACAGCGCCTAGTAAAGAAAAAATACTTACTAAGAATATAATTAAAAAGAATTGTTTTTCACCTATGTAGTTCTTAATCATAATGTAATAAAACCTTTTAAAAATTTGTAAACGAAAAAAGCAATAACTATAATTATAATGCTTATAACAATTGATACTTTAATCAGCTTTTTTTCGATTATTTCCTTCATAGCAGAACCAAATTTACCAATCAAAAAAGAAATTAAAAAAAATCTTGTGCCTCTTGTAATAGCAGAAACTATTATAAAATAAAAAATATTGAATCCCACAAAGCCACTAGTTATTGTTAAAAGTTTAAAAGGAACGGGGGTAAATCCTGCAATTGCTAAAAGAGACACCCAAGCAATTACACCGCCCTCTGAAGAAATCTTTTCTTTTAAAAAAGAGGTATTGTCTACACTATATAGTTCAAAAATTTTTACACCAATTTCATTAAAGAAAACAAAACCAATTAAATATCCAAGTAAAGCACCTAAAACAGATCCTGTAGTTGCTACAAAAGCTATTTTAACCCAATCATTTTTTTTTGCTATTGTCATTGGAATAATCAGAACATCAGGAGGAATTGGAAAAATAAAACTTTCTATAAATGATATTATTCCAAGTATTAATTTAGAACTTTTATGTCCAGCTAATTTAATTGTTTTATTATAAAGCTTTTTAAACATATTTACTTTTATTTTGTAATATTCTTTTTATACTATTTAAATTAAATATTAATATATTAATGTATGGGCGAATGGCGGAATTGGTAGACGCGTTGGACTCAAAATCCAATAGTAGCAATACTGTGAGAGTTCGATTCTCTCTTTGCCCACCAAAATATTATGAACATAAAAAATATTAATAATCTAAATCAGCTTTTCTTTGAAAAATATTCGTCACTAAAAGATAAGAATGAAATTCTGTTAACAAATCTTAAAGAACCAAAAAAAAGTTATAGTTGGTCAGAGGTATTTAAATCAATTAATATTCTCTCTACAGAACTAAGCAAATTTGTTACAAAAGGTGATAGATGTTTACTAATATCTGAAAACAGACCTGAGTGGTTTATTTCTGATATGTCAATCATGCTTTCGCAATCAATTACTGTTCCAGCCTATACAACTTATATCGAGAAAGACTATGAGTACATCATTGATGATTGTGGTCCAACAGTTATATTTGTTTCAAACAATGAACAATTTAATAAGATAAAAAATATAGTAAAAAAAAAAAATTTTATAAAAAAGATATTTTCTTTTGAAAAAATAGAAGATTTAGATCCTAAGAATTATGTAAATATAAATAATTTAATAATTCAAACAAAAGAAAATAACATTAATTTTCCATCTAATCTGAATAGAAAAGATGTAGCTTGCATAATTTATACTTCAGGGACACAAGGAAATCCAAAAGGCGTCATGCTAAGTCATGGTGGAATTTTAAATAACTGCGAGGGAGCAATTGAACTTTTAAACCCACTAATTAAAAAAAATAATCCGAAATTTCTTACCTGGTTACCTCTTTCTCATTCCTATGAGCATACGGTCCAGTTTGTTCAAGTTAGTGTAAATGCAAAAGTGTTTTATGCGGAAAGTATTGAAAAATTAATAAAGAATATGAACGATTGTTCTCCCGATATTATGACAGCCGTGCCAAGATTTTATCAAAACTTATTTCAAAAGATAAATTCTAATTTCGAAAAAATAAAGGGTATTAAAAAAGTATTAATTGACAAAACAATTAGTTTAGGTTTAAAAAAAAATAGAAAAATACCTTTAAATATTTTTGAAAAAATTCAAAATTTCCTACTAGATAAAATAATCAGAAAAAAAATTAAAGCACAATTTGGGGGTTCTCTTAAAACTTTTGTTTCAGGAGGTGGTGCCTTGGACAAAGAAGTTGGTTATTTTCTTAATGCAATAGGATTGCCTACTTTGCAAGGTTATGGTCTAACTGAGGCTTCACCGGTGGTAAGCTGCAATCCAATAGATGATATAAGAGTTGATACAGTAGGACCTCCATTTAAAGGAAATGAAGTTAAAATAGCTGAAGATGGAGAGATATTAGTCAAAGGCGAAAATGTTATGTTGGGTTATTGGAATAATACCGTAGAGACCAATAAAGTTTTGAAAGACGGATGGTTATACACAGGAGATATTGGAGTTTTCGAAAAAAATTATCTTAAAATAACTGACAGAAAAAAAGATATTATAATTACACCCGGAGGTGACAACATAAGTCCCTTAAAGATTGAAAATGAAATTATAAATTCAAATCTTTTTGATCAAGCAATAGTGTATGGAGAAAACAAACCTTATTTAATTGCATTGTTAGTGTTAAGTAATGACAAAAAAGATTTAGATAAAGTCGAAATTAGAGACGAAATTGAAAAAATTAATAATAATTTATCGAAAATTGAAAAAATTAAAAAATATTTTTTAATTAATGAAAAATTTTCAATTGAGAATGGAATGTTAACACCAACTTTAAAGTTAAAAAGATTTAAAATTATTCAAAAATATAAAAATTCCATTGAAAAACTTTATCAATAAATAAACCAAATAAATAGTTTATTAATCGCAATTTACTTAACTTTTTTTAAATTAATTAAAATTTAAAAAAAAATAAAATTTTTTTGTTTTTTTTAATTTAATTAAAGAATTGACATAACTAATTAAAAAAAATAAAAATTATATAAGCGCGAATCAATAATGATTCGTAAAACAAGGGAGCTAAAAATGGCTAAAAGAAGAAAAAAAGCTAAAAAGAAAAAGAAAGCTAAAAAAGCTAAGAAAAGAAGAAGAAGATAGTTTAGTATTCTTTTTCTTTAATAAAATACGCTTCTCATGGCGATTGCGTGGGAAGCGTTTTTTTTTATACGCTCTCGGAAACTTCGTTAGTTTCACTTACTGTATTGTCTGGAGTAACTTTAGCTTCGTTAGAAGCTGCTTTAGTAGCTTCTTTATCTAGATTTCTTTTTAACGCTTTATCCAATTTTTTTTGAGTGTTCTCTAAATTTGTGCCTAAAACTATCTGAAATTCTGTAAGTAGTCTTTCATATGCTTTTTCGAATAGCTGTCTTTCGCTATAGGATTGGTCTATCATTAGATCTTCACCTTTATTTAGGTCTCTAACTACTTCTGCTAACTCATAGATTTTACCCGACGATATTTTTGCTTCGTATTCCTGTGCTCTTCTACTCCACATAGACCTCTTAATCTTAGGCTTACTTTTAAGTATGCTTACACATTTATTAATTTGATTTATTGTAGCTAAAGGTCTCAAATGTAATTGTTTATTAACGGGTATCATTCCGCTAGCTTTGTCTTTTTCAAATTTTAAGACGTAAGTCTCTACATCAATACCACCGATATTAATTTTCTTGAACTCAATAATTTGACCTACTCCATGTTTAGGATAAACAACATAGTCTTTTATTTTGTAAACTCTTTTTTCAGTAGATTGTTTTTTTATCTTTTTTATCTCTGGTTTTTGATCTGAAATATTTTTAGTAAGTCTTAAATTTTGCTCATTATTCTCACTTTTCTTTTGTTTGATTTTTTTACCATCTTTTATTTTTTTTTCATTATTTTTTCTTAATTTTACTATTTTGAGGTTTTTTTTTATCTTTTCAGCTTTTACAGATTTCTTCTTTTTAGATACAGATTTAGTCTGATTATTTTTTTTTTTAAATGTTTTCTTCAAAATACTTTTCAAATTTATTTTTTTCATCTTTTAATTTATCTCCGTAAGGACTTTCTTTTTTTTCTTTAATATTCGGCCATACATCTGAATATTTTTTATTAATCTCTAACCATTTCTCTGTTCCTTCATTTGTGTCTGGTTCAATCGCACCTATAGGACACTCAGGTTCACAAACGCCACAATCTATACACTCATCAGGTTTAATTACAAGCATATTTTTTCCTTCATAAAAACAATCAACTGGACAAACTTCGACACAAGTCATTAATTTACATTTAATACATTTATCATTAACTATATAAGTCATTTAAATTTTAAATTTACTCTTTCTTTTATTTCACCAACTTTTTTTGGATCTAGATATAACAGTCCTGTTAATCTTCTCATCAAATTTGCCTCATACATGTCGGATTTATTATCTGAGTAAATAATTTCCCATAGAGACTCAATAACAATTAATTTCATTTCTTCATCTATATTTTTTAAATTTTTTGTAAAATCTAAGATTTGATTTGAATCGCTTTCTATTTTTTCTGCTTCCTTAATAATCTTTTCGATTTCATTTGGGCTTGTATCAAGATTTAATAATGTTTTTTTAACAATTTCCTTCTCTTTTTCTGTATAATTTTGATCTATTTTAGAAGCGTGAATTAATAGACAAGCCACCTCTATTAAAGAAAATTCTCTTTTGCTTTTATCAGCAGTTTTATCTTTTAGGAAATCAAACATTAATCAAAGTTTATCTGGTTTAAAACATTAAATGGGTTGTCATTATTAAATTTATTTTTTTGTGTATAATTAATTTTTCTAGGATTATATTTAAAATATGTCTCATTATTTTTTTCAAATAGCTTATAATTCATATTTTTTATTAATTTTATAAAATTTTCTTTATTGCATCCTAATAAATTTAACATTTCAGGGACAAGTTTTACTTCCTGATTATTTTCTAAATTATTTTTTATAATATGAATAAACAGTCTTTCTAAAATGTCAATTCTCACAAAAAACCTATCAAATTTCTCAAAGCCACACAGCAACATAAAATCTTTATTTTCAAATTTTGAATTATCTGTAAAATTTAAACCAAATGTTGGAGGTTTTAGTGATAAATTAATTTGTTTAAAATTTTTCCACAATAAAACTCTTAATGAAACTTGTTTGGGTTTGAATAATTTAAAAAGAAAAATATGATATCTACCAAATTTGACACCTATATCTCTTAAAGATTTTCTGTCTTCCTGGGTTAGTTTTTTTACTAATGATCCTACCTTCTCCCTTTTTACTACTCCATAATTTTCATATAATTGATAGCTTAAGGCTCTTACCAGTGAGTTACTCTCTTTTGTGGACTTAAGTTTAAATAAAGAATCTAATTCAATTGTAATTTTATCTGATAGCCATTTTAAAAGGTAATCTTTAAGGTCTTTTTGATCTGTAAACTCAATCATGTCATCTATAATTAATTCAATTTCAGGACTCAAATAATTTTTACCAGGACATAATCTTGCTATTGGATATTTATTCCAATAAATTTTAAAGTCCTCGTTTAATTCAAAATCATTACATTTCAAAATTAAATTAATTCTTCTTAATATTTCAGGGGCAACATTTTGTCTTGCAGCTTTCTTTAACGATTTAATGTCTGCATCTAGTGCTCCTATTTTAAGGTCTAAATCCATTTTCAATCCCTTTAATGTGCCTATGAATTGATCGTTTATAAGAACTTTTTCATTTTCAATAATTTTTGTTTCAAAAGTAATATCTTGCTTTAAACCTTTTGCTAAAACACTTGCTCTTTTGTCTATAAAGCTCTTCGTTAATTCTTCATGCAGTCTATCAGATAATTTATCTTCCAAGTATTTGGTCCTTTCTATCCAGTAATCCTGATTTTCGACCCAATTTGATTTATTCGCGACATAAGACCAAGTTCTTACATTAGCAATTCTATGCGAAATAGAATCTACATTTCCCTCTAACTTATCTAGATTTGATAATTGAGCTTTCATATATTGATTAGTAATTTTTGCTTTACCACCTTTTAAAAATTGAAAAACTTTTTTAACTATCTCAAGATGATGTCCATATGTTTTTTTAACAAAATCTGGAATTTGACAACATTCCCACAAAAGTTTTAATTCTTCGGATTTTTCCTCAATGTTAAGATCATTATCTTTTATCAAATATTTAAGCACTTTTTCATCTTCACATTCACTTATTCTTCTCAACCAATCTTTGTCTGGCTTTTCCTCTAAGGTTTTTATTAAATTGTTTATAGATCTAAAGTCTAAATTTGAATTTCTCCAAAATATATTTCTTACATCCTCAAATTTATGATTCTCTAAAAGTTCGACTTCTTCGGAAGTAATTTCTTTACATTCTCCAGTTATACCGAAAGAACCATCGTTTTTATTTCGACCCGCTCGTCCTGAAATTTGCCCAATCTCTGATAAATTAAGTCTTCTTAGTTTTTTTCCATCAAATTTCTTTAGATTAGAAAAATAAATATTATCTAAATCCATATTGATACCCATTCCTATTGCATCTGTAGCTACCAAATAATCAACATCACCTTTCTGGTATAACTCAACTTGAGAGTTTCTTGTTTTAGGACTTAGTGAACCCATGACAATAGCTGCTCCACCCTTCTGTCTCCTTAAAAGTTCTGCAATCGCGTATACCTCTTCAGCAGAGAAAGCTATAATTGCACTTTTTCGCTCTATTCTAGATATTTTTTTATAGCCACTATAAGTAAGTTGCGAAAGCCTATCTTTGCCTATGAATTCTATATCTTCTTTTAAATTTGATAATAGTGATTTCATTGTGTTAGATCCCATTAGCATAGTTAGTTTTTCACCTCTTAAATTTAATAATCTGTCTGTAAAAATATGACCCCTTTCCCGATCTGAGCACATCTGAATTTCATCGATACCAACAAAATCTAATTGTTTATCAATTGGCATCGACTCTACTGTACACAAAAAGTATTTTGAATTAGCTGGTATTATTTTTTCTTCTCCAGTAATTAAAGCAACATTGCTTATGCCTACTCTGTTAACAATTTTATCGTACACCTCTCTTGCTAGTAATCGTAATGGGAAGCCAATCATACCCGAGTCAAAACCAAGCATTGTTTCGATAGCCATAAAAGTTTTTCCAGTATTTGTAGGGCCAAGAACAGCGGTGATTTTATCTTTTTGCATTATCTACTATTTGTATATCAATTATTTTTATAACTACATATTGTTATCTAAAAAGAACAAAAATAGGTTAAAAATAGTCCGAATCGTTCAATGAAAAGTTCTCATTTTTCTTTTTTTTATAATTAAAGAATAACATAATTGAAATTATTTCAATATAAGAAATTATGACTAAAATTTTGTGGAAAGCCAGTACAAGTCAGATAGAAAACTCTAATCTTTACCGTTACGAAAAATTTCTAAAAATCAATTACAAAACAAAAAAAATTAAAAATTATAAAAGTTTACTTGATTGGAGCATAAAACAACCTAAACATTTTTGGAGTTCAATTTGGGATTTTGCTAAAGTATATGGTGAAAAAAAAGAAAAAATAAAACTATCCAAAAATTTGTATCAAAGTAAATTTTTATTTAACTCTAAATTAAATTTTGCTGAAAATATGCTTAGAAAAAAAGATGCAGATTTAGCGATTACATTTAAATCTGAAAATGGTTTCACTGAAAAAAAAACGTGGAAAGGTCTTTATAATAATACAAGCAAGATCATTTCATTTTTAAAAACTAATGGTATTAAATCAAAAGATAGAGTTGCTGCCTACTTACCAAATATAATAGGTACTGTTGAATCCTTTTTAGCAACATCCTCAATAGGAGCAATATGGTCATCTTGTTCTCCTGATTTTGGTACACAAGGTGTGATTGAAAGATTTTCTCAAATTGATCCAAAGATTTTAATCGTTGTAGATAGATATTACTATAATGGTAAAGAAATAAACGTTTTAAGCAGAGTCCCAGAAATTATCAAAAATATAAAAAGTATAAAAAAAGTTTTGGTGATAAATTATCCTGGTAAAAAAAATTTAGATACAAAAAAAATAAAAAAAATAAAAATCTATAAGTGGAAAGATATTCTTAAAACTAATACGTCGAAAATTGAATTTAAAAAATTTGACTTCGAGCACGAACTTGCAATTTTATATTCTAGTGGCACTACAGGAAAACCAAAATGTATTTGTCATAGAGCAGGTGGTGTATTATTACAACATTTGAAAGAGCATCAATTGCATTGTGATATAAAACCTGGAGATAAAGTTTTTTATTTCACCACCTGCGGATGGATGATGTGGAATTGGCTTGTTAGCGCTTTATCGTCTAAAGCATCTTTATTATTATTTGATGGCTTTCCAATGTATAAAAGAAAAGACCTACTATTCAAAATTGCAAATGAGGAAAAAGTTACATTATTTGGAGTCAGTGCTAAATACATTGATACACTCAATAAAGATAAAGTAAATATTAAATCAAAATATAAGCTAGAGAAATTAAGAACTATTTGCTCAACAGGTTCTCCATTATCAGGTAATGGTTTTGAATTCATTTATAAAAAAGTTAAATCAAATGTTCATTTAGCATCAATTTCAGGTGGGACTGACATTGTCTCTTGTTTTGTTTTGGGGAACATTTATGAACCTGTTGTCAAAGGCCAGATTCAAAACTGCGGTCTTGGAATGGATGTAGATGTTTACAATGATAAAGGTAAATCGGTAAAAAATAAAAAAGGTGAATTAGTTTGCAAAAATGCATTTCCATCAATGCCAATAAAATTTTGGAAAGATAAAAATGATACTAAATTTAAAAATGCTTATTTTAACAAATACCCAGGAGTTTGGCATCATGGGGATTTTGCAGAAAAAACTAAATCAAATAGTTTTGTGATTTATGGGAGATCAGATGCAACTTTAAATCCTGGGGGAGTAAGATTAGGTACAGCCGAAATTTACACTGTTCTTGAGAGATTTTCTGAGATAGAAGAAGGATTAGCGATAGGTCAAAACTGGAACAATGATATTAGGATTATTTTATTTTTAGTCTTAAAAAAAAATATAAAATTATCTGAAAAACTCAAAATAGAAATAAAAAAAAGCATACGTAAATATGCTTCTCCTAGACATGTCCCAAATAAATTAATCCAAATTGGAGATATACCTAGAACTAAAAATGGTAAAATTGTTGAATTGGCTGTAAAAAATATAATTGAGGGAAACAAAATTAAAAATATTGAAGCTATTTCTAACCCAGAAATACTAAAAAATTTTGAAAATATTAAAGAGCTTAGAGATTAGTTAAATTAAACTTATACCATTTTTATAAAAATATAGTGCCATTAAAAAAATTAATATTACATATATTAATCCATACAAAATATACTTAAATTTTTTTTTCATTAATTAATAAAGTTTTTTCTAGTTTTTTTCCACACACCAGAGCCAATTGCTAAAATTTTTTTATTTGAAGATAATTTACATCTCATAAAAATAAGAGAGTTTGTAACTTTTTGTATTTCTACATCTCCAATGATTTTGTCACCTTTTTCACTAGATCCTATAAATTTGATATCTAGAGATATTGTTACACAGACATGTTTGTTACCTGAGGCTCTGTGTACCGCTGTACCAGAGCCCGCATCTATAATTCCAGAAAGAAATCCTCCATGAGTAATTCCTGCTCTATTTAAATGAATTTTTTTTACGGTAGTTTTAAATTGATATTTATTCTTGTTAATTTTTCGAAACATTAACCCACCGTTATGTTTCATAAAACCAGGTTTTGTACTTATATTTTCAAATTTCTTCATTATATAATCAATGTTATTAAAATTAATATTATTGCAACAATTAAAAAAAAGTAAATCACAGAAGATTGTAAAGATATTTTCATAGATTCCTTTCCTGGTGCGCCTGCTAGGAGTCGAACCCAGAACCTCCTGGTCCGTAGCCAAGCGCTCTATCCAATTGAGCTACAGGCGCACTTTTATATTTAAATTCTTTATATTTTTAATGTAATTTATTAATTTAGCAATTATTGTATTTGAAATGTCAAAAAATTTTAATGATATTGTTATCACTAACGCTATACGAACACCAATAGGCAAATATAAAGGTAGTCTGTCATCTTATCAAGCTCACGATTTAGGTGCCTCTGTTATAAAAAATTTATTGAAAATATCCAAAATTTCTCCAGAGCATATAAATGAAGTTGTAATGGGGCAAGTACTTACAGGTAATACAGGTCAAAATCCAGCAAGACAAGCAGCAATCAAGGCTGAAATACCTATAAACAAAACGGCTTATATCGTTAATCAAGTTTGTGGTTCAGGATTAAGAAGTATTGTTTCCGCATATCAAAATTTAAAGTTAAATGACGCAAGTATCGTACTTGCTGGCGGTCAAGAGAGTATGACAAATTGTGATAAAGATGTGATGCTTAAAGATGGACTAATAGATGTTTATAACAAATATCATATGGGTGTTACGGCTGAGAATGTTGCAGAAAAATGGAATATTTCGAGAAAAGAACAAGATAAATTTGCTTTTGAATCTCAGGCTAAAGCACAAGAAGCGATAAAAAATAATAAGTTTAAGGAAGAAATTTTAGACGAATTTGATGTTTTAGATGAGCATCCAAGATCCGATGTTACAACTGACAGCTTGGCAAAATTAAAAACAATTTTTAAGGAGAATGGAACTGTTACCCCAGGAAACTCTTCTGGAATTAATGATGGTGCTGCAGGGGTTATTATGATGCAGCGAAGTGAATCAGAAAGAAGAAAATTAAATCCTTTAGTAAAAATAGTCTCCTGGGCTTCTTGCGGTGTTGATCCTGCATTAATGGGATCAGGTCCTATACCATCAGCAAAAAAAGCACTTGAAAAAGCTAATTGGGAAATAAAAGATTTGGATTTAGTCGAGTCTAACGAAGCTTTTGCAGCTCAAAGTTTAGCAGTTATTAAAGATCTAAAAATACCAAAAGAAATTGTAAATGTAAATGGAGGAGCTATTGCTCTTGGCCATCCTATAGGAGCCTCTGGTACGAGAATAATTGTTACTTTAATTCATGAAATGATTAGAAGAAATGCAAAAAAAGGTTTAGGAACTCTTTGTATTGGTGGAGGAATGGGTATTGCGATGTGTATCGAAAGAGACTAATTTTTAAATTTAATCAAATCTCTTTCTAAGTAAAGTATATTGTATCCAAACCCTGGCATCTAGGTCATCACTTTTATTAACATTAAATAATTTTTTGATAATTAATTTAAACATATAGATATTTAAATATTAAAACTTGTCCTAAAATAGATACAATTGTGGTAGAAATATTATTACTTATAAAAAATGATTAAAAATGTGGAAATATTGCCTGATAAACTAAAAATTTTTTTTTCTAATAAAGAAGAAATTTTTTTGAATATTTGGCTAAGAGATCATGCTCAGGATGATAATAGCTGGGATAAGAGAAGTCATCAAAGAAAAATATTTACAGCAAAATTAGATACAAATTTACATGTTAAAAAAGCAGAGGTAAAAGATAATGGTCATTCCGTTGATATTTTTTGGTCCGATTTGAATAAAAGTATAAATTATACTGCTGATTTTTTTTTAAACAATTTAACAAAATCTAATAATAAATATCAAAATTTAAAAATTTGGACAAATAAGGATCTAGACCAAAATATATACACAGATTTTAATGAAGCCATTTCAGAGGATGGTTACAAACTTTTTCTAAAAAAATTATACGACTATGGATTTACTGTAATTCAAAATTGTAAAACTGAAATGAGCTCAGTAGAAAAAATAGCTAAAAAAATTGGTTATGTAAGAGAATCTATTTTTGGTGGGTTATGGAGTTTTGAGTCTAATGAGGATAAGGCAGACAGTGCATACACACAAGAGGAGCTTAGACCACACACAGATTCTACTTACAGCAATGATGCTCCAGGTCTTCAATTGTTGCTGTGTTGTCATTACAAGGCTTCTGGAGGAGAATCTATAATGGTTGATGGTTTTAAAATTGCGGAAAAAATCAAAAAAGAGAAAAAAGAAATTTATGATTTATTAACCCAGATTGAAGTCACTGGTCAATATATTGGAGATGGAGTTTTCCTTAAAGCAAAAAGACCTATATTTAGGGTTAATACCGATAATGAACTAATTCAAGTTAGTTTTAACAATTATGACCGTGCACCATTTAAATTGAGTGAAGATAAAACTAAAAAATTTTATGAAGCTATAAAAGAATTTGATTTAATTGCAAATAATAAAGAATATCAGTGGAGACACGTGCTTAACCCAGGGGAATTATTAATATTTAATAATTGGAGAATACTTCACGGCAGAGGATCATTTAGCGGGGAAAGAAAAATGTCTGGCTGTTATATTAATAAAGAAGATTTTGACAGCTCATGTAGAATACACAATATCATTTAACCTTATAAATGAGTAAATCGATATCCTTAATTTGCGCCTTAATCACAACTTTTATTTGGGGAACAGCTTTTATTGCTCAAGATACTGGAATGGACAATATTGGTCCATTAACTTTTAACGCAGCAAGGTTTTTTGTAGGATTTGTAACAGTCTTACCAATAGCCATTTTAGTTGAAAGGGGAAAAATAATTGAAAATATAAATTTAGATAAAAAACTTTTCTTTAAATATTTATTTTTGATGAGTTTATCATTATTTTTTGGCACTTACCTTCAACAAACATCTTTATTGTACACCAACATAGCCAATGCAGCATTTTTTACGGTTTTCTATGTTCCATTAGTTCCAATAATTTTATTCATAATTTACAAAATCAAAGTACATTGGAGTATATGGCCTTCAATATTACTTTGTATTATTGGTGTTTACTTCTTAAGTGATTTTTCAAATTCAGAAATTTTGATTGGAGACAGCTTAGTAATATTATGTTCAGTATTTTGGGCATTGCATATAATCTTTGCAGGAAAATTTATGGAGAAATTTGATATTCCAATATTTTTTGCAGCATTACAGGCAATATTGGTTGGCATGTACTCACTTTTATTTGCGTTATTATTTGAAGAAATTAATTTGACAAATATTCTTTTAGAAAACTATTCGATTATTTACGCTGGTTTTCTGTCTGGAGGAATTGCTTTTACTTTGCAAATGTATGCACAAAAAAATATTGAGGAAGCCCCTGCTGCTATAATCTACTCTTTAGAGGGAGTATTTGCAGCATTGGCAGGATGGATAATACTTAACCAAATGTTAGATTTCAGTAATATATTAGGTTGCTTTATAATTCTAATCGCAGTTATCCTATCCCAAATTACACCATCATTTAAAAAACTAACTGTACGCGATAATAAATAATAATAAAGACAATACTAATCTATAGTAAACAAAAATATTTAAGGAGAATTTTTTTAAATAGTAAAGTAAAAATTTTATTGTCATATATGAAAAAATAAATGAAAATAAAATTGATAAGAATATTGCTAAATTAAATTCGAATGTTTTATCTGGCATATCATTCAAGCTTAAAAAACTTGCACCTGCTAATGCGGGTATCGATAAAAAAAAAGAAATTTTTGCTGCATCAACTCTATTAAAGTTTGAAAATCTACAACCTGTAATAATTATACCCGATCTACTCACACCTGGAATTATAGATAATGCTTGAAAAAAACCAATTAAGAATATGTTTTTTAGATTCAAATTTTTTTTAATATTTTTATTCTGAATTTTTTTATCAGAAAAATATAAAAGAACACCAAATATTAGAGTTGTCCAAGCAATTACTTTTAAGTTTCTAACATGATCAATAAATCCAAAACTATAAAAAAAGAAACCGACAATTAACAAAGGTATTGATCCAAAAAATATTAAGTTCAATAACTCTTTACTTTTATAAACATTTAAAAGGTCTTTCCAAAAATATACTATAATTGCAATAAGGGACCCTAAATGCAGACTAACATCAATTTCTAAAGACGAAAAATTCGACTCTTTAATTTTTGAAAATAAAAATAAATGTGCAGATGAGCTTACAGGAATAAACTCTGATATGCCTTGGATAATGGAAAGTAATAAAATTTCTAAATAATAAGAGGTCATTGATTTATTTTTCTAAAACTAAATAAAATCAAAATAAAGCAATTCCATGAATGCATATCTAATATGCTCAATTTGTAAAAATGGCTCAAATTGCTAACTTTTTTAAATAATAAGACAGTACTATTGTCCTTATTTAACTTTCAGAGTGACTAGTTTTAGTGTACGAGTCCTTCACTATGTCGGAAAAAATGCTTAAATTTGTGGATTTAGGTCAACAAACACCACCTAAAAGAGGTGTAAAGGAGCGAAAAGACGACTTTAATGAGATTTATAAAGAGTTTATTTCGCCAAAAGCAAAAGAGCAATCAAGCAGGTGTTCTCAATGTGGTGTACCTTTTTGCCAGGTTCACTGTCCTTTGAGCAACAATATACCTGATTGGCTAAAATTAACTGCTGAGGGTAGGTTAGAGGAAGCATATCAGCTATCTCAAAGTACAAATAATATGCCCGAGGTCTGTGGGAGAATATGTCCTCAAGATCGATTATGCGAGGGCAACTGTGTTATAGAGCAATCAGGTCATGGAACTGTAACGATTGGTTCAGTAGAAAAATTCATTACAGAGAATGCGTGGGAGCAAGGTTGGGTTAAACCAATTCAAGTTAAAGAAGAAAGAAGTGAAAGCATCGGTATAATAGGTGCTGGACCTGCTGGTCTAGCCTGTGCAGAGGAACTTAGAAAACAAAATTTCCAAGTAACTATTTATGACCGATATGACAGATCAGGTGGACTTTTAATTTATGGTATACCTAATTTTAAACTTGAAAAATATGTTGTTCAAAGAAGGACTCAACTATTAGAAAAAAGTGGAATAAAGTTTGTTCATAATTTTGAAGTAGGTAAAGACACTTCATTAAAGGATTTAAGAGATAGGCACGACGCAATTTTAATTTCTACTGGTGTTTACAAAGCAAGAGAAATAAATTTACCAGGTAGCGACTTAGCTAATATATTCCCAGCAATGGAATTTTTGACTGCTTCAAACAAAAAAGGCTTAGGAGATAAAGTAGAATTATTCGATAACGGTACTTTAAACGCCAAGGGAAAAAATGTGGTTGTAATCGGAGGGGGCGATACAGCAATGGATTGTGTAAGAACGGCAATCAGACAAGAGGCAAAATCTGTAAAATGTTTATATAGGCGAGATAAAGAGAATATGCCTGGGTCAGCTAGAGAGGTTCAAAATGCAGAGGAGGAAGGAATAGAATTTGTATGGCTGTCAAGTCCAGCAAAATTTAATGGAAATAATAAAGTTGAAAGCGTTGAAGTAAATAAAATTAATCTTGGAGAACCTGATGACAGCGGAAGGAGAAGACCAGAAATAATTAAAGACTCAAATTATATTATTAATGCTGATTTAGTAATTAAGTCTTTGGGTTTTGATCCAGAAGATTTACCAAATTTATTTAATGAGGAAAGACTAAAAGTTACTAAGTGGGGAACAATTAAAATTGATTATGAAACAATGGAAACTTCAGTGCCGGGGGTTTTTGCTGCTGGTGATATCGTTAGAGGAGCATCTCTAGTTGTTTGGGCTATAAAAGATGGAAGAGATGTTTCCGATCAAATCATTAAATATGTAAACTCAAAGAGAAAGAAAAAAGTTGCTTGATGAATTTAAGAAATAAGAATTTAAAAAAACTTACGAAAAACCATGTCTACTCAGAAAAAATGGAGCATGACGCATGTGGTGTTGGATTAGTAGCTTCAACCGAAGGTAAAAAAAGTAGAAAAGTAGTAGAATACGGAATACAAGCACTGAAAGCTGTTTGGCACAGGGGAGCCGTCGATGCGGATGGGAAAACAGGTGATGGTGCAGGTATTCATATTGAAATACCATCTGATTTTTTTGTAGAAAAAATTGAGGTCACAGGCCACGAACATAATTCTGAAGATGAAGTTTGTGTGGGTATGATATTTCTTCCAAGAAATGATTATTCTGCACAGGAAAGCTGCAGAACTATAGTTGAGAGCGAATTAACCAAAAATAATTTTTACATCTATGGATGGAGGCAAGTTCCAGTAGATCCAAAAGTTTTAGGTGAAAAAGCCGAGCTAACAAGACCAGAAATAGCTCAAGTTTTATTTAAAACAAATGATAAAGAAATTAGAGGTAAAAATTTAGAGAGAAAACTCTACGAGACTAGAAGAAAAATAGAAAAGTCCTGTAGTCAGAAACATTTGAATAATTTTTATATTTGTTCTTTCAGCTCAAAGTCAATTATTTATAAAGGAATGTTTTTAGCAGAAGCATTATCAGATTTTTACCTAGACCTAAAAGATGAAAGGTTCATATCAAGATATGCAATATTTCACCAAAGATTTTCAACCAATACAGCACCAAGCTGGGACCTAGCTCAACCTTTCAGATCAATTGCACATAATGGTGAGATAAATACATTAAAGGGAAATGTAAACTGGATGAAAGTTCACGAGGAAGAAATGTTTGATTCAAACTATGAAAACATGGAAAATTTAAAACCAGTAATTCCTGAAGGTAATTCAGACTCAGCATCATTGGATAACGTATTTGAACTTTTAAGTATGTCAGGTCACTCAGCACCGTTAACCAAGCTAATGTTGATACCAGATGCTTGGTCGAAGAAAAGTAAAATCTTACCAAAAAATCAATTAAAATTGTTCAATTTTTTAAATAGCACAATGGAGCCTTGGGATGGACCAGCAGCATTAGCAGGCACTGATAACGAATGGGTAATTGCAGCATCAGACAGAAATGGATTAAGACCGTTAAGATTTACCATAACTAGAGATAAACTTTTATTTGCAGGATCTGAGACCGGTATGGTTGATCTAAATGAAAAGAAAATCATAAGAAAAGGAAGATTGGGACCTGGAGAGATAATAGGTGTTAGAATTGAAAAGGGTAAAGTATTTACAAATAGCCAGATCAAAGATTATTTAGCGAAAGAGTATAAACATTTTAATAATCAAATAATTGACCTAGATAAAAAGTTTCCTATAGAAGAAGAAAATAATAATTATGAGGGTGTAGAGCTTAGAAAACGTCAGCACACTTTTGGATATAGTTTAGAGGATTTAGAACTAATTCTCCATCCAATGGCGGAAGATGCGAAAGAAGCAACTGGATCAATGGGAGATGATACACCTTTAGCAGTCCTTTCAGATAAATACAGACCTTTATATCATTACTTCAGACAAAATTTTAGTCAAGTTACTAACCCTCCAATTGACTCATTAAGAGAGAATAAAGTTATGAGTTTAAAAACTCGATTTGGTAATTTAGGAAATATTCTTGATTTTAATAATCTTACAGAGGAAAACATATACGTTTTAAACAGCCCAATCTTATCAAATTCGCAGTTTCAAAAGTTTATAACTTACTTTGGAAACAATTATAAAATTTTCGACTGCACTTTTAAAAATGGAGAAACACTCGAAGACGCTTTAAATAGGCTTAAAAAAGAGACTGAAATTGCTGTTAGACAAGGAATAACGCAAATAGTCATATCTGATAAAGATATTTCAGATGATAAATATCCTATACCAACTCTATTAAGCGTTGGTGCAATTCATACAAATTTGGTTAAATTGGGACTTAGAGGGTATGTTTCAATAAACGTGCAATCAGGTGAATGTTTAGATACACATTCTTTTGCAACCGTAATAGGTGTTGGTGCAACCACAGTAAATCCATATTTAGCCTTTGATAGTTTGTATGAAAGATTTAAAAAAAAATTATTCAAAAATTTAAGTTTCGAAGATTGTATAGTTAGATATATTAAATCAGTTAATCTTGGACTGCTTAAAATAATGTCTAAGATGGGTATATCAGTTTTAAGTTCTTATAGAGGTGGGTGTAACTTTGAAACAGTAGGTTTAAGTAGAACTGTAGTTAATGAGTATTTCCCTGGAATGATGTCCAAAATTTCTGGAATTGGATTAACAGGAATAGAAAAAAAAATTAGATCAATTCATAAAGATGCTTTTCAAACTGGTGCAAATATTCTGCCAATTGGTGGAATTTATAGATATAGAAAAAATGGTGAAAAACATCAGTATCAAGGGAAATTAATACATCTTTTACAAAGTGCGGTAGCAACAGGCTCATACGAAACATATAAAAAATATGCTAAAGGCATTTATAACCTACCACCTATAAGTTTAAGAGATTTAGTTGATTTTAATAAAAAAACATCTGTAGGGATTGAAGAGGTTGAACCAATTGAAAATATTTTAAAAAGATTTGGTAGCGGAAGCATGTCTCATGGCGCATTGTCAAAAGAGGCCCACGAGACGTTAGCAGTAGCTATGAACAGAATTAAAGGGGCATCCTGTAGTGGAGAAGGAGGAGAAGACTCTGAGAGATTTAAAGTAATGTCTAATGGTGACACCGCAAATTCTAGAGTAAAGCAAATAGCATCAGCGCGTTTTGGAGTGACAGTCGACTATCTCAATAATTGTAATGAAATAGAGATAAAAATTGCTCAAGGAGCTAAACCAGGTGAAGGTGGACAACTGCCTGGTTTTAAAGTTACAGATGAAATAGCTAGATTAAGACATTCTACGAAAGGTGTTACACTTATATCTCCACCACCACATCATGATATTTATTCTATCGAAGATTTAGCGCAATTAATTTATGATCTTAAACAAATTAATCCAAAAGCAAGAGTAAGTGTAAAATTAGTAGCTTCATCAGGCGTTGGAACTATTGCGGCAGGAGTAGCGAAAGCAAAAGCGGACATAATTTTAATCTCTGGACATAATGGTGGTACGGGAGCCTCTCCTCAAACTAGCGTAAAATATGTTGGAATACCATGGGAAATGGGTCTTACTGAGGCCAATCAGGTATTAACACTAAACAATCTTAGACATACTGTTACTTTAAAAACTGATGGAGGTATTAAAACTGGAAGAGACGTAGTTATTGCAGCAATGATGGGTGCAGAGGAATATGGTGTAGCAACTACATCATTGGTGGCGATGGGATGTATAATGGTTAGACAATGTCATTCAAATACTTGTCCTGTAGGCGTTTGTACTCAGGATGAAAAACTTAGAGAAAAATTCAATGGAACACCAGAAAAAGTTGTAAATCTATTTAGCTTTATTGCTCAAGAGGTTAGAGAAATAATCGCTGAGCTAGGTTTTAAAAGTCTAAACGATATTATTGGAAGAACAGATTTATTAAAGCAGATTAGCAAGGGTTCTTCTAATTTAGATGATCTAGATCTTAACCCATTATTTGTACAAGCTGATCCAGGCAAATACAAAAGGTTCTGCGAAAAACGAATTATTAATTCGGTGCCTGACACACTTGACCAAAAAATTTGGGGTGAGATTGAGGATTGTATCGATAATAATAAAAAAAATGAAAAAATTTATAATATACAAAATACAGATCGGGCAGTAGGAACAAGAATTTCATATAATTTATATAAAAAATTTGGAAATAATAAATTGCCTGAAAATTCCGTAGAGATAAATTTTGTAGGATCTGCAGGTCAATCTTTTGGTGCTTTTGGAACAAAAGGTTTAAAACTCAATCTTAAAGGCGATGCTAATGATTATGTCGCGAAAGGTTTATCTGGCGCAACTATTTCAATAAAATTACGTGAAGAAAGTAATTTAATATCAAATGAAAATACAATTATCGGTAACACAGTTCTATATGGAGCTACTTCAGGAAACTTATTTGCAGCCGGTCAGGCTGGAGAGAGGTTCGCGGTGAGAAATTCTGGAGCTACATCAGTTGTTGAAGGATGTGGATCAAACGGTTGTGAGTATATGACTGGCGGAACTGTAATAATATTGGGGACTATAGGCGATAATTTTGGAGCAGGAATGACAGGTGGTATGGCATTCGTTTACGATGAGGAAAAAGAATTTGAAAAAAAAGTTAATCCGGAAACAGTCGTTTGGCAAAGATTAGAAACAGAATATTGGAAAAACTACTTGAAAAACTTAGTAAGTCAACATTTTAGAGAGACCAATTCAAAAGTTTCAGAAAAAATAATTAATAACTTTGATCAAGAGTTGAATCATTTCTACCAGGTTTGTCCGAAAGAAATGATCGATAAATTAGATAACCCAATTACAAATAAAGAGCTACAAGGATTTGCGAGCTAAACGCTATGATTAATTATATTTTCTAATTCTTTTAATATTTTCTTTTGATATTTTTTTGAAAATAAACTGTGATCACCATTTTTGATTATAATTAATTTTCGTTTTGCTTTAGTAAATATTTTGATTAATTTTCTAGAAAATTTTACTGGAATTGCCTCATCTTTAGTTCCGTGAAATAATGTTACTGGAATTTTAGAGGAAATTTTCTTATTGAATACTTTATTTTTTCTTCCATCTTTAATTAATTGATATGTTATAGGATACTCATACCCACCATGTTTAAGGTTATAAACTCCTTTTTTCATAGTTTCATATTTCATTTTACTAGTAAATTTTTTCCACATAACTTTACCCAGAAACTCAGGAGCTGAACCTATTCCAATAAAACCTTTTATCTGTTTTTCAAAATGTTTAAATTGCAGTGTGGATAACCATGAACCCATACTAGATCCAATAATAATAAATTTATTATTTTTAACTTTCTTTTTTATGAAAAAGTTGACTTGATTACTCCACTTAGTAATATTTCCCTGAGTAAATTTACCTGATGATTTTCCATGTCCGGAATATTCAATAGCAAAAAAACCCAACTTAAGCTTACTACAGAATTTACTGAATACTTTTGGCTTTTCGCCGTCTACATCAGACATAAATCCATGTAAAAAAATTATATAAGGATTCTTCCTTAAGTTGTTTGTTAAATATCTAATTTTTATATTTTTTGATATTTTAATGTATTTAATTTGGTTCATAAAAGTTTATTAGAATTATTACTTAATATATAGTTAGTTGCAATGTCATCAAAAATAAAAATTCTACAGGTAATACCAAAGTTAGGTTATGGAGGAGCTGAAACTGGATGTTTTGACCTAGCTCACTATCTTCATGAGCATAATTGTAAGTCTTATATTGTAACTAGTGGCGGACCTTTATTAAAATATATTAATAAAAAAAAAGTAAAAATAATAAGATTGCCCGTTCAAAGCAAAAATCCAATTTTAATTTTTTTAAATTCTATATTATTAACATTAATAATTTTTTTCCTTAATGTAGATATAGTTCATGCTAGAAGTAGAGCACCTGCTTGGTCATGTCTAATTGCAACAAAGTTAACTAGACGAAAATTTGTAACTACTTTTCATGGTACTTATAATTTTAAAAGCGATTTAAAAAAATGGTATAATTCTATAATGGTTCGATCTGATCTAATTATAGCAGGATCTAATTTTATATTTTCACATATAAAAGAAAATTATTCAAAATATTTGTCAAATAAAAAAAAATTTTTAGTAATTTTTAGAGGTATAAATACAGACTATTTCAATTCAAAAAAAATTAAAGAAAGTGACAAAAATTTGTTAAAAAAAAAATGGAATATAACCGACGAAAAAAAAATAATCCTACTACCAGGAAGATTAACTGAATGGAAAGGCCAAGAAATGTTTATTGAGGCAATAAGCTTATTAAAAAAAAATTTACCAGAACTAGAATTTAAAGCAGTAATACTTGGAAGTGATCAGGGTAGGAAAATATATAAAAAAAAATTAATAAGATTAGTTGAACAACACAGATTGAGCGGTAATGTTATTTTTGTAGATCATTTAGAATTAATGCCAATAGCATACGAAATATCAAATGTTATTGTGTCATCTTCAATTGAGCCAGAAGCATTTGGTAGAGTATCGGTAGAGGCACAATCCATGGAAAAACCAATTGTTGCAAGTAACATTGGTGGCTCTAATGAAACTATTATAAATGATAAAACTGGTTTTTTATTTGAATCTGGTGACTCAAAAAATTTAAGTGAAAAACTTAAAGAGGTATTAAATTTAAGCGAACTAACGTTAAATGGTATCGGTGCCGAGGGTAGAAAAAATATAATTGCAAAATTTAATGTTGAAAAAATGTGCAATACTACTTATTCAGAGTACAAAAAATTAATAAATGCCTAATATTATTTTACCAGATGGAAAAAAGCTCAATTTTGAAAAAAAAATTGATGGCTTAAAAATTGCAGGATTAATAAGTAGCTCTTTAGCAAAGCAAGCTCTTGTAATGGAGGTTGATGGGATATTAAAAGATCTTAGCCATGAAATTACTAAAGATTCTAAAGTAAGAATAATTACATCTAAAACCAAAGAAGGTTTAGAAGTTATAAGACATGATGCGGCCCATATAATGGCAATGGCAGTTCAGCAGTTATTTCCTGGAACTCAAGTAACTATTGGTCCAGTAATTGAAAATGGTTTTTTTTACGACTTTGCAAGAAAAGAACCTTTTACTAGCGATGATTTATTAAAGATCGAAACTAGAATGTCTGAGATTATAGATCAAGATGTTAAAACAAAAAGAGAAGTATGGGAAAGGAAAAAAGCTATAAATCATTTCAAAAAAATTGGGGAAAAATACAAAGCAGAAATTATAGAAAGTATTCCAGATAGTGAGGAACTCTCAATATATCATCACGGTGAAACTTGGTATGACTTATGTAGAGGTCCTCATTTATCTTCTTCAGGTAAAATTGGAAAAGCTTTTAAACTTACAAAAGTTTCAGGAGCATATTGGCGTGGTAACTCAGATAACGAAATGCTTCAAAGAATATATGGCACGTGTTGGAGTTCAAAAAAAGAATTAGATGAATACTTAAATAGATTAGAGGAAGCAGAAAAACGAGATCACAGAAAATTGGGTAAAGAGATGGATCTTTTTCATTTCAGAGAGGAAAGTCCAGGATCAGTCTTTTGGCATCAAAAAGGTTGGAATTTATTTCAAAAATTAATTTCTTATATGAGAGCAAAACAGGATAAAGCAGGTTACAACGAAATTAATACACCTGAGATATTAGATAGATCTCTTTGGGAAAAGTCAGGACATTGGGAGAAATTTGGGGATAACATGTATACTTCTACTACTCCAGATGAAAAAGTATTCGCAATAAAGCCAATGAATTGTCCTGGATGTGTTCAGGTGTTTAACCAAGGTTTGAAAAGTTATAGAGATCTACCATTAAAGATGTCAGAATTTGGAAAGGTTCACAGATATGAGCCCTCTGGTTCTTTGCACGGATTATTGAGAGTTAGAGCATTCACACAAGACGACGCACATATATTTTGTACTGAGGATCAAATTACACAAGAATGTTTGTCGGTAACAAATTTAATTCTAGAGATTTATAAAGATTTAGGTTTCGAAAATATAATTTTAAAATATTCAGATAGACCAGAAGTTAGAGTAGGAGAAGATCATGTTTGGGACAAATCTGAAAAAGCTTTATTAAAAGCAATTAAAGAAACAGATTTAGAATATAGCATTAATAAAGGCGAGGGAGCATTCTATGGTCCTAAAATTGAATTTGTTCTCAGAGATGCTATTGGAAGAGATTGGCAATGTGGAACTTTACAAGTTGATTTAAATTTACCAGGAAGGCTAGGTGCTAGCTATGTTGATAAAGATGGTTCAAAAAAAGTTCCAGTAATGCTGCATAGAGCTTTATTTGGATCCTTAGAGAGATTTATTGGAATTTTAATTGAAAATTACTCAGGAAAACTCCCTTTCTGGCTTTCTCCATTGCAAACAATGGTCATACCTATCTCTGACGATTTTGACAATTACGCAAAAAAAGTAAACAATGAGCTAAGAAAAATTGGCATAACTAGTGAGGTTGATTTAAAAAATCATAACCTTAATTACAAAATAAGAGAACATTCCTTAAAAAAAATACCTTTATTATTGATTTGTGGGAAAAAAGAAGTTGACTCTAACACAGTAACTATTAGAAAATTAGATTCTAAAAAACAGGAAAGTATGGATTTAGATAAACTTTTAAAAAAATATTCTACATTAAGCAAGCCCCCAATTAACTAAGTGCCATTTCCAAAACAAAATTATTTTCAAAGAAGAACAAAACCCAAGGGTCCTAGAGCTAATAACAGAATTACTTCTCCAGAGGTACAAGTTATTAATACTGATGGTGAAAATCTTGGAGTACTAAACTTACAAGAAGCAATATCCAAAGCAAAAAATGAAAATCTTGATTTAATAGAAATAGCTCCAAATGCAAGACCACCTGTTTGTAAAATAATGGATATGGGGAAATATAAATATGACCAACAGAAAAAATTAAACAAAGCAAAAAAGAAGCAAAAAAAAATCGAACTAAAAGAAATTAAATTAAGACCTGTTACAGAAGTTCACGATTATACTTTTAAGATTAAAAATGCTCAAAAATTTCTTTCGAAAGGAGACAAAGTGAAGTTTACTATAAGATTTAAAGGAAGAGAAATGCAACATTCCAAGTTAGGGAATGATCTAATGGAAAAAATTAAGATCGATATGGAGACAATTGGCAAAGTAGAGTTGCAACCAAAATTTGATGGTAAACAAATGATCATGGTAATCCAGCCTTTATAGGCTATAATATCTATTGTAAAATAATATTTATATTAGTATAACCCACCACTATGCCAAAACTAAAAACAAAAAGTTCAGCTAAGAAAAGGTTTAAAATTTCAGCAAGAGGAAAAGTAATAATGGCTCAAGCTGGTAAAAGGCATGGTATGATTAAAAGAACCAATTCACAAATAAGAAAACAAAGAGGAACAACTGTAATGTCAAAGCAAGATGGAAAGATTGTAAAATCTTATATGCCCTACAGTTTGAGAGGTTAATATGTCTAGAGTAAAGCGTGGTGTAACAAGTAGAGCTAAACACAAAAAAGTTTTAAAAGCTGTTAAAGGTCAGTGGGGCAGAAGGAAAAACACTATAAGAGTCGCTAGACAAGCGATGGAAAAAGCAATGCAATATGCTTACAGGGATAGACGAAATAAAAAAAGAGAATTTAAATCTCTTTGGATACAGAGAATTAACGCTGGAGTAAGACAAGAAGGTTTGACATATTCAAAATTCATTAATGGATTAAACAAATCAGGTATTAAAATTGATAGAAAAATTCTTGCAGAAATTGCATATGATAACCCAGAGGCATTCAAAACTATTGTAAAAAAAGCTCAAGCAGCTCTTAATTAACAATCATTGTCTATTGTTTTTATTTGTTTAAGAAATAATCTGTCTAAATGTCTGAATTTGAAAAAAAAATATTTGAATTTAAGGAAAAAATAAAAGTCGCAAAAAATTTATCTGAATTAACTAAAATAAGTTCTGAAATATTTGGCAAAAACGGAATAATAAACTTAGAATTCAAAAAAATAGGATCATTATCTCCAGATGAGAGAAAAAATTTTGCTGCTAATATAAATAGTTTAAAAAAAGAGCTATCAGAATTTTTTTCAATTAAATCAAAAGAAGTTTTAGATAAAGAAATTATTGAGAAAGTTAATAAGGAAAAAATTGATATAACCTTACCTGAAAAAGATTTTAAAATTGGAAAAGTTCATCCAGTTTCTCAAGTAATTGATGAAATATCTTGTATTTTTTCAGAAATAGGATTTTCCGTCGAAGAGGGACCAGATGTAGAGAATGAGTATAATAATTTTACAGCACTAAATACACCTGAAAATCATCCAGCAAAAGATATGCATGACACTTTTTATTTAGATCAAGATATGAAAACTTTGTTGAGAACCCATACTTCTCCAGTTCAAGTACGTACAATGTTAAAAGGAAGACCACCGTTTAAAATAATTGCTCCAGGCAGGACATATAGAAGTGATAGTGACCAAACCCACACTCCTATGTTTCATCAATTAGAAGGTCTTCACATAGATAAAGATATAAACATGGGTCATTTAAAAGGTTGTCTCAACTATTTTATCAAAGAATTTTTTGAAGTAGAAAAAATTAAAATGAGATTTCGTCCTAGCCATTTTCCTTTCACTGAACCATCAGCAGAAGTAGATATAGGTTATAGAATTGAAAATAATAAAATTATAATTGGCGAAGGAGATAAATGGCTTGAAATACTTGGTTGTGGAATGGTCCATCCAAATGTTTTAAAAAACTGCAATGTAGACCCAAATAAATTTCAAGGTTTCGCTTTTGGTATAGGTATAGATAGACTGGCTATGTTGAAATATGGGATCAATGATTTGAGATCTTTTTTTGAATGCGATTACAGATGGTTAAATCATTATGGCTTTGATCCATTAGATGTTCCAACTAATTATAGAGGACTAAGTAGATGAAGTTTACCAAAGATTGGTTGAGTGATCATTTAAGTACTAGTAAAAGTGAGAAGCAAATTATTGAAAAACTTAACGGGATTGGTTTAGAAGTCGAAAAGGTTGATCATGCAAAAAATGAACTAAGTGAATTTTTAGTAGCAAAAATTATTAAAGCTAATAAACATCCAAACGCTGACAGATTAAAATTATGTGATGTTGATATAGGAGCAAAAGAAAGTATAAAAGTTGTTTGTGGAGCATCAAATGCACAAGACGGTTTATTAACTATCTATGCTCCACCAGGCACAACAATACCAAAAAATGGAATTAAGTTGGAGGTTTCAAAAATAAGGGGAGAAACTTCTTATGGTATGCTTTGCTCTGAATCTGAATTGAAATTGTCCAACGAATCTGAGGGTATTATTGAGCTAAGTCAAAAATATTCTGGTAGTATTGGAAAATCATATTTTAAGAATAAAAATAATAATAATGTTATAGAATTATCTATTACACCAAATAGACCAGATTGTTTGGGGGTAAGAGGAATAGCCAGGGATCTTCATGCGTGCGGATATGGTAATCTAAAAGAAATTAAGAAAATCAAATTTAACAAAAAATTAAAGCACAACTTAAAGATAAAAATAGAAAAAAGTAAAAATCAAGCATGTTCAATATTTGGAAGTTGCCTTATTAAAAATATATCTAATAAAGAAAGTCCGAGCTGGTTAAAAGAAAGAATTTTGGCATTAGGTTTAAGACCAATATCTGCAGTTGTTGATATTACAAATTATGTAATGTTTGACTTAAATAGACCTCTTCATGCATATGATTTAGATAAAATAAAAAATTCAATTATTGTAAGAAATTCGAAAAAAGGTGAAATACTTAAGGCACTTGATAACAAAACATATACGTTAAAAGAGAATATGTGTGTAATTTCAGATGATGAGGGAGCTCTTGGTTTGGGTGGAATAATTGGGGGTGTTAGATCAGGAACAGAGTTAAATACTAAAAATATTTTGATAGAGTCAGCATATTTTGATCCAAGCATTACAAGAAAAACATCAAAAGAGTTAGAAATTAACAGCGATGCCAAATTTAGATTTGAAAGAGGAATTGATCCTCAATCAGTAAAAGAGGGTCTCGAAACCGCTGCTAAATTAATAACTGAAATATGTGGTGGAGAAGTTTCAAATTTTGACATTCAAGAAACACAAAAATTTAGAAAAAAAATAATAAAATTTAATTCTAATTTAGTATCAAAAATAATTGGTATAAAAATTAATCAGAAAGATATGATTAAAATTTTAACTAGATTAGGTTTTGAAACAAAAAATAAAAGTAAGTTTATTGAAATAAAGGTTCCTACTTGGAGACCAGATATATTTGGTGAGATTGATTTAATTGAGGAGATTATTAGAATTTCAGGTTATGACAATATTAAATCTATAGAGCCTGAGAAAATTAGAATAAAGCCAACACTAAACTTTTATCAAAAACATTTCCATTTAGCTCAAAGATCAGTAGCCTCAAAAGGTTACTATGAAACTATAACATGGTCTTTTAGCGAAGATAAAATAAACGATAAGTTTAAAGAAAGTTTGGAAACTATAAAAATTATCAATCCTATAAGCTCAGAGTTAAGTGTGCTTAGAAATTCTTTGTATCCAAACTTAATTTACTATTTGGAAAAAAATTTAAATAGAGGTTTCGCTGATCAATCTTTGTTTGAGATTGGCCCAGTGTTTACGGGTAAAAAACCTGGAGATCAGATTACAGTTGTATGCGGTGTTAGAAAAAAACAATATGATGATCAAAACAATTTCGGAGAAAAAAATATTAATGTATTTGATATTAAAAAAGATCTTATCCAGTCACTTATAGAGCTAGGATTAGAAAGAGAAGAAATGTTAATAGAAGATATTTCGCCCTCATACTATCATCCTGGTATCTCAGGTACCATTTCATCAAAAAATGAAAAAAGCTTACTGGCATATTTTGGTCAGCTACATCCTAAAATAATTAATGAAACGTTTGGTTTTGAAATTTTTTTAGATAATCTAGTTCAATTTAAACAAAGTAATAAAAAAATAATTAAAAGCCTTGAATTATCAGATTTTCAAAAGTCAGAAAGAGATTTTGCATTCTTGATTAGTAAAAACATAAATGCCCAACGACTAGTTGATGCAATTAAAAATACAGATTCATCAATGATTAAAAAAATTAATATATTTGATGTCTATGAAGGAGAAAATATTCCCTCTGATAAAAAATCAATTGCTTTAAAAGTAACCATTCAATCGGATGAAAAAACTTTAAATGATAATGAATTGAAAGATATATCGAATAGAATTATCAAATCAGTTGAAGAGCATACGGGCGCACAACTAAGATCTTAAAATGTCATCAATTGAAAATATAAGAAATTTTGCAATAATAGCGCATATTGATCATGGTAAGTCAACAATAGCTGATCGTATTATACATAAATGTGGCGGTCTTACAGATAGAGAAATGAAAGCACAAGTTCTTGATTCTATGGATATTGAAAGAGAAAGAGGGATAACAATAAAGGCACAGACTGTTAAGTTAAATTATAAATCAAAGTCTGGAAAAGAGTACATTTTAAATATTATAGATACACCTGGACATGTCGACTTTAGTTACGAAGTGAGTAGATCTTTGTATGCATGTGAAGGATCAATATTAATTGTTGACAGTACTCAAGGTGTAGAGGCACAAACATTAGCAAATGTATATCAAGCTTTAGATTCAAATCATGAGATTATACCTATTTTAAATAAGATTGATTTACCTGCATCAGATTTAGATAGATCAAATAAACAAATTGAGGATGTTATAGGAATTGATACTAAAAATTCTGTTCCATGCTCTGGTAAGACTGGTGAGGGAGTAGATGAAATATTAGAAAAGATTATTGAGATATTACCAAGCCCTAAAGGGCAAATAAACGAAAAGCTTAAATGCTTATTAGTTGATAGTTGGTATGATACTTACCTTGGAGTTGTTATCCTAGTAAGGGTTATTGATGGGAAATTAAAAAAAAATATGAAGATAAAGATGATGTCGAATAATAAAGAATACTTTATAGAAAAGGTTGGGGTATTTACACCAAAACCAGAAGATGTGCAGGATCTGAATGCTGGAGAAATTGGATTTATTACAACGGGTATAAAAGAACTTTCAGATACAAAAGTTGGTGACACAATTTGCGATGCAAACAACCCACTCAATGATGCATTGCCGGGTTTTAAGCCAAGTAAACCTGTTGTTTTTTGTGGCCTATTTCCAGTTGATAGTTCTGAATATCAAAAACTAAAAGATGGCTTAGCAAAATTAAAGTTGAATGATGCAAGTTTTACCTATGAGGCTGAAACTTCATCAGCATTAGGACTTGGTTTTAGGTGTGGTTTTTTAGGTTTATTACATTTAGAAATAGTTACAGAGAGGCTCGAGAGAGAATTTGACATAAATTTGTTAACTACTACTCCAGGTGTTGTGTACAAAGTACACATGAATAACAGTGAAATTAAAAATTTACAGAACCCATCTAATTTACCAGACCCAACTTTAATCAAAATGATAGAGGAACCGTGGATTAAAGCTACTATAATTACTCCTGATCAATATTTAGGATCGATAATGAAGCTTTGCCAAAATAAAAGAGGAATTCAGACAAATTTAAGTTATTCAGGTAATAGGGCAGTTATAAATTATGAGATTCCACTAAATGAAGTTGTGTTTGATTTTAATGATAGATTAAAATCGATGACAAGTGGTTATGCGAGTTTTGATTACGAAATTATCGGTCACAAAGAAGGCGACCTAGTTAAAATGGGAATACTTGTAAATTCTGAGCCTGTAGATGCCTTAGCAATGATGGTGCATAAAGATTTTGCACAAACAATAGGAAGAGAGGTCTGTGAAAAATTAAAAGATTTAATACCAAGACATAATTTTATGATACCTGTGCAAGCCGCAATAGGTGGTAAGATAATTGCCAGAGAGACAATAAAAGGTTTCAAAAAAGATGTTCTTACAAAAATTCATGGAGGTGGTGCAAGAGACAGAAAAAGAAAACTGCTTGATAAACAAAAAAAAGGAAAAGCAAGATCTAAACAATTCGGAAAAGTAGAGATTCCTCAAGAGGCATTTATTGGAGTGCTTAAGATAAATAAAGAATAAATATTTTATAGTTTAATGAAAAATCTAATTAAGAATATTTATAAAAATCTTATCAAATTCATATTTTTAAAAATAAATGGTAAGATTTTATTACCAAATAAAAAAGTAAAAAATTTAAAAGTTTCTGAAATTAATTTTATAAATGGAGTTAATTTAAAAAAATATAAATATAAATTATATGAAATTGTAAATGGGAAGATTTTTACCAATTACGTTGAAAATGTAAGTATAATTTCTGACAACTTTTTGATCAAAAATGCATCATTTCAACAAATAAATGGTTTTTTAAAAAATTCTGAAAATGAGGTCCTTAAGTCTGGTATTTCTAAATTTTTAAAGAAAGTTAATGGTAATGTAGCGGTTCTAACTCAAGGGGCTAGTGGCCATCACAATTATGCTCATTGGATGTTAGATATAATTCCTAAAATCAAGCTTATATCAAATTTATATGCACTTAACAAAATTGATTATTTTTATTTTACAAGACTAAATTCTTTTCAGAAACAAACTTTAAAATTACTTGGAGTAGAAAGTCATAAATTTATAGACTCAAACTACAAAAGATATTTAATGGTAGATAAATTAATTGCTGTATCGCATCCATATTATTTTAATAAATCTTTTTTTAATTCGCAAAGTAAAATACCTACCTGGATAATAAGATACCTTAGAAAAGAATTTTTAAAGAAAGTAAATAATCCGAAAAAGAAAATAAAAAAAATTTTTATAGATCGAAGTGACTCAAAAAATACACACTGTAAGCTTATTAATAATGAAGAAATTAAAAAATTTTTAATCAAAAAAAGTTATAAATGTATAAAACTTAGTGAGCTAACCTTTTCTGAGCAGGTTTCAGTTTTTAAAAATTGTAGTAAAGTTATAGCACCCCATGGAGCTGGTTTAACAAACATTGTGTTTTGTGCTAAAGATACAAAAATAGTTGAGATAATTCCAAAAGATAATTCCAATAAACTTTTTAAAAGAATTAGCCGGATAAACAATTTAAATTATAAGTCAATTTATTTAAATAAGATTAAAGACAATTTGAATGGAGATATTTATCTAGATTTAGAAATCTTAAAAAAATTTATTTAATTCTGAATATATTTAATTACATTTTCATAGTCTAAAACTCTTAAATAATTTTTATAATTATTATAAAATTCCTCAAATTTAAGATTTTGAAAATTTTTGACATTAATTACCAATTTTTTTTTATTTTTAACCTTTCTTACCAAAGATACCCCATGATCTATTTTACATGTTACTATATCACAGTCCAATTTCGTTCTAAAATTAACCACAGCTTTCCATACATCTCCATTCCAAATTATTTTGTATCTTGGTACAGCTTGTTGATGAATTGTTGCTGGCAAGCTGTCATGTAAAAGAATAATCCCATTATCCTCTAAACAGTCTAATGAATTTTGAATATCTTTACAAACTTGTTTATATTCATGTAAACCATCAATAAATATACAGTCAAATTTCTTTTTATTTTGTGAGAAAAAAAAATCACTCGTACCTTTGAAATTACCACCAGAATATGGATCGACACCAATTTTATAATCAATCTTTATTTTCTCAAATGAATGGTCATCGTCACAACCAAGCTCTAAATAAGACCTATAGCCTTTTAAATTTATTATATCTTTGATTAGATCCCATCTATTAATATTCTTAGGAAAAGAGAAGTCAATAGTTTTATTAAATCTTTCTTTGAAAAGGAAATAAAATAACTTATTAAATTTAAATTTTAATTTATTAATTTTTTCCAACTTATACTATCCATTCTTTAAAAAGTTTTTTGTTTTTATAAATATGACTTGGAAATGTTTCATCTAGATCAATTTTCTGATAATTCCACCCTCTTTTAAAAAGATCTTTTTTTTCTAATATATTTTTTCTTATGACTTCGACATCTGAATAAATTGGGTTCGAAAATTCATCATGTGCAAAAGTTTTAAGTTTTAACGAAATATCTTCCGGCGTAAATAGTGAATTAAAATGCCATCCTCCGTTGTCAATTAATTCAATACTTTTATTTTTATAAAACTTCCAGAATGGGGAGGAGAGATTTTTAGATAATATCTTTTGTCTTAAATAATCCACCGAACTTAGGTTTTTGAATTGACATATTCTTGTGCCTTCCCATGGACTTTCATATTTGTTATACAAATTAAACTTATAACAAAAACACTTTTGTAAAAAAATTCCATACTTTTTTTTTAATTTTACTTCATTTATTTTTTTTGGATCAGGAATTTCATCAGGATCAGAAAACATAATATAATCATCTTTTTTTGCGTCTTTTAAACCATTCAATATATACTCTCTTTGCAACGCTTGATTTTGCCAAGCAGAATTTCCTATTCTAAATGGCTTATCTAAAACTAAGTATATAATTTTTTTTTTAAATCCTTGATTTTTTAAATAAAAATTTAATTTTTTTTCTTTACCTTGATGATCATATTTAGACTCACAAATAACAAAATAGTCAACTACTTCATTTAATATTTCAAATCTAAGATTTGTAATAAAGTTTTCTCTAAAAAAAGTTATTGTATCAAATATTTTCATTTACCAATTATAAAATTTGTAAGATCTTCGAAAGTACTATATTTAGGCTTCCAATAAGGAAGTTTTTTAATTTTAAAAATCTTATTATTTATTTTCTTACTTCCAGCCCAAATTATTTTCTTTTTAAATTTTTTGTTTTTATTTAAACGTTTAATTAATTTGAAAATATTAAAATTCTTATTGTTAATTAAATTGTAATCACCATCTTTAATTTTCTTTTTCACAATAACAAGGATTGCATTGGTTACATCTTTTACATCAAGTAAATTTAAAGCGAGATTTCTGGACTCGATTAGAATTTTTTTATCATTTCTTTCACCATTTTTTAATATATTAACTAACTTTTTCCTTCTATCATTATTACCAAATGTATCAGCAATATAAATGTTATAAAAGTTCGTTTTTCTATTAATTTTTTTATAATAATTTACAATTTCTATAAATGCATTTTTTGATGCAGCATAAAGATTATATGGTTGATTTTTCTTTGAATTGTAATTTTGCCAAACAGTACAAAAATTTATAAACTTTTTTACTCTCATTTTATTTAAATTTTCTAATATAATATTACCAAACTCTATATTAGATTTAGTTATTTTAGGTATATCATTACTTCGGTGTGTTTTAATATAGTGAGTAGCACAATGAATAACTGCATCGACTCTAATTTTTTTTAATTTTTTAATTAAATCTGAGTGATTGTAAAAAAATATATATTTAAGATTTTTATGATTTGATATTATTTTTTTTCTTGTAGTTGCGTACACAGTATTTGATCTAACCAAACTTCTTAAAATATTCGATCCTAAAAAACCACTTGTTCCTGTAATTAGTATCTTTTTCATGAAAATAAATACATTATTAAGTTTATATATATAATGTAAAGTAGAAAATAATTCAGGAGAGATGGCCGAGTGGTTTAAGGCGCACGCTTGGAAAGCGTGTAAAGGGGAAACTCTTTCATGGGTTCGAATCCCATTCTCTCCGCCATTTTTTAATTTAACAATAGATAATTTGCTTAAAAATTGAATTTTTGAATAGTGAGTAAAAATATTTATTTCTGGTGCAATTAACATTGAATTTCAATAACTATTTAATTAACCCTTTTGAAATATTTTTTAAAAAAAAAGGTATTAATGATATAATTAGTAGTTTCCAAATATAAAAATATGAATAACTATCAAGCAGATTCGATAAAGGTTTTAAAAGGCTTAGAGGCTGTAAGAAAAAGACCTGGAATGTATATTGGTGATACAGATGATGGTACGGGTTTACATCATATGATTTATGAAGTTGTAGACAATTCTATTGATGAGGCACTTGCTGGTCACTGTAAACAAATTGAAGTGATTTTAAATTCAAACGGATCGGTCACCGTTAAAGATGATGGAAGAGGAATTCCTGTAGATATTCATAAAACTGAGAAAAAGTCCGCAGCAGAAGTAATTATGACACAGCTTCATGCCGGAGGAAAATTTGATCATGAGTCGTATAAAGTTTCAGGTGGCTTACATGGTGTGGGTGTGTCAGTTGTAAATGCATTATCAGAGAAATTAGAACTCACAATTGAAAGAGATGGAAAATTATACTTTATTGCATTCAAAAATGGTGAAGCGGTTTCACCTTTGAAAGCAAAAAGTAAATCTAAAAATTCTGGAACTGAAATCACCTTCTTTCCGTCTAAAGAAATCTTTTCATCTATTAAGTTTAGCTATTCTATTGTTCAAAAGAGACTAAGAGAACTAGCTTTTTTAAATAAAGGAATTAAAATTAATTTAATTGATAAGATTAATAAAAAAGTTAGATCAGAGGAATTTAAATATGATGGTGGAATATCTGAGTTTGTTGAATTTTTAGATGAAAAAAGGCAAAAGCTAAAAAATAAAAATGGAAATGATCTATTTAAAAAACCAATAGGTGTGAACAGCAAGAAGAACTCACTAGAACTTGAGTGTTCACTTAAATGGAATTCGTCATATAGTGAAGATGTTTATGCTTATACAAATAATATTTATCAAAAAGATGGCGGAACTCACTTGCTTGGATTTAGAAGTGCATTAACAAGAGTAATAAATAAATATGCGAATGAACATAATTTATTAAAAAAAAATAAAGTTTCAATATCTGGAGATGATATTAAGGAAGGTCTTACTTGCGTTCTATCTATAAAAATTCCTGACCCAAAATTTTCTTCTCAAACAAAAGATAAATTAGTTTCATCAGAAGTAAGAAATATAGTAGAAACTTTAATCAATGAAAAATTATCGATATGGTTTGATCAAAATCCTTCTACTGCAAAATTAATTCTTACAAAAGTTATTCAGGCAGCATTAGCAAGAGACGTTGCAAGAAAAGCTAGAGAAAATGTGAGAAGAAAAGGTGCTTTAGAGCTTACTGGATTACCGGGCAAGCTTGCTGATTGTCAAAATTCAAAACAAGATGGTACAGAATTATTTATTGTCGAAGGAGACTCGGCTGGTGGATCCGCTAAACAAGGAAGAAATAGAGAATTTCAAGCAGTCTTGCCATTGAGGGGTAAAATTCTGAATACATATATGGATAATGTCTCAAAAAAGAATAATGGCAATGGGAAAGATTTAAAAACAAAAACACTTTCAAAAATGATATCTTCAAATGAAATTGTAACTTTAATTAATGCTCTTGGACTCAACCCGAATGATGAAGAAATTGATATTAAAGATTTAAGATATGGAAAAATAATTATTATGACTGACGCCGATGTTGATGGATCCCATATCAGAGCCCTGCTTTTAACTTTTTTTAATAATAGACCATTTAATAAATTAATTGAAAATGGAAATATATATCTAGCTCAACCTCCATTGTTTAAAATTAATAAAGGCTCGAAGACAATATATTTAAAAGATGAAAAAGATTTGGAAAATTATATTTTGAAAAATTCAAAATTTGAAAATAAGGATAAAAAAAAACAAACTAATATGGTTAAACTTTTAGAAGAAGAAAAATCTAAATTATCAATTCAAAGGTTCAAAGGTCTGGGCGAAATGAATCCTGACGAGTTATGGAATACCACTTTAAATCCTGAAACAAGAAACTTGCTACAGGTTAATTACTCAAAAAATATAAAAAAAGATAACGAATTAATACAAACATTAATGGGAAATGACGTAGGTTCAAGGAAAGACTTTATTATTGATAATGCCATTTATGCATCTGATTTAGACATCTAAAATGGAGATCATTAATAGTTCAAGTAATTATTTTTTAAATAAGTCTACATATATAAATTTAAGATGGATCGGTATAATTGGTCAATTTCTTACAATTAATATAGTAGCTTTCATATTTAAATTTGAATTTAATTATATTTTATCTAACGCAATTGTAGCATTTGGAGCCGTCAGTAACATTATCTTAATAAATTATAATAGAAGTACCCAACTTTCCAACAAAATTGCTTTTTATTATTTATTAGCCGATATTCTTCAATTAAGTCTGCTGCTATATTTAACTGGTGGGATTTTAAATCCTTTTTCTGTATTTTTAATAATTCCAAGTGTTTTCGCTTCATCCAACCTAAATATTAAAACAAATCTGATATTAATTTTAGTAACAATTCTATCTATCTCAGTTTTGACATTATACCATCAAGAGTTACCCTCTCCATTAAATGATTATAAATTAAGTAATTATTACTATTACTCAATACCTTTAGGATTGATAATTGCTTTAATTTTTTTAAATTACTTTGCAATTCTATTTGGTAAAGAAAATAGAATAAGAAAAAATGCTTTAGATAAAATTCAAGAGGTAATTTCGAAAGAGCATGTCCTGGTTTCATTAGGTGGACAAGCAGCAGCAGCAGCACATTCACTTGGAACTCCATTATCAACCATAAAAGTGATCTCTAATGAGCTGAACAAATCACTCGGTAAAAATTTAGATCATAGAAAAGATATTGAACTACTGATCAGTCAAGTTGAAAGATGCGAAAATATTCTGAAAAAACTTACAATTGATCCACTTGTAAAAGATGATTTTATTAATCAAAATCTTAGTTTGGCAGATTATGTCAATGAAATAATAAAATCTTTTGAGGAAATATCTAAAAAAATGTTTGTTGTTAACCTTGAGCAAGACTCAAACCCATTCCAAATAACTAAATCAATTGAGCTTATATATGGTATTAGAAATTTTATTGGTAATGCAAATAAATTTGCTAATAAAAAAATATTTGTAACAATTAAAAGTGATAGTGAAATCTCCGAAATAATAATTGAAGATGATGGTCCCGGTTACCCAAAAGATGTCATTAATAAAATTGGTGAGCCATACAATAAATCTCAAATAAAAGAATATTCAACTAAGTCTGGACTTGGATTAGGAATTTTTATCGGAAAAACACTTTTAGAAAAAAATCTAGCTAATATAATTTTTAGAAATTCAGAAACAAGAACTGGAGCAGAGGTAAATATAGCTTGGAATAACAAAGATCTAAAACGGATCTAATTTAAAGTTCTATCTTTTTCAAATAAAGTACTTAATTGATTTATCATGACATCTCCCAACTCATTTACATCTGAAATTTTTATTGCTCTTTTATAATATCTGGAAACATCGTGGCCTATGCCAATTGCTAAGATTTCAACATCTTCCTTGCTTTCAATTAATTTTACCATTTTTTTTAAATGTTTTTCTAAATAATCTCCTGAATTAACTGATAGTGTAGAATCATCAACTGGTGCTCCATCTGAAATTACCATTAGGATTTTTCTCTCTTCACCCCTCTTCTGAAGTCTGTTGTAGGCCCAATTTATTGCTTCTCCATCTATATTTTCCTTAAGTAATCCCTCTTTTAACATAAGGCCTAAATTATTTTTAGATCTCCTCCAATGGTTATCAGCTGACTTGTATATAATGTGTCTCAAATCATTTAACCTACCAGGATTTTTAATTTTACCTTGTTTTGTCCAATCTTCACGACTTTGACCACCTTTCCAATTTTTCGTTGTAAAACCTAAAACCTCGACTTTTACAGAACATCTTTCTAAGGTTCTTGATAAAATATCTGCACACAATGCTGCTATCGTAATAGGTCTTCCACGCATAGATCCCGAATTATCAATTAAAATTGTTACTATAGTATCTTTAAATTCTAAGTCTTTTTCTTTTTTAAATGATAAGGAATTATATGGATCAATAACTACTCTTGTTAATTTAGAGCTATCCAACAAACCCTCCTCTAAATCAAATTCCCAAGATCTATTTTGTTTTGCCAAGAGTTGTCTTTGTAACTTATTTGCAAGCTTAGTAACCAGATCTTTAAAACTCAAAAGTTGTTGATCTAGGTTTTTTCTCAATTTTGAAATTTCTTCGTTGTTTTCTAACTTTTCAGCTCTCGCTATCTCATCAAAGTTATTAGTATATATTTTGTATTCTTTTTCATCTTTAATAATATTTAATTTTTGTGATATATTTTTTGAGGAATTATCAACATTTTCGTCGACATCCAATTGTTCATCAATTCTAAATTCAGACACGTCACTTTCAAATTCCATACTACTTGAATTTTGTTCATCAGATGTGTCTTTATTGTTATTCTCTTTTTCATCATCATTTCTAGAATTATCTTGTTGTTTATCTTTATCATCCTCATTATTTTGGCTCGTGTCCTCATCAATGTCTTCTAAATTTAACTCACTTACTAATTCTGAAAACTTTGAATTAAAGATCTCTTGATCATTTATATTTTCGATTAAGTATTTTTTATGTTTTTTTATTGTATTATCAAATTTTGTCTCCCAATAATTTAATATTTTTTGACTGTTGGAATTAAGTTTGATATCTAAAAAATTTTTTATCATGTAAAGCTCAAAGGCTTTCGATGCTGGGGCATCTTTAATTGTATCGATCTTCAATTTATTATTTAAATTTATTTTACGGTCGTAATAATTATTAATATTTTTATTAATACCAAGGTACATATCCATTCCGATAAATTCACACCTTATTTTCTCTGCAATTTTGCACAAAGCTATTTGTTTGTTGTTTTGAGGTAAATTATTATTAAAAATTTCTTTATCTGAGTAACCTTGTTTTAACGCCTTTGAATCAAACTCCGCTCTAAGATTATCAAAGTTTTTTATTATAATTTCATTTTTTTGGTCTATAAAGTCTGTAGTTTTTTTATCGAAGTCTTCTAATTTGTCTTTGTTGAATTTCAACGAAATTACTTTAAAAGTGCTTATTAAAGCGCTTTTTATTTTTTCCCTTAAAATCTCATCTTTTTTCATTTATCTTGATTATTTTTTAATGACTCTGGCAGGTCATCCCCAAAACATCTTTGATAATATTCTGCAATTATATTTTTTTCAGTTTCATCGCATTTATTTAAAAACGTTACCCTAAATGCATACCCAATATTTTTAAATATATCTGAATTATTACACCAATTGAGTACAGTTCGAGGACTCATTACGGTTGAAATATCACCTGACATAAATCCCTTTCTAGTTAAAGAGGCTACTTTAATCATATTTTTCACGTTTTCTTTTCCGGACTCATTATTTAGGTTTTTATTTTTAGATAAAATTATTTCTAATTCTTTTTCTGGGTTTAAGTAGTTCAGCGTAGTTACAATTTCCCATCTGTCTAGCTGTGCTTGGTTTATTTGTTGAGTTCCAGTGTAAAGTCCAGTTGTGTCCCCCAAGCCTATGGTGTTGGCTGTAGCAAATAATCTAAAATATTTATTCTGCTTTACAACTTTGTTTCTATCCAAAAGAGTAAAATTACCATCACTTTCCAAAATTCTTTGTAGAACAAACATTACATCACTTCTGCCAGCATCATATTCGTCAAAAACTAAAGCAACTGGATTTTGATAAGACCAAGGAAGTATACCCTCTTTAAATTCAGTTATCTGCTTTCCATCTTTAAGTGTAATTGCATCCTTTCCTATAAGATCAATTCTGCTGATATGGGAATCTAAATTTATTCTAACACATGGCCAATTTAATCTAGCTGCTACCTGAGTGATATGTGTACTTTTTCCAGTTCCGTGATAACCGTGCACTATTACTTTTTTATTGTGTGAAAAGCCATTTAAAATTGCTAAAGTTGTATCTCTATCAAATACATAATCTTTATCTATTTCAGGAACCAATTCGTTTTTTTCTGAAAATGCATCAACTTCGAGATCGGTATCAATTCCGAATGTTTGTTTAATTGATATTTTTATATCTGGTTCTTTTTTAAGATTTTCAATCAATTTTTTTCCTATAAGCGTTTTTAAGTTGAGTATAAGCCAATGTAATTACTTTAAGTTTATCCTCAAAACTTTTATTACCTGAATTCATATCAGGGTGAAATTTTTTGACAAGTTTTTTAAATCTTTTATTTATACTATCCCATTTTACTCCAACATTCAGACCTAAAATTTTAAAAGACTTCAGATCATTTTGATTAAATCTAAATTGTCTCATGTTGTCCAAACTAGGATCTATTTCTCTATCTCTACCCTCATTTTTAAGAGCATTATTCCATAATACTTTAAAAAAATTATCTGATGAACTGAAACTTTGGGTTGGCTTATGCCAAGTAAGATCAGATTTGATAAAGTCAAATATTTGTTGGTCATCCATACCTCTAAAATAATTCCAATTTTTGTTAAACTCTCTAATATGTTCTAGGCATAATAGCCTATATTTTCTGCTATTATCTCTTTCAACTGGTGCTTTATATTCACCAGGTTTATTACAGCTATTCCAATCACAGATATTTTTCATATATTATATATTTATATAATATGGATATAAATCAACTTTCTGAAATAGTAAAAAAAAAAATAAAAAAAGGAATTAAAGTACAAAAAATAATTATAGAAGACAAAACATATTTACATTTAAACCATGATGGACATGACAAAAAAAAGTTTCATGTCAAAATTTCGATTGAGTCAAATTATCTCAATAAAATGGATAGAATTAAAAGAACAAAAATAATTTATAATTTGCTAAATAATGAATTAAAAAATTATATTCATTCGATTCAATTAAATATTATCTAAGTTCTCGTATAAGAATTTTTTTATTTTTTTTTGATCGTATGAATTTTTTATTGATGCTTTTCCAATTCTATTTAATAAAACTAAATTAATTTTTGAATTATTATTTTTTTTGTCATTTTGCATGTAACTTATTAATTTATTAATATCTGATAATTTAAAAAACTTTTTAAGTTTTAAATTAAAATTTAAATTTAATATATTTTGATTAATTCTTTTAAAATCATTTAAAGATAACTTTTTTTCTTTTAAACTGAATAAAATAGCGGTTTTTATTCCAAGCATTACTCCTTCTCCATGATTTAAATTATTTTTGTATCCGCAAGCAGCTTCATAAGCGTGACCAAACGTGTGACCAAGATTTAATATCATTCGTAAATTCTTTTCTTTTTCGTCTTTTTGAACAATACTTTTTTTGATTTTACAACTTTCTAAAATTGCTTTTTGTAAAACTTTTTTTTCTAATGATAAAATTTTTTTATTAAATTTTTCTAAAAAAAGAAAATTTTTTTTGCTATATATTAGACTGTGCTTAAATATTTCAGCGTATCCACAAATTAATTCTTTTTTACTTAAAGACTTAAGATATTCTGTATCTGCTATAACAACATTGGGATGATAAAATGATCCGATTAAATTTTTACCATAAATCTCGTGATTAACTCCTGTTTTACCACCAATACTCGCATCCACTTGAGCCAACAAAGTTGTTGGAATATTAATAAATTTAATTCCTCTTTTATAAATACTAGAGACGAAACCTGATAAATCTCCTGTAATTCCACCACCCAATGAAATAATACAGTCTTGTCTAGTAAAATTATTTTTCAATAGTTTGCTAATTATCTTATTAACAGTATTAAAACTTTTAGATTTTTCGTTTGAATAAAACTTATATATAAATACTTTTTTTTTTTTCAATTTTAATATTATTTTTGAAACCTCTTTGATTTTGATTTTCGAGTCATAAATTATTAAAGCTTTATTAAAAAAAATCTTTTCGTTATTGAGAATTGTATTTATTTTATTAGAAAAATTTGTTCCAATATAAATAGAATACTTACTTGTTGAAGTTTGAATTTTTAATCTATTGTATCTCATATTTTTTTATTATTTCATCAGAAATCTCTTTTTTATTTAAATTTTCGCAAATAATTCTGTGAGTAGCTTGTTTATAATACTTATGCCTTTGACCAATCATATCTTTTAAATCTAACTTTGACAAATGTCTTGCCAAGGGTCTTTTATCATTTTTAAATATTCTTTTTATTATAGTATCTTCTTGCCAGTCTAACCAAAAGGAGACACATTTTTTTAAGATTTTTTTTCTAATATTTAAATTTAAAAATCCACCGCCACCTAAAGATATTACTTTGTTATCTAAATTTATAGATTTTAAAATTATTTTTTCCTCTAATTTTCTAAAGTAAACTTCACCTTTGATCTCAAATATTTTTTTAATTGTAATAGACTCATATTTTTCTATTTCATAATCAGTATCAATAAACTCAAAATTCAATTTTTTTGATATTATATTGCCAATTGTCGATTTTCCTGATCCCATCATACCGACTAAAACTAGATTTTTTTTCATTTTCATAATCTTCTGTATTGAAAAAACACAAATTTGTCTTAATTTGAAAATATTTAACTTATATGCAATTTCAAAAAAAAACAAGAGCTGGCAACATCGGTTTGTTTGTTAAAATTTTTATTAAAATGATTCTTGTATTAGCAGTTTTATATATAGTCTTGATATTAGTTGATAAAATTGATTTTCCATCACCAAATAAGGTTATAGAAAAAAAAATACCAAATGAAAATTTTAAAGTCATCAAATAGTTTTTTTCTGTCACTAGTTTTCGTTTTATTTTTTAATTTAAGTACATTTTCTAACGAACCAGTAGATATTTGGAATTTAGATAATAATAAAAAAGATAATACAAATTTAGATGTTCAGAATATAGAGCAAGATGAAATAATAATAAATGAAAGTATATCAAAAGAAAAAAATGATAACAATATTTTCAATTTTGAAAATTTAGAAAATCCAAAAATTAATTTAGTTGGTTTATACGATCCCCAAGAAAATAATTTAACGATTGATATGTGGAAATATTCTGACTCCGATCAGGTAAAAAATTTAATAAAAAAAATAGAAAAAATTAATCTATCAAATGATGCTATTGAGATTTTAGAAGTGGCGTTATTAACTAATGCTTACCCACCAAAAAAATTAAATGACAATAATGAATTTACAAATTTTAAAATTAATTATCTTATCAAAAGAGAGGATACAAATTTAATCAAAAATTTTTTAATAAAAAATGAAACAATAAACAATAATAGAATTGTAAAATTTTATTTAGATTATTATCTTCAAAATGCGAACCTTGACGAGTCTTGTAAATTGATGAGTCAACTAAAATTTCAAATAACAAACGATTATATCGATAAATTTAAAATTTATTGTCTAATTAAGTTAAAAAAAAATGAGGAAGCACAAATCTATTATGATTTAAAAAAAGAGCAAGGGTTTAGAGATAAATTTTTTGAATCAAAGTTTAATTACCTTATGGGATATAGTGATAAAAGTACCACTGAAATCTCTGAAAAAAGTGTTTTGAATTTTCACCTTTCACATGTGACAACGAAAAATTTTAATTACACAGCTAACGAAAAAACACCAAAATTTATATGGAGATATCTTTCATCAAATAATCTTTTAGAAAATATAAAAGAAATCGACCTAGAAAATGCAAAAAAAATTATGACATTAGAAAAAGCGACTCATGAAAAAAATTATTCTGAAAAAGAGCTTTTACGACTTTATAAAAGATTTGACTTTAGTTTATCTCAGCTATTAGATGCAAATAACCTTTACAATGACTTACCAAATTTTCAAGCTAGAGCTATTTTATATCAAAGACTTCTTTTGTCTGATGACCCAATCAATAAAGTTAATCTTGCAATGAAAATGAAAAGTTTATTTAGAAAAGATAAAATAGAAAATGCATTTGTCATAGAACTATCTAATATTTTAAAGGATATTAACTTTGATGATATTTCCTCAAGTCAAACAACATTTTATCAGAAAAATTTAATTAATGAAAAAAAAATACAAAAAACATATAATATTAACAATAAAATAATTCATCAATCAAAATTAATAAATTATTTTGCTAAAGGTTATAGTATTGATAAAGCCAATAAAGAGACAAATGATATATTAAAAAAAGTTAAAGCCAACAAAAAATATATTTTTTCAAACAAAGATAAAATAATGTTAGACTCTTTAATCTACGATGGTGTAGATATTCAAAAAAAATATGTAAATCTATATGAGAGAAACCCTAACATTCCAACTGATTTACAAGTATATATAAATAATGAAGATATAGGAATGATATTGCTTAGATTAGTTGAAATTATTGGGGAAGATAATCTCGAAGATTTGGGTACTGAAACACTATATTTTATAACTACAACTCTCAATGAGATTAATCTTGATAAATTACGCAACAACATTTTGATTAAAATTTTACCTTTGAAAGTCTAAATATATATGTCAATCAAAGAAATTATTACTGTGCCCGACCCTATTCTTAAACAAATATCTTCACCAATAGAAAAAGTTAGTATTCATGAAAAAAAATTAATAAAAGATCTTAAAGATACTATGTATAACGCTAATGGTATTGGTTTAGCAGCAATACAAATAGGTATACCTAAAAGAATTGTCATAGTAGATATAACAAAAGAAGATGAAAAAAGAAATCTTCACTGCCTTATTAACCCCAAAATTAAAAAGTTTAGTGATGATAGATCTTCTTATGAAGAAGGATGCCTGTCTATACCCAACACTTTTATACAGATAGAAAGACCGAAAGAGATTGAAATAGAATATATTGATGAAAATGGAAAAAAAAGAAATATGCGATGTAGCGGGCTTTTGTCAACGTGTATTCAACACGAAATTCAACATTGTGACGGTATTTTAATAATCGACTATTTATCAAAACTTAAAAAAGATTTAATTATAAAAAAAATTTCAAAAGAAATTTCAAATAATAATAAAATAATAGTTTAATGCGTAAAATAATTTTTTTTGGTACTCCAAACTTCGCGGTACCGATTTTGGATAGAATAATTAAAAACGATTTAGAAATAATATGTGTATTCACTCAGCCTCCTAAAAGATCAAACAGAGGTCAAAAAATTTTAAAATCTCCCGTACATAATTATGCGGAAAAATTTAATTTAAAAATTAAAACTCCAGAAAATGTAAAAAAAGAGGAAAATTTTATAAAAACTGCTGAATTTGATTTAGGTATAGTTGTTGCTTACGGTCAAATTATTTCAGAAACAATACTAAAAAGCTGTAAATACGGATTTATTAACATTCATGCGTCTTTGTTACCAAAATATAGAGGAGCAGCACCCATTCAACGCTCGTTAATTAATCTGGAAAAATTTACTGGGATAAGCTTTATGAAGTTAAATAATGTTTTGGACAGCGGTCCTATTTGCAATCAATATAAGATCCAAATTAATATAACCGATAACAGCGAAACATTATCCAAAAAATTAAGCGAACTAAGCGCAGAAAAAATTATTCACAATATTGAATTAATATTTTCAAATAAAGCAACATTTGTAGATCAGATACACGATAAAGCTAGTTATGCTGAAAAAATAAACAAAATGGAGGGTAAAATTAATTGGAATGAAAGTGCACAAAATATTCAAGGCAAAATAAATGGTCTTTTTCCAAATCCTGGTGCTTGGTTTGAATTTAAAAAAGAAAGATATAAAATTATCAAATCTGAGCTGTCAGAATTAACTGGAAAACCAGGAGAGGTTTTAGATAATTTATTGACGGTAGGTTGTGGAAAAAAATCGATTAAAATATTGGAAATTCAGAGACAAGGAAAAAAATCTCAAAATATAAGTAGCTTTCTTTTAGGTAGCAAAATTAAAAAAGGGGTGACACTTAAGTATGAATAGATATCAAATATTATTGGAATATGTTGGAACAAAGTATGTTGGATGGCAGTCTCAAAAAAATGGCAGATCAATTCAAAACACTGTTCAATTATATTTAAAAAAGTTGTTAAAAAAAAAAATTATTATCCACGGTGCTGGAAGAACAGACTCAGGCGTACATGCAATTGAGCAATCAGCGCATTTTTATTGTAAAGAAAAACTAACAAATATTCCAAAATTAATTAAATCTTTAAACTTTTTTTTAAATAAAAAAGAAATTTCTATATTGATCATAAAAAAAAAAAATATAAATTTTCACGCTAGACATAGTGCAAAAGAAAGAACGTACAATTATTTAATAAGAAATAGCATATCTCAGTCAGTAATTAACATGAAACGTGAATGGCACTTAATTAAAAATTTAGATATTGGTATAATGAAAAAAGGTGCAAAAAAATTTCTTGGAACTCATGATTTTTCCACATATAGATCTTCAAGTTGTGATGCCACAAACCCAATCAAAACAATTAAAAAGTTTACAATAAAAAAAAATAAAACTTTAATATCTATTGATATTGTTTCAAAATCTTTTCTAAAAAGTCAAGTCAGATCGATGGTTGGTTGTCTTAAATGCCTTGGTGAAAAAAAATGGACATTAAAGAAATTCGAAAAAGTTCTTAAATCAAAAAATAGAAAACTTTGCGCACCACTTGCTCCACCGCATGGTCTTTATTTAAAAAAAATTACTTATTAGTTTTTTTTCTAAACTTTTTATTAATTCTCCACCTAGAGCCCTCACGGACTATATACCCGCAACAATTCTTAGCTCCACACTTACAGGGAAATTGTTTATAATCTTCATCATAACCAAATCCATAGTCATATGATAATTCCTCGCCTTTTTTTATATCTTTTATTGATGAAATCCATAATTTTAGTCCTTTACCATCAACCTCACAATTTGGATTACATGAGTGATTAATAAGTCTAGCTGTGTTATAGGAAAAATCTCCATCTAAGTCATATCTGTTATTTAAATTGTAAAGATAAATTGCTTTATTATTATCGAATTTAGGGTTTCTATCTGTTTCTTTTTTTGTAATTATTTTTCCAATGTAGTTAATAATTCTTTTGCCTTTTTGAATATCTTTATTAGCAAATAACCCTTTATTATTAATTTTTGAGTAACCAATTTTGTATAATTTCATAACTAGTCTTTTTCAGAGAGAGCTATTACATGATTATATGCGCTTTCAGCAAGTGCGTTAAGATCATATCCACCTTCTAGAACAGATAGAACCTTTCCTTTCGTATATTTATTAGTAGCTCTTAGAGTTCTTTTAGTAATTTCATAAAAATCTTTAGATGACAATTCAAATTGTGCCAAAGGATCATCCTTATGTGCATCGAAACCAGCTGAAAAAATAAGAAAGTCTGGCTTATATTCAATTAATCTATCAATAACTCTATCATAGGCATTAAAATATTTTTCTGAATTTGTGCCTGCTGGTAAAGGAATATTTAGTGAATTGTTAAATTTTCCTTTATAATTCTCAGTACCTCCCCCAGGATAGAAAGGGTACTGGTGGGTTGATATATATAAAGAGTTTTTGTTGTCATAGAGTACGTTATAATTTCCATTTCCCCAATGAACATCAAAATCCACACAAGCTATTCGCTTGTAATTATATTTATTAATCAAATAGTTTGTTGCAATGCCAGCATTTGATAAACAACAAAAGCCCATAGCTTTATTTTTTTCGGCGTGATGTCCCGGGGGCCTTACCACGCAAAATGCGTTATTGAATTTCTTATTCTGTATTCCGTCAATTGCTTTTATTGTAGAACCCGCAGCATCAAATACTGCCTCTTTGCTCCCTGGAGATACGACAGTATCTCCGTCAAGAAAGTTTATACCTTTTTTTGGAAAAGAGTTTTTTAAATTTTTAATGTAATTCTCAGTATGAGTAAGAGTTAATATTTTTTCAGGAACTACATCAGGTTTTTCCCATATCAAATCTTTCTTTTTTTTTAAAACATTTATAATTGACTCTACTCTTTTGGGTTGTTCAGGATGACCATCACCAGTTAAATGTTTTTCTGATGTATCTGATGTAACTATTGCGGTTTTCATGAAAAGTAATTTTCTAAAATTTCTTTATGAATTTTTGTCAGGGTTTTTAAATCACTTACTTTAATATTTTCGTCTACTTGATGCATACTAGCACCGACCATACCAAACTCTAAACAAGGAGAAATTTTTCTAATAAATCTTGCATCAGATGTACCACCAGAAGTAGATAATTTGGTATTTATCTTTGTATTTTTTTTTATGATATCTCTAATCATATAAGTAGTTTTATCTGGTTTAGTAATAAATGGCTCACCGGATATCATGTATTCTATTTTAAATTTACATTTGTATTTTTTACAAATTTTTTTTAAATAAATATTTATTTTTTTTTTTAATTTATTAGAGCTATGTCTGTCATTGTATCTTATATTAAATGTAGCAAATGCATCTCCAGGAATTACATTATCTGCACTGTTATCTATATTAATTTTAGTTACTTCTAAATTTGAAGGTTGAAAATTTTTTGAGCCATTATCAAGTCTTAATTGTTTTAAGTTTTTTAAAATATCTACAATACAGGTTGATGGATTTACCGCTTTATGACTATAAGCTACGTGTCCCATTTTACCAAAAATACTCAAGTAACCTGTTATCGAACCTCTTCTTCCAATTTTAATCATTTCACCCATACGGGATGGATTTGTGGGCTCTCCAACTAAACAAAAGTTAATTTTTTCTTTTTTTCTCTTTAGATACTCAACAACTTTTTTAGTTCCGTTAATGGCTATACCTTCCTCATCCCCAGTAATTAAGAGACTTATAGAACCTTTAAATTTTTTATTTTTGCTAACAAAATCACTAACAGCAGCAATAAAGGACGCAACTGATGATTTCATGTCGCTAGCTCCTCTCCCTATTAACCTTCCATTTTTAATTGTTGGTTTAAAAGGATTGTAAGACCAATTTTTTATGTTACCAGGAGGAACGACATCTACATGTCCTGCATAACAAAAATTTGGACTTCCTGCTCCTAGTCTAGCGTAAATGTTTTTAACTGATGTACTATTGCCGTCCTTAAACTCAAGAATTTTAGTTTTAAATCCGATTGATTTTAGTTTTTTTTCTAAAAATTTCGTTATTCCAGCATCCACAGGAGTCACTGTAGGGAATTTGATTAGCTCTTTTGCTAATTGTAAATCATTAAAGATTTTCATCTTAATCTCTCAAAAGATCATTTATTGACGTTTTAGATCTTGTTCTCTCGTCAACTTGCTTAATTATTACCGCACAGCTTAAAGATGGTGCAGATGGATTTTTTTTATCTGGTAGAGAACCAGGAACCACAACTGAATAAGGTGGAATTTTTCCATAAGTAATTTCTCCTGTTTTTCTATCAACAATTTTTGTTGATTGACCTATATACATACCCATACTTAAAACAGAACCTTCACCCACTATTACACCTTCAACAACCTCGGACATAGCTCCAAGGAAAACGTTGTCCTCAATTATTGTTGGTTGTGCTTGAGCGGGCTCTAAAACACCACCAACTCCACTTCCGGCTGAAATATGACAATTTTTACCTATCTGACAACAGCTTCCTGCTCGACTAAAAGTATCCATCATTGTTCCTTGATCGATATATGCTCCTATATTAACAAAACATGGCATTAAGACTACATTTTTCCCAACAAAAGATCCTTTTCTTACAGGAGAATTTGGCACCATCCTAAAGCCTGCCTCCTCAAATTCTTTATCTCCCCATCCAGCTGTTTTACCCTTTAAAATGTTACTTTTATCTCTCCAGCTTGAATAAGGTCCAGCTAAAGTTTCCATGCCATGAATTCTGAAACTAAGCATGATTGCTTTTTTTAGATGTTGGTGAGTTTTCCATTCCCCATTAATTTTTTCAGCGACCCTTGATTTACCGGTATCTAAATCCATTATAACTTGGTCTATTGCTTGTTTTAAAGATTTTTCAGAATTTTGATTAACCTTATCTCTGTTATCCCAAGCTTCGTTTATAATTTTTTCAATAGACATATTTATTTACTTTTTAATAACCTTAATTCCTTTAAAAATAAAGATAGATTTTCAATTTTATAGTCAATGTAATTCTTATCAGACTCCATTTTTCCCCACTCTTCGTTATTAATTAACCACACAGTCGTGCAACCTCTTTCTTTACCTATAGATAAATTTTTGGCTATATCTTCTACATATATTGTTTCACTGGGGTCTAAATTAAATTTTTTTGTCATTAAATCAAAAGCCTTGGGTTCTGGCTTCGGCTGATATTCTGCGTCTATAATATCAAATATATTTTCAAACAAGTCATCTATACCCAAATGACTCAACACATTTTTAGCATGATCTATGCTACCATTTGTAAAAATAAGTTTCCGCATATCTAAATTTTCTAATTCTTTTCTTAGAACTAGATCTTTTTTCATAAATGAAAGATCTATATCATGTACATATTTTAAAAACTCTTTAGGCGGGATATTGTGATGAATCATTAATCCATTCAGAGAAGTATTATATTTGTAAAAATAATTTGTTTGGAGTTCTTTTGCTTTTTTTAAACTGACACTAAGTTTTTCAGATATATATTTAGTCATTAATTTAGAAACCTGACCAAATACAGACTCTAGATCTTGATATACTGTTCCGTCCAGATCTAATAAAAGATTTTTCTTATTTATCAAATTATTCATTTTCTTATCAAAGTCCCGGAGCCTTTATCTGAAAATATTTCAAATAAAATAGAGTGTTTTTTTCTACCATCAATTATAGCAACAGCTGTAACCCCATTGTTCACAGCATTTAAGCATGTATTAATTTTTGGTATCATGCCCCCAGTAATAGTTTTATCGTTAATCATCTCCATGATTTTAGAAGAAGATATTTCTTCAATTAAGATCTTATCTTTGTTGAGCACACCTTCTACATTAGTCATTAATAGTAGCCTTCTTGATTTAAGAGATTTAGCTATTGCTCCAGCTGCAGTATCTCCATTAATGTTATAAGTTTTATTATCGGGTCCTAATCCCAGAGGAGATATTATAGGTATAAAATTCTTCTTTATTTTATCAATAATAATTTCAACATTAATATTATTTGGTATCCCAACAAATCCTAATTCTTTAGTTTCAGGTATAATTTTTAAAACATTGTTTTTTTTTGTATTTATGGAAATACCATTGCTTCCAATATGTTTTAATGAGGAAACAATGTCTTCATTAAATTCAATAAGAACTTTTTCTACGATATCTATAATTTTTTCATCAGTAACTCTTAAGCCTCTAACAAATTTAGAATTTATATTTGATTTATCTAATTCTCTTTTAATTCTTGGCCCACCCCCATGCACAACAACAACTGATAAACCTAATTTTTGTAAGATAGATAAGTCATTAATGAAATTATTAAATATTTGCCTATCTATGAAAACATTGCCTCCATACTTTATTGTAATTATTTCATCTCTATATTTTTCTATATACTTTGAAACCTCGTCAATATTTGGACCATTTTTAGGAAGAATTTTTCTTAATTCTTCTTTATTAATACTCATTAACTTAACTCTTAACTTTTATATTTCTATTAATTATATACTGCTGAATAATAGTGAGAATATTGGTACAAACCCAATATAGGATTAAGCCGGCAGCGAATGGCGCAAGTATAACAGTTAAAAATAAAGGCATTAACATAAATATTTTCTTTTGCATTTTTTGCATTTCGTCAGAACCAGAAGGTTGAGGTGAAAGTTTCATTTGCAACCACATCGAACTACCCATCAACACAGGAAGTAGTCCAATTTCTAAAAAAGTTGGAACACTAAAGGGCAATAAGCCAAACAGATTAAAAATTGTTAAAGGGTCTTTAGCGCTCAAGTCTTGCCAAACCCAAACAAATGGAGAATGTCTCATTGCAAGATCAAGCAATAATAATTTATATAAAGAAAAAAATATTGGAATTTGTATTAAAATGGGAAAACACGAGCTTGCAGGATTTACTCCGTTGACTTTATATAACTTCATCATTTCTCTTTGAAGTTGCTGTTTATCATCTTTAAATCTTGTTTTTAAATTTTCTATTTCTGGGCCTAAGCTCTTCATTTTACCCATTGATTTCATCGAATATTGGTTTAATGGAAAAAATACTACTCTTACAAGAATCGTTAGTAATATAATTGCATAGCCGTAGTTTCCTGTAAAGTTAAAGAAATAACTTAAAATTTTATGCATAGGGACTATTATGAAATAAAGTACCCCGTAATTAACTATAAGGTCTAATTTTTCTATTTTTAGGTCATCTTTATATTTATTAATTTGTTTTATTTCTTTCGCTCCTATCAAACTTTTTACACTGTGTTCTATTAAAGTATTTGGTCGAGCTTCATATCCTTTTAAATCTATATAGCTTGCTCTATATTTATCTTTATAATCTAAGTCGAACCTGAAATTTCTACCTTGTTCAGGTATTATGGAGGTCATCCAATATTTATCACCTTGTATTAAAACGCCTGTTGAACCTTCAGTTGAGTGTTTTTTTTCCTCTACATCATCATAATCAATCTCCTCAATATTTTCTCCCGTAATAAATGTGTACCCTTCATGAAGAATATAAAAATCGGTTAAATCATCTGGTAAACTATTACGGTTTATTCTCGCAAACGGATAAACCTTAAAAGTCTCTTGTGAATTATTTATGAGCGTTTGTTTGACGCTAAATAAATATTTTTCGTCAATTGAAATCAATCTCTCAAATCTTATGCCTGAGTTATTTTCAAAATAAATCTTGACCGCAGCACCTGGTGTTAATTTATTTGTACCATCAATTTTCCAAATTGTGTTTGAGTTTGGTGTTTCGATATTTGATCTTGTGGCCCATCCTGTGTTGAAGGTATAACCATCTTTTGTTGAAGCTGGATTAAGTAACTGTATTTTTTCTTTACTGTTAAGTGTTTTGTTATAGGCTTTTAATTCTAAATCGTCAATTGCTCCACCCAATAAAGAAATAGAGCCTTTTATGAAAGCATTTTCAAAGAAAACTCTGTTGTCTTTTCCAAGAGCATCTTCTCTTGTTATAGTTTTAACTTCTATTTTTTCGTCAATAGTTGGCGCATCTGTATTTTGAGTAATATTTTTTTCATCTTTATTATTTAAATTGTTTATCTGCTCCTGTGTTGGTGCAAAAAAGAGTCCATACAGAACAATCACAGCCGCTGATAAAGTTATTGCTGCTATAATATTTTTTAAGTCCACTTACTTTATTTCCTTTTTGGAGGGATAATCATATCCCCCTGTGTTGAACCATGGGTTACATTTTAAAATTCTTATCAATGTTTTGAAAAAAGCCTTAAAAAAATTAAACTTAGTGAAACATTCAATAGCATAATTACTACAAGTTGGTTCAAACTTACAAGAATTTGGAAAGAAGGGGCTTATTAAATATTTGTAAATTTTTATAATTGCAATAAATGGAAAATTTATAAATTTCATTATTCAACTTTTTCTAGTGTCTCGAAGATATTTTTTTTTATTAAAATATATTCATCATCAAATACATTTTTTTTTGCCATAAATAAATAAGAATATTTGATATTAATATTAATTTTTTTTAATGCGTCATTCATTATATTTCTTAACCTTCTTTTGATCTTATTTCTTATTATTGCATTTCCTAATTTTTTTTTTATTACAAAGCTGATATTTAAACTACCAGGGTTCATTTTTGTTAATTTTCTATAAAAAATAGTTATGTATTTGCTAGAAATTTTCTTCCCACCAAGTAAATATTTGAAATCCTCATTCTTAGATAAACTAGAAATCTTAATTCTCATCAAACAGAAATTTTTTTCCTACCTTTTCTCCTACGATTTTTTAAAACTTTCTGTCTTTTTTTTGTTGCCATCCTGGATCTAAAACCATGTTTCCTAGCTCTTTTAATTTTCGACGGTTGCCAAGTTCTTTTCATATTCGTGTTTTTTTAAATTTTGCTCTTATAGAAAATAAAAGTATATAAGTACAGTTTTTTTTAATACATTAATGTAATGAATGCTGAAAAAAATATTAAATTTTTAGTTGGACTTACCTATATCTTAATAATTGTTGTTTTTTTATGGTTTTTTTTTAAACAATTTTCAATTCAAGATTTCACATCATACGAAATAATAAAGAAAAATCGTGATACACTAAACAACTTAAAAAATGTAAATATTTTTCTTTCATCTCTGATTTTCTTAATAGTAATAATCGTTTGGGTATTGCTTTTAGGTTTTGGTTCACCGATCTTCTTAATTGGTGGATTTATATTTGGTAAATGGGTTGGTACAATTTTAGTTGTGCTTGGGTTAACTTTAGGCTCAACTCTTCTATATTATTTTGCCAATTTTTTGATCAAAGATTTAATATATAAAAAGTTTTCATCAAAATTTAAATATTTAACGGAAAAATTTAAAAGAAACGAATTAGCTTATTTTACACTTTATCGAGCTGTTGGAGGCATTCCATTCTTTTTACAAAATCTTTTACCACTACTATTTAATGTTAAAATCAGAAATTATTTTTTTGGAACTATTATAGGATTAACGCCCCAGTTATTTGTTGGTGTCTCTTTGGGTGCTGGAATTGATAAGATAATTCAAGAAAATGAAAAATTACCAAGTATTTGGAAAATGTTAAAGACACCGGATATATATTTGCCCTTGCTATGCATGTTTCTAATTTTTTTACTAGCTATCTATTTTAGGAAGAAATTTTTTAAACAATAAACTGGTGCCCTGACCCAGAATTGAACTGGAAATTGATCCTTACCATGGATCTGTTATACCATTTAACTATCAGGGCAAAAAATAATAATAATTGCGAAAGATTAGTGTATAAATGTAAATTTGACAAATTATTGACTTAATTTTTCTTTAATAAGATATATAATCTTTAAAAATGCAGTTATGGGTATCCACTACGATTATAAAAGCACTAGAGGTGCTAAAGCAATGGAAAAGCAAGCTAAAAGGGAAAAAAAACTTGCTGAACGTAGAGCGAAAAAACTAGCAAAATCTGGCCCAGTTGAAAAAACGGAAAAGGATAACACTATTCCACTAGATACAGTAATTACATTAGACCACCTTACAAATCCTGACAAAAAGTAATTAATCATGTTTAAAAAAAAGAAAGCAGTCCAGCTTGATTTAAAAAATGCTTTACGTAAAAACTTAAGAAAAAGAAAGCTTTTTCAAAAAAAAAAAAATCAATCAAATGATACTAAACGATAGACAAATAAAAAAATTGGTTGAAGATGAAGATATGATTTCACCTTTTGTGGATAAATCTGTTTCGCACGGAATAAGCCACGGTCTAAATAGTTTCGGGTTTGATTTAAGATGTGGAGAAGAGTTTAAAATTTTTACCAATATAAAAGGTGCTACAGCAGATCCAAAAAATTTTACTGAGGACAATTTTATTACTGTAAATGGTGAGTCATCTATATTAATTCCACCAAACTCTTTTGCTTTAGCAAGTAGTCTTGAGTACTTTAAAATGCCAAGAAATATTACAGGATTAGTAACGGCAAAATCAACATACGCAAGATGTGGTTTAGGAACACCGCCAACAGTCTTAGAAGCTGGATGGCATGGAAATCTAGTTTTAGAATTTTCAAATCACACTAGTAACTCGATCAGACTGTATGCTAACAGCGGTGCTGCTCAAATCTTATTTTTTCAAGGAGATCCTCCGGAAGTTTCATACGCAGATCGCAAAGGTAAGTATCAAGGACAAACGGGAATAACTTTAGCAAAGTCAAAATAAATGAAAAAATATATTATCAAAGGTCCCACTAATAGTATTAGTGGAACTGTCAATATTAATGGAGCTAAAAACTCCTGTTTACCATTAATGGCAGCATCAATATTATTTAAAGATAAAGTAATTTTAAAAAATGTACCTTTGGTAAAAGACGTAATAACAATGAAAAATTTGCTAATTTCATTGGGTTCAAAAGTAGAAATTTTAAAAACAAACAAGATGATTATAAAAAATAGTAAATCGCATAAACGGAGAGTCCCTTACAAATTAGTTTCCACTATGCGTGCTGGTGTTTTAACTATGGGCTCATTACTAGGAAGATATCCAAAAAAAAAAATTTATGTTGCTAAAGGTGGTGGATGTAGTTTAGGAATTCGTGACATAAATTATCATTTATCAGGATTTGAAAGTTTAGCTGCAGAACACCGTTTAGAAAAAGGCTATGTCAGAATCCAATCAAAAAATGGACTTGTAGGAGGTAGTTATAAATTTCCAAAAGTTTCTGTTACGGGTACTTCAAATTTGATAATGGCTTCAGTTTTGTCGAAAGGGACGCATATTATTAGAAATATTTCTATTGAACCGGAAGTTATTGACCTAATTAAATTTTTAAATAATTCTGGATCTAAAATAAAATTTATTGGAAGAAGAAGTATTAAAATATTAGGCGTAACGGAGTTAATAAAAGGAGAACATACTATAATAGGTGATAGGATAGAGGCTTTTAGTTATCTATGTGTTGGTGCAATTACTAAAGGAAATGTTTTAGTCAAAAATATAAATCCAAAATTCTTATCGACTGAAATTGAAGTTTTAAAAAAAATGGGCTGCATGGTCAAAATAGGAAAAGATTATATTTTTATCAAATCAAAAAAAAAACATTTTCCAATAAAAGTAAAAACTGCTCCTTACCCAAATTTTGCAACTGACAATATGCCTTCTCTACTTGCAGTTTTGACAAAAGTTCCAGGAAAAAGTCATATAGAGGAAACAATATTCTCAAATCGTTTTATGGCCGTGCCAGAGCTTGCTCGGATGGGAGCAAATATAAAAGTTAAAAATAACAAAGCAGTTATAGTTGGAAGTAAAAATTTAATTGGTGCGGATTGTATTTCTTCTGATTTAAGAACTACTTTTTCTATTATATTAGGTGCAATTGCCGCTAAGGGATCTTCCAACATAAATAGAGTTTATCATGGTGAAAGAGGGTTATTCAACTTAGTTGGAAAACTGAAAAAGTTGGGGGTGAAAATAAAGTCCGACAATTAAATGATTAAAAAGTTTTATAAAAAAGTCATTGCTCAAAGACCAGAAGATTTAAGCATCATCTCGGCACTATGTTCTCAGGCCAAAGTAAAACAATCAGATATAAAGTATTTAAAAAATAACAAAGTATTCATATTAACTATAGAAAGAACAAATAAAGAAAATAATGTCACAAAGGAAAAAATAGGCAGTGTGATCAAGTTTGATTTTATTGACAATTGCAAATCTAAAAATATCAATCAAAGTGATCTTGAAAATATTTTAGAGCTATTTTCAATAAATATTTTTAAGAAAAATGATAACTTCGAAATTCTACTATTATTTTTAAATAACGGAGTTATAACTTTGTCAACAGAAGTAGTAGAGGTTACAATGGAAGACATAAAAAAAATAGATGATCAAAATTTTTAATTTTAAAAATACCAACAATCTAAGAAAGCTTGAGGGATTTCTTGATAAAAGAAGATCGGGAAAAAACGTCAATACCTCAATAGTCAAAAAAATATTAGCTGATGTTAGAAAAGATAAACAAATTGCCGTTTTAAAATATGAAAAAAAATTAAGTAATAATAATAAAATTTACCCATCAAAAATAGAAATTAGAAAATCAATTAAATCTTTAGATAATAATTTAAAAAAGGCAATAGATGTTGCATTTGATAGAATTTTAAGATTTCACAAGCTACAAAAAAATAAAAATATTAAATATATCGATAAATATAAAAATCAGATTGAGCATATTTATGTTCCTTTAAATTCTATAGGTATTTATGTGCCCGCTAATTTACCATCAACCCTAATGATGAATGCGATCCCAGCTATGATTGCGGGTGTTAAAAATATCGTGTTAGCTAACCCGAGATTAAGTGGAAAGCTTAACCCTGCAGTTATGTATGTTGCAAAAAAATGTAAAATCACAAAAATAATAAGTATAGGTGGTGCACAAGCTATTGGAAGCTTAGCATACATACAAAAAGTTGATAAAATATTTGGCCCAGGAAATGACTTTGTCGCGAGAGCAAAGCGTGAAGTATTTGGTGACGTGGGTATAGAGGGAATGATAGCAGGACCATCAGAGATAACTGTTGTGGCTGATAAACTATTTGACATGTCTAAAGTTATTACATCTATGATTGCTCAATCGGAGCACGGCATCAATTCACAAAGCATATTAATAACTAAGAATGAAAAACTAATTAAAAATATAAATAAAAAAATTAATATATATTTAAAGAAAATTCCAAGAAAAACTATAATTACACATTCATTAAAAAAAAATGGATTATTAATTTTAGCAAAAAATAATCAACAAATTATTAATCTAATTAATATGATAAGTCCTGAACATTTAGAACTATTATCTAAAGATTACAAAAAATTATTAAGCAACATTTATAATGTAGGAAGTATTGGTTTAGGCATTTATAGTCCTGTTGCCGCTAGTGATTACAATGTTGGAACCAATCATACTCTAGGAACACTTGGATCAGCTAGATTTGCGTCTGGTTTAAATTTAAACGATTTTTATAAAAAAATTAGCAGATTTACACTTAGTAAAAAAGGTATTGAAGTTATTGGTAAGCAAGCTATAACTCTTGCCGAATATGAGAACTTATATGCCCATGCGCTTAGTATTAAGTCTAGACTTTAAATCTAAAATATTTTAATGGCAAAAGAAAATACATTAGAATTTTCCGGAGAGGTGGTTGAGCTTTTAAAAAATGCGATGTTTAGAGTGAAGCTAACGAATGGTCATACAATTATTTGCCATAGCGCAGGGAAGATAAGAAAAAATAGGATAAGAATTCTTCAAGGCGATACTGTAAAAGTTAGCGTCAGTCCCTATGATTTGTCGCGTGGCATAATTGTTTTTAGAGGACAATAGGTTTAATCCTCAAAAAAAAGCCTCGGTAGCTCAGGAGTAGAGCAGAGCCCTGAAAAGGCTTGTGTCGGAGGTGCGAATCCTTCCCGAGGCACCACTAATTTATAGTAATCTTAAAGCTTGCAATAATTTTAGAAATCTAATAACAAAGCTAAGCTATTTATTAGCTTAAGATAAATAACGTAAAGAGAGTAAAAATGAGTCTAAAAGGTAAAGTAAAGTGGTTTAATGGAAAAAAAGGTTATGGTTTCATTGAACGTGAAGACAAAGAAAAGGATGTTTTCGTACATGCTTCAGCAGTAAGAGAAGCGGGTTTAAAGTTTTTAAACGAAGGAGACGAAATAACATTTGAAGTTGAAGATGGAGAAAAAGGTCCTGCCGCAGTAAAACTGCAAAAAACCTCTTAATTCTAATTCAAGTATTTTGTATAGGAGTATTACAGTTAACATAGCTGTACTATTCCTGTACTTAAGATGTTGCATTTATAAAAAAAAATGTTATGAAATCTTTATGATTAAAAAAGTTCAAAAAACTTGTAATTTTCACAGACATCATTTTCATGCTGGCTGCACGCTAGCAATTTAATCATTTTATAAATTTAAAATTAATAATAATTAGTATAAAATATAGAAAGGACGCTGCCGTCGTATAATAGTTATTACTCCCGCCTGTGGAGCGGGCTATCTTGGTGCAATTCCAAGCGGCAGTACCAAAAAATGGAAAAAGATAAAAATTTAATACCTAGTTTGCCAAAAGGCTTTAGGGATAGATGGGGCGTAGAGTTAGCTCTCAAAAAAAAAATATTAAATACGGTAGAGGACACTTTTATTAAATACGGATTTGTGCCGTTAGAAACGCCACCAATGGAAATAAGTTCGAATATTGGATCTTTTCTAGCCAATGATGAAGAAAACCAAATGTCAGATGTCTTCTCGTTTAAAGACGAGAAAGAATCTTTAACTTTAAGGTACGATATGAGTGCGCCTTTAGCAAGATTTGTTGCTCAGAACTACAGAGATTTAGTTTTTCCATTTAAGCGTTACGCATATGGAGATGTATTTAGAAGAGAGAAACCAGACAATGCTAGATATAGATCATTTATGCAATTTGATGCTGATATAATAGGAAACGTCAATGAAGCACAGGCAGATGGAGAGATTTGCAATATAATTGCTGATACATTCAAAAGTTGTGGATTAACAAAAGGCCAATTTAAAATAAATGTATCTAACAGAAAAATTGTAGAAGGTTTACTTTCTGATATTAAAATAAATGATTATCAAAAGAAAAAAGTTATAAGAGCGATTGATAAATTGGATCGTCTAGGTTTACAAGGAGTAAAAGATCTTCTTCAGGAAGGCAGAAAGGATGAAAGTGGCGCAATAACAAAAGGTGCAAACTTAACAAATCTGCAAACAGAGGCGGTCTTAGACTTAATACAGATCAAAGATATCAGCGATTTAAAAAAATCTATTAAAAATAAATTATCTTTAGAGGGTATAGAAGAACTTGAAAAATTATTTGAAATTTTGGCAAAAGGTAAATTTCTTGATTTTATTAAATTAAATTTAAATATTGTCAGGGGATTAGCATATTATTCTGGTAACTGTTGGGAGACTAACCTTAATTTCAAAACAAAAAATGCCAAGGGCAAAGATATTGATATAGGTTCTTGTGCTAGCGGTGGAAGATATAATTCCCTAATTAAAAGATTTAAAGGTGTGGACTTTAAAGGAACAGGAATGTCTATCGGAGTAGATAGGCTTGTATTTGCACTTAATCAAATAAATAAATCAGATCTAAATTCAAATGGTGTTCTTGTACTTGTCCTAGATGAAAAATATTTAGATGAGTACTATTCGATAGTTAATTTATTAAGAGATAACAATATTAATTCTGAGATATATCTTGATCCAAACAAAAATATGAAGAAACAACTTGCTTATGCAGATAAGAAGGGTTTTTCATTAGCAATAATTTGTGGACAAGATGAAATAGATAAAAATAAAGCAACTATAAAAAAACTTAAGTCAGAAGTTGAAAATAATCAATTTACCGTATCTAAAGAAAATTTAATTAATGAAATCAAAAAATTACAATAAAGTTTTTAATATACTTAAAGGTAAATATTTTAAGCACATAGAACTGGACCCAGTTATTGAATCAAAGTTTATACTTCAACGTTCAGGAGAAAATTTCAAAAAATATCTATTCTCCTTTTATAATTCAGATGGACAGGAGCTTTCACTAAGACCTGACCTTACTATTTCGTCTGTTATCAGACATGCACAAAGTAAATCGAATAAAAAAGAAAAAGTTTTTTATACAGGTAGTGCATTTAGAAAATCTTATAATAAAAAAAACGTAGTTGTGAAGCAAATTGGAATGGAAATATTTTCATCTAAGAATGAAAGTATTGATGATAAAGAAATTATTGACATATCTTTAAAAATTTTAAAGTCATCTAAGTATAGAAATTCTAAATTGAATATTGGTAATTTTAAACTATTTGAACTACTTATTAATAAATTACAAATTCCACAAAGATGGAAGCAAAGGCTTATTAAATTCTTTTGGAATGAAAAATACTTTTCTGAACTTTTAAAAAGATTAGAAAGCAATTTGGATATAGATCCTGTAACAGTAGCAGGCGACAAAAAAATGTATTCAAAAATGATAAAATTAAATCAAAAAAAAATAATTAATGGTAGATCTTATAAAGAGATAATAAGAAGATTTGAAAGTAAAATAAATGATCCTAGGCAGTCAGAAAGTGGAAAAAAAAGTGCAAAAATAATTAAAGAATTTCTTAAAATAAAGTGCTCATTAAATAATGCTCCAAATGTATTAAATAAATTTTTTAAGAAGCATAATTTAAATATTTTCATAAACAAAGATTTTTTTCCAATTAAAAATTTAAAAATAAAAAACACAAAATTTGAGTTTTCAACAAGGATTGGAAGAGGTAGAGAAGTTGAGTTTTACAATTCCCTCATATTTTCATTGGACGTTAAAAAGAAAAATAAATTTGTTAATCTAATATCTGGCGGCAGGTTTGATGAATTAACATCCAAGTATTTGGGTTTAAAGAAGGTACCTGCAGTTGGTGCTGCGGTCAATTTATCTAATTATGAATAAAGATAACATAAACATTGGAATTGTCTCAAAAGGAAGATTGAAAAACTTCACAGAAAATCTATTAAGAAAAAGAAAATTAAAAATATTTTCTGAAAGAGGAGAAAGAGATTTATTTGGAAAAATAAAAGGTAAGTCAAATATAAGAGTTTTATTTTTACACGCTCGTGAAATAATTGAACAATTGTCAATTGGAAATTTAGATATAGGAATTAGTGGGTACGATCTTTTAAAAGAATCAGAGATTAATGTTCAAAAAAAAATTAATTTAGTTAAAAGACTATCATTCGGTTACGCTAATTTAGTGCTTGCTGTCAGAGAGGAAAATATTGATCTTTTTACAACACTAGATTTGGATGAGGTGGCGGATGAGTTTAGAAAGAAATATAAAACTCTAGTAAGGATTGGCACTAAATATCCGAATCTAACGAGATCATTTCTGTATGAGAGAGGTGTAACAAACTTTCAAATTGTTAAGTCTTTAGGGGCCACAGAACTTATGCCTGTCATAGGAACTGCAGAATTCATAAGTGACATAACTTCTTCAGGGCAAACTTTAAAAGCTAACAAATTAAGAGTATTAAATGATGGAGAAATATTGAAGTCACAAGCCTGTATTTTTACCTCAAAAATAAGTCAGAAAAAAAAGGGATTAAAAAATCTTATTAAATTACTTTCCAAATAATTTATCTTTCCAATAGTTTAGTATAATTTTGATTACATCGATATTTTTGTATAATACATATATTGAAATAATTAACCCAACTACTATTAAAAAATTAATTAATAAGAATATATCCATACTACTAAAAGTTATTTAGTATATACTATGGATTAATGGAATCATTAATTTTATATATTATTTTATTTATAACAATTTTAATTGGTTCATATTTAATTTTTAAAATTAATAATATCCAAAAAAATATTAAAAATGAGAATAATAGTGATGATATTAATTTACTAAAAGAGTCGATAAATACACAGATCAATAGTGTTTCTTCTTCACTCAATACCCAAATGGCAAGTATGTCCTCATCTTTTAATAATTTATCAAAAGATGTTACAAAAGATATGACACAAGCACTTACATCAGTTAATGAAAAAGTTGCAGCTTTTAATATTCAAGTTGAGGATTTAAATAAAAGTCAAATGGGTATTAATAAGATACTAGCAGGCGTTAAAAAGTTTGGAACTTTGGCTGAATTTAGCTTAGGATCTTTATTACAAGATCTTCTTCCAGCATCTCAATATAACTCGAATGTAAAAACGAAGGATGATAGTGGAGAAAATGTTGAGTTTGCTATTAAACTTCAAGGTGGCGTTATGGTTCCAGTTGACAGTCATTTTCCAGTCGAAAAATTTAATGCAATACAAGACGCTTTTAAAAATGAGGATAAAAAGGCTGCAGCAGAAGCAAGAAAAAATTTAGCAAGAGCCTTTAGAGATAAAGCTAAATCAATAAATGACAAATATATCAATCCACCAAAAACAACAGATTTTGCAATTGTGTATGCTCCAACAGAAAGTTTATTTTCAGAATTAAGTTCATATCAAGATCCAACAACAAAAGAGTTATTGACACAAGAATTGATGAAAAAGTATAAAGTGGTTATTTTAGGACCTAACACATTGTCTGCGTATCTACAGTCTTTACATATGGGTTTTCAAACTCTAAAAGTACAAAAGCATGCTACAGAAATTTATGATCACTTAAAAACAATCAGCACTAGATTTTCTAGCCATTTCGAAAATATATATAAATTAAGAAAAAAATTAGAGGAAGCGATGTCAGTTGTAGATAGTTTTGGAAAAGATGCTAGATCAATAACCAGAACTCTTGAGAATATTAAAGATCCTGAACAAATAGAAAATGCTGTTAAAAATGAGAATGTAGAAAAGTTTATCGAATCTGTAAAACAAGTCAAAAATTAGTTTCATTTTAAACACAAATCACAATATAAAAGTCAGAATGAAGTGGAATACAAAGTTTAATTACCCTAAATCCTCAAGATCTAATGAAGACGGGATGAGAAAGTATTTATCAGGTGATAAAAAATATCCAAGTGTAACAAGTATATTAAGTTTAACCAAATCAGAAGAGGACAAAGCATCTTTGGAATTATGGAGACAAAGAGTTGGGTATAAAGAGGCTAATAGAATTAAAACTGATGCATCTAGAAGGGGAACATCTCTTCATGCTTATATTGAGGATTATTTGAGAGGAAGAGTTAACGATAGCTTTTTCGAAAGTAATGAGCAGCATAAAAATATGGCCAAGGTCATCATTGAAAAAGGGATAAAAGGCAAGCTAGATGAGATTTTTGGGATGGAGGCCACCCTAATTAATCCTAATGATAGATATGCTGGTACTGCAGACCTTATTGGAATTTATGAAGGAAACGAAACCATTATTGATTTCAAACAGGCAAACCGACCTAAAAAAGCTGATTATATTCAAGATTATTTTTTACAACTTGGAGCTTATACATTAGCCCATAATGTTGTTTATAAAACAAATATTACATCAGGAGTTATTCTATTATGCACTGTGGATAACTTATTTCAAGATTTCGTAATTGAAGGACCTGAATTGCAAATGTATCAAAATTTATTTCTAGGCAGATTAAAAATGTTTTATGAGCTTAAGAATTCAGCTTGACTTTAAACTTTTGTTTAATAAAGATAGACTAATTAACTTAATGCTAATTGTTTATATGCGAATAGTTAAGTTCTTTAATAACTTCAAATATTCCTCAAAACAAAGCTAAAAGGTAAATATGAATTTAGCAATATGGGACATAGAAAGCTCAAGCGCAAGTACAGATTTTGGAAGTATAATTGAGATAGGGGGAATTTTAGTTGATGAAAACTTTAATGAGAAAGATAGATTTAATCTAAGATGCAGATTACCTGAGGGCGAAATACCTCAAGCAATGGCATTAATAGTAAATAAAACAAGTATCAAGCAGCTTACCCAAGGAAATTTAAGCCATTATCAAATGCTGGGAGAAATAGAAAAAATTTTTAAAAAATGGAGCCCGGCAATTTTTCTAGGCTGGTCTAATATTGGTTTTGATGATGAAATGATAAGAAAAGAGTTTTTTAAAGGTATTAGATATCCTTATATAACCAACGCTTCGCCAAACAAACGTCATGATGGAATTAATATTGCTAGAGCAGCTTATGCTGTAGATCAAAACGTGCTTGAGACAGAAATTAATGAAAAAAATAACCCGGTATTTAAATTAGCGTCTTTGAGTAAAATGAATGGGTTTGACTCAGCTGGAGCTCACTCTGCGTTATTTGATGCAAGCTTAACTGCAAAAGTTCTTGGTTTGATAAAAAGAAAACAACCTCATACATGGAATGAGTTTTTGAGAACTTCTAATAAAATAGAGACCGAAACAATCATAAAAAAAGAAAATATCATTACCCTTAATGAATATTTTTATGGCAAAAGTAGACTATATCTGGTCAGTCCACTTCATCCAAAATATTGTATTCATCCAATTTATCAATGGGGCCAGGCTGTCGACTTAAGAGTTGATGTAGAGCCTTTGTTAAAAATGTCAGTAAATGAACTAAAAGCAGAAATGAAAAAAACCCCTAAATTTTTAAGAACTATAAGATCAAATAAAGCTCCAATAATTCTCGATAAAAAATATGGTATGCAAGAAGAACCTTATAATGCAATGGATCTAGAACTAATTAACAAAAGATCTAAAATGGTTAAGGAAAATGAAGATTTTTCAAAAAATATATTAACAGCTTTGAGAGAAATTGCAGAAGATAAAGAACAATCAAAAAATCAAGAGGATATATATGCTGAGGAAAGTATTTATACAAAATTCACATCAAATAAAGATACAGCCTTATTTCCTGCCTGGCATTCAGCAGATTGGAAGGATAAACTAAACCTACTGTCAAAATTTGAGGATGAAAGGTTGCATGATTTTGGTAAGAAAATTATTTTTCAAGAAGCTCCAGAAGTCCTGCCTCAAGACATAAAAAAAAAAATAGAAAAAGGTATTGCAAAGAGAATATTAAGCACTGGGAAAGAAAAATGGTGGACAGTTGCTGCTTGTTTTACTGAAATTGACACTTTGAGAGATAAATATTCAGATCAAAATGATGAGGAAAAACTAAAATTTTTAGATCAGTTAAATGATCATGTTATGTCAATACAAAAAAAATATGAAAATGTTTAATGTGGATAATATTAAAATACTAAAATTATATATTGATTATAAATTAAATTTTTATATATAAGAATTATGCCTACAGTAAAATCTACGGACGAAACTTTTGAAAAAATGATCAAGGACAATAAAGTTGTTGTTACGGATTTTTGGGCATCTTGGTGTAATCCATGTTTAATGATTGCTCCACATCTTGAGGCAATTTCTGATGAAATGAAAGAAGTTGTTGTAGCCAAACATAACATTGATGAAGAGCCAAATACCCCAACTAAGTTTGGAGTTAGAGGTATCCCAACAATGCTATTGTTTAAAGATGGAGAATTAGCAAGTACAAAGGTTGGAGCAACTACAAAATCTAATATTCAAGATTGGATTAAAGAAAATCTTTAATTTAAACTCAATACTTCCCCAGCTAAATATAAAGATCCTGTTATTAATAAAACATCCCCCTCTTTTAAGTTTATGGATTTAATTGCTTCTAATATATTAGGTTGATATTTTACGTTTGGTAAATCCTTAAATTTTTTCATTAAATCTTTTCCACTTATCGAATTCGGTTGATTTGGAATATCTACAGTTGTTAAAGATGAAATATTTTTAAAGTAACTGATATATTTTTTATGATGTTTATTTGCCATCATTCCAACAACCACATGCTTGTTACAATTTAAGCTTTGAAGATAATTATTTAAAGACCTGCTGCCATTTTCGTTATGACTACCATCAATAATTAACCTATTATTTTTAACTAATTCTTTTAATTTACCTGATTTTATCTCTTGAAGTCTGGCTAAGGATGTTAGGTTTGTTATTCCACTTCTAATATCTGACTCCGTAATATCAAACTTTAGATTTCTCAGAGTAGATATTGCAGTTGATATATTTTCCAACTGAAATTGGCCAAGTAAATTTGGCATTGGTAATTTTAATTTACCAAATTTATCCTCGTAATAAAAATAATCATTTTCATTAACTAAAAAGCTATAATCATCATTAAAAAAAAATTTATTAGAATTATTTTTAAAAATTACTTGTTTTATGCACTCCATAATTTCATTTGAGCTTTGTTTTGCAACAATAATATTTGATTTTAATAATGAAGAAGTTTTTTCAAATATGATTTTTTCAATAGTCCTCTCATTCTGAGGTAGCCAGTCCAAGTGATCTAAACTTATTGAAGTTATGACACTAGCAATATTTTTTTTTAATACATTAGTAGCATCAAACCTGTGAAATAACCCAGCTTCTATAAGATTAATATTATTAGGAAATTTAGAAGCTTTATAAAAATAACAAGCAGTTAGTATTTCAAAAAATGTTATTTTTTCATTTTCATTTATACTTTCTACTTCCTCAAATAAATCTGCCAATTCTTCATCATTAATTTCTCTATCATCAAAAATAAACCTCTCATTTATTTTTAAAATATGAGGACTTGTATAAACATTACATTTTATATTTGCTGATTTTAAAATTGAGAAAATTGCATTTATTGTACTATTCTTTCCATTAGTACCTACAACAGTTATAGCTTTAATTTCATCTTGGGGATTTCCAAGTTTGTGCAGGAGATTTTTAATACGAACTAAACTAAGATCAATTTCTTTAGGATGCAGCTTTTGTAATCTGCTCAATATTTTCTGAAGTTTCATTATTTGCTGTTAAATTTACCTCAGTATTTTTGTTAAGCAATATAGATAATATGTTACCAATCTCTGACGCTAAATCTCTTCGATGTATTACTTTATCAATAAACCCATGTTTTTCTAAAAATTCAACACTTTGAAAATCACTAGGTAATTCCTCTTTCACAGTTGCCTGCACAACTCTGCGACCAGCAAAAGCACAAAGTGCGCCTGACTCTCCAAATATAACATCGGCTGTCATTCCGTAACTTGCTGAAATTCCTCCAGCACAAGGATCTACAATGCAAACTATGTAAGGCAATCTAGATTTTTTAAGCTCATTAATCGCAATTGTTGTTTTGCCCATCCCGGCTGTGAGACTAACTGCAGAAGCCATCATTCTCATTCCTCCACCACTGCAAAAATTTACAAAAGGAATTTTATTATCTATTGCATTTTGGACGGCATAAACTATTGCCTCCGATTCCGCTATAGATACAGAGCCTCCTAAAAATTCAAAATTTGATGCAGCAGCTATCACTTCAATGTTGTTTATTTTTCCTTTAGCCACCATTATTGCACAGTCCTGTCCGGTTTTTTTCTTTGTATCTGCTAGCCTATTTTTATACGGTTTTACATCCTCCCATTTTAAAGGGTTTTCATCTCCAGGTATTGGAGTTTTTATAATTTCATAATTATCTTTACCAAAAAAAATATTAAATCTCTGCAAACAGTTTATTCTGTGGTGCTTTCCACAAGCACCGCAAACCCAAAAATTATCCTCCAAATCTTTTTTTAATATTGGGCCAGTGCAACAGCTAGTCCAATCTGAATTCTCAACTTCTTCTTTAGTTGGGAATTTTTTTTTAAAATTTACTTTAATTCTTTGACCTAAATATTTAATTTTTTTTATCCAATTCATCTTATTTTTTTCTTTAAATTTTTTACTAATCTACTTACATTTGTGACAGGATTTTGTCTATTGTTTAAACTTCTAGTAATTTCTTTACAAATTGCACTACCTACAACCAATCCATCTGCAGATTTAAATTTTCCAATTGTTTTTTCGGTGATTCCAAATCCAATCACAGTATGTTTTTTTGGATCTATTTTTTTGATTTTATTATAATTTTTAAGTATTTCTTTAGGTGTCACTTTTAATTTACCCCCTGTAGTACTCAACATTGATATAAAATAATTCATTTGATGAGAATCTTTAATAATTTTTCTAAGCCTTTTATTTGTGGTTGTTGGTGATAATAGCTGAATAAAATAAATCGATTTACTTTTGCATTTTTTCGCAAAATTTTTATTTTCTGGCCAAGGTAAATCTACGACTATCAATCCATTAACACCAGAGGCTTTACACTTTTTTATATAGTTGTTTTCACCATACTGAAAAATCATATTATAATAACCCATTAATATTACGGGTTTATTTTTTTGTAATTTTTTAAATTTTTTAATAATATTAAAAATATCATTAATTTTAATTCCATTTTTTATAGCTCGATATGCGCTGGTTTGAATTTGGGTACCATCTGCAACTGGAGTGTTATGCGGAACTCCAACCTCTAGAATATCAACATTTTCAGATATTGATTCAAGAATATTTAAGGATTGTTTTTTTGATCCATCACCTGCAACAGTGTATGTTAACAAAGCTGGCCTTTTTTCTTTTTTAGCTATTTTAAATGCAGCACTAATTGGATTTAACATATTTTTTTCCTAACCTTTGCTCTAAAATTCCTTTATCTTTGTAAGCATCCCCACAGCTATTAACGACTACTATTGTATCTTGGCTAAATTTTTTTGAATCAGCTATTGCAACAAAGAATGCATGGCTCGGTTCTAAAGAAGGCCTTAATTTTTCAAATTTTGTTACTAACTTGTATGCTTTAAGAGCATCTTCATCGCTTGCTGATGTGTATCTAGCTCTCTTTGTGTCTTTTAAAAAACAATGCAGTGGAGAAATTCCAGGGTAATCCAAACCAGCTGAGATAGATTCTGTTTCTTCTATTTGTCCATCTGAGTTTTGATTTACGTATTGGGCTGCACCATGAAGAATTCCAATTTTAGAACCATAAGTTAAAGGTGCTGCATGCTTTTTACTTTTTGCAGGTCCCCCAGCTTCCACACCAATAAATTCACACTGTTTTTTATCATAATCCATAAACTCATTCCAAAATCCAAAACTCGAACTTCCGCCACCCACACAATTGTAAAGTTTAAGTTTTTTTGGAATTGATCCAAACTCATCAATCAATTGAACTTTAAGTTCTCTCGAAATTTGACTAGTGCTCCAACCGCAAATTCTAACAAAAACTGCTGGTCCTACCGTACTACCTACACACATGGCAGTTGTATCACAGTTAGCAACCCAGAACCTCATACACTCTGAAACAGCATCCACAAGCGTTTGGCTTCCTGAATAAACCGGAACTACCTCGGCACCATTTTTTTTCATAGCTTTTACATTTGGTTGTTGTCTTGCAATATCTTTTGCGCCCATAAAGATTTTACATTTAAGACCAAACTTTTTTGCAGCCATACTTAACATTTTACCCGCATACCCCGCGCCGGTGTCCCCACAAATAACTTTTTTACCAGAGCGTTTTGCAAGTAAACAATGGACTGTTGCGTTGTAAATCTTGTGTGCCCCACCGTTTGCGTCCGAGACAACTTTAGAATAAATTTGAGCTCCACCAACATGCTTTGTTAAATTTTCTAGTTTTATGAATCTGGTAGGAGCACCTATCCAATTTTTGAAATATTTATCCCTTTCAGCAATGAATTTTTTATCTTTTTTGAGATTATTAAAGAGAATTTCTAAATCTTCGATTGGTTTTTTTAATGTTTCGGGAACAAAATTTCCACCAAACTTACCTCCCCAAAACCCGAGTTTATTTCCTTGATCAATTACTGGAATTTTCTTTTTAAGTTTCATATTTTTTAAATAAATTTAACAATTTATTAATTTTATTTATATCTTTTTTTCCATTTTCATCTTCAATTGCTCCACTAAGGTCAATTATGAAGTCTTTATTTCTAAATTTTGGAATATCATCTATTTGTATATTTCCTGCAATCATTTTATTTAATTTATGAGGCACTTCATCTAGTAGGTTATGATCAAAACTTTCAGATTTATGGTAACCCTTTGAATCAAATAGAATTATATCTGAGATATCTTGGTAATCTTTATATTTTATCACATCATTTTTACCTGAAACAGTAAGTGCACTAATTATTTTGATTTTATATTTTAATTTAATTTCTTTAGTTCTTTCAGAATTTACATCGTATAATTGATAATAATCAAAATTTAAATTTTTAATTTTTTCTAAAATCTTATCATCTGGATTTACAAGCACAGATACAAAACTTACGTTTTTTTTATCCACATCAACCAAACTTTTTAGTTTTTCATATTCAACAAATCTTCTGCTTTTTTCATAATTGGTTATGAAGCCAATCATAGTAGGTCTTTGATTGTGATTTAAGATATAACTTAAAGTTTCGGCATCTGAGACACCACAAATTTTTAAACCTTTGATCATTTATTTAAGTGATCAATTAATTTTTTAATATTTTTTTGAATGTTACCTTTAGTTATGTCCCTACCTATTACAAGCCAATTAGCACCGTTTGAAATGGCTTGTTTAGGGGTTAAAGTTCTCCTTTGATCATTTGCTTTTGAACTAAATCTTATGCCAGGTGTTATTATTTCTTTTTTAAATACTTTTTTTACTAATTTTACCTCTTGTGCACTACAAACAATAGCATCAAGCCCTGCTTTGCTTGCTAATCTTGCTTGATGAAGAACTAATTTTTTAACATCCTTGTCAAATCCAATCTCTTTTAAAGCATTATTATTCAATGAGGTTAATATAGTTACACCTACAATTTTAATTTTACCTGAGGCTTTTTTTGCAACTTTAAGAGCCTCTAAACCTGAGCTTATGTGTATCGTTAAATAATCAACTTTTAAATCTTTAATTGCATTAATTGCTGATGCACAAGTATTGGGGATGTCATGAAGTTTTAGGTCTGCAAAAATTGTCTTATTTTTGATTTTCGATATATAAGCTCTACCAGTTTTAGAATTTAAAAATTCAAGACCAAATTTCAAACCAATTTTAATTTTGGAATTTTTAGTTTTACTTATGATTTCTCTAATTTTTTTAATTTTTGTAGTATCGCAAGCTATAAAAACTTTACTTTTCATTAATTTCTTTTTGCCATTTCTTTGAAATCTTGAATTTAATTAACTTTCTATCTGGAACAAATACTTTCTGATTATTTCTTGGATCCCTTGCATATTTAGCTTTAAAAGACTTTGCCTCAAAAATTATAGTGTCTCTTAATTCAACTCTCTCGTTATTTTTCAAAGAGTTTTTTATTTTTTCTAAAATAATTTCAATTACTTTTGAAAGATCTTTTTTTATAAAATTTGGAAAGTTTGTTGATAATTGTTTTAAAATATCTGACTTATTTTTTGACAATTTGCTTATTTTTTATTCTTATCTTTTTTACTCAACTTATCAGATAAATTTGCAAAAGGTAAAGATTTACCTGAAGATAAATCACCATAATTTTTTATTGCTATTTCATTATTTATTTCCTCTACCCTTTTAATACTTAATGATACTTTCCTTTTTTCCATTGAAATTTCGGTTATAGCGCAATCGATAACGTCAGACACTGTAAAACGCTCTGCTCTCGCATCGGCATTTTCTATAGCGATTTGATTTTTTTTTATAAAAATTTCTATTTCTGACCCCTCAGGTTTAACTATTAGTCCCTTTTTATCTACAGAAATTACTCTTGTTGTAACAATATCATCTACTTTTTTTCCATCCCAAAAGCTCATTGGATCTTGCTCTAAAGCTTTTTTGCTAACCAATATTTTGCTATTTTCCACAGATATGTCTACAATTTTTACCTTAATGCTATCACCCTTTTTATAATTTTGTAATTGCTCTTTAAAATTTCCAGTCCAACTTAATTGATTTTGATGCAAGAATGCTTCAACGTTTACTTCTGGAAGTTTGACTATTAAACCACTTTCATTTTTATCAACTACTGTAACCTCTATTGAAGCAATAGATCCAAATTTATTTTTGATTAATTCATATGGATTTTCTTGTGTAAGTTTATGAGATATAGAAATTCTTTGGTTATCTTTATCAATTGACATTATTTGAGCTTTAATTTTTTGGCCAACTTGAAAATAATTTTTTGGGAATGGGTTTTTTTCGGTCCATGATATCTGGGATTGATGTAATAAAGCTACCAGTGAATCCTCTAACTCACAAAATAAACCGTAAGCAAGTACCTTTTTTACTATAACGTCGTAGTTTTCACCTACTTTATAATTTTCTATATTGTCAAAAGGATTTTTTAAAAGTGCTTTGATGCTTACTCCAATTTGAAGTTTCTTTTCATCTTTGCTTATTACCTCAACCGGTATTTTTTGTCCAACTTCAAAAATATCATTTAAATTCTCAATTCTTTGATAACTACAGCAAGACGAATGACATAATGCGTCTAGTTCACCATTTATTTCAAAAAATAAACCCCAATCTGTTATGCTTTTTACGACAGCATCATCTACACGATCTCCAAGGTTATATTTATTAAATTTTTGTTTTTGATCTCCTTTTTTATTTTCGCTTATTAATTCACGTCTTGAACAACATAAATTTGCTCTTTTTCTGTCAGCTTGAATAATTTTGACTTCCATTTCAGTATTTATAACATTAGCACTTTCTTTACTTGGTCTTGATGAAAGTTGAGATGCAGGCATAAATAATAAATGTTTTGTTTCAATTTCCTCACATACAAAACCACCCTTAATTTTGTTTTTAATTTTAATTTTAATTACTTCATTATTTTCGTATTTTTTAAGAAGCGCTTCCCACCCCTCAATTTTTTTTGCTTTAGAAGCTGAAACAACAATTTCACCCGATCTTGACTCTAGATTTTCAACTACAATTTTTAATTTTGATCCCTCTTTTAGCTTATCTAATAGATTAATTTCTTTTATCTCGTTTATATCGATTGCAGGCTCAGATTTTAGTTGATCTAAATGTACCCAGCAATATTTCTGAGAAATTTTTGTAACAGT